>JAFXVZ010000032.1 GCA_017534535.1 Bacteroidaceae bacterium | reverse complement strand
TGCGATGAAAGGTTTGCTCAGTCCTTGCTCTATCAAGTTGTCAAAAATATTCACTAGAGGGGTGCGACCGTTTCCACCACGTCCTAAAAAATACTCCTGCGCTGTGCCTCCCCATCCGTGTACCAGGTAGATGATGTCATATTTCTGCTGTGGGTCATAGCCATAGGGTACATATACATAGGCTGGTTTGTGTGTAGTGGTCATGGGACCAGTATAATCTTTCGACTCGTATTCCACCTTCTCTACTTTCCCCTGTTCACGGGCGGCGCGGAAGAATGCCGAAGGAACGTCGGTGGTGTACTGGATGCTGAAACCAGGGGTAGGCTCTGCGGTAATCACTTCTGCAGGGTTACCTTCGGCATCGGTCATGGCATTCACTCTTTCAGAACATGCTGTACTGCCTAATGCAGCACATGCCAGCATGGTCAGTGTCTTTAGTTTTGTCTTCATATTGCTTATTTTGTTTGTTGGTCACCTTATTTATTAATACTCAGTCCTAATTCGTAGGCTTCTGTCATGAACTTAGTACCTTTAACGGCACCCTTAGCCCCCATGCCTATGGCTTTTACATAACCACGCTCTGTAGGATTGGGGATACACTTGGTAAAGCCTCTGAAACCTTCGATGGCATAGTCGGCAGTGCTCTCTATTGGGTCGGCACAAGCGGTAATATAGTAGAACTCCTTGTCCTTGATTTCCATGAAATGCGAGAAGGTACGGTCTATAAAGGTTTTCATCTGTCCTGTGATATTTAGGAAATAGACAGGGCAAGAGAGTACAATCACGTCAGCATCTACAAGTTGAAGTACCAGATTCTCCACCTCATCTGCCTCCATTGGGCTCTGTCCCATACGCTGCTGATCACCTTCACCAAAGAACTTGAGGTCAAAATCATCTAAGAAGTACTTATAGACACTGCCGCCAGCTTCCTTAGCGCCATGGGCAAACTCGTCAGCCAGCAAGTCGGTGTTGCCACCCTTGCGCGGACTGCCTTCTATAATCACCACTCGTTTGTGTTCCTTTGGATTCACTGTGGTGGCTGAATAATTCACGCTATACATTTCTTCGCCCTGTTCTGTAGTACTACCTTGGCTATTGTAATTGCCACAAGCGCTCAGGGTAAGCAACATACCTGCGGTAAAAGCCATCTTTAGTGTTTTCTTCATTGTCTGCATGTTGATAATATATGTTTACATCTGCAAAGTTCGTGTTTTTTACAGAACTTGCCATTATGTTTATTTCGGTTGTTTTTTACGGTTTTGCGGAAATCAACGTTGATTCTCCCAAAAGCGTATGGCATCGTTGATCCATCCTTCAGCTACGGTACCTATGCCAAGACCAAAGCCATGCCCCAAACCTGGATATACATGAAACTCAGCGGGGATGCCTAGTGTCGCCATGCCTTGTAAGCGGCGTTGCATCGTGCGCCAACTGGCAATGCCATCGCTGTCACCCACGCAAACATAGGTTGGAGCATCATCGGCAGAGTATTCGCTCAGACCTGTGTATTGCAACACAACTGTTCCCGCCTTTTGCTGGGTCGAACCTCCAAAATAAGCAGGACCATAGCCACCTACCCACGCTGCCATTCGTGCCCCGGCAGAACCGCCCCATAACGAATAGCCGTCAGTATCAACTTCTAATTCGTTGGCATGGCTGAATATGAAATCTATGGCCCGTGCCAAATCTTCGCAGGCGGTCTGGGCACCAGGCCTGTAGATAAGTGCAAAAGCGTTATAGCCCTTCTTTGAAAGTTCCAGGGCATGAGGAAAGCTGTCATGCATGGCACCTACGTAATCGAAACCTCCACCTGCATTGCAGACAGCAAAGGGCTGACCTGGCTTTCCTCTGAAGAAAAATAACCCTGTGTCACGCTTGCGAGGATCGGCTTGCTTCTCGGCTTCTGTGTAGATGTCGTAGAAACAATCGTTGGAATGTGCAAGCAGGTAGTTCACCACCTCTACGGTTTTGTCTGCATTGATGTGGGTGTACCACGTCAGGCTCAGCTGCTCTAATGTAGTGCCTCGCCAGTAGCTTGTGTTAACAGGAAAGATTAGCCGGCCGTATGAGCCAAAGGCGGGGTTGGCCATCACATCACTGATGCGACTCTCGCGGTTATAGGATGAAACTGTGGTAACGGTGTTTGGTTCCATTCGGTTTTCATTGATTGTGGCTGTTTCAGATGCGTGCTCACCACAGCCCAGTAACATGAGCATGCTTACTAATGCTATCATTGTCATTTCCCTCATTCTTTATTATAATATTAGGTATTTCTTTCTTCTGACTGCAAAGTTAGTGGTGCTGGTAACAATACCTTATACCTTTTATTCGGTTGTTATTGTGAATTTTGCGGTTGCTTGGACTACATTTCTGCAAGAACCGAAATTTCTGCATTTCTCACCGAAAAATACATAATGGGCACAATGTTTTTACTCGCTATCTTTGCAACAGTAAACTCGATGAAGAATTATTAAGTGTATTAATATAAATAAGGTATAATATGAAAAGAAGAGATTTTATCAGAATGATGTCATTCGCTGTAGCTGCTACGGCAACTGGCTATCCTAAAGCACAAATTACAAATCTGCTGAAATTAGAAGAGGCAGGGGTTCCCATCGCAACACTGAACAATGGGGTGAAGATGCCACGCCTGGGTATAGGCACTTTCTTGCAGCCAAGCAATGAGGTGTGTCGTGCTTCGGTGTTGAGCGCTTTGCAGAATGGCTTCCGCCATATTGATACGGCTCATGCTTACAATGATGAGGAAGGTTGTGGACAGGCTGTGAAAGACAGCGGACTGAAACGTGAGGATATCTGGGTGACCAGTAAACTTTGGGTAAATGATTATGGTAACGACATTACCCCTCGTGCCATCGACGAGATGCTGGCTCGCTTGCAAGTGGATTATATTGATTTGCTTTATGTGCACCAGCCTGTAGGGCGTGTGCTTGAAGCTTATCATGCAATGGAGGTAGCCTACAGAGCTGGTAAGATCCGTGCTTTGGGCATCAGTAACTTTGATTATCCTGATGAGCGATGTGAGGCTTTATTAAAAGAACTGATGGCTACTGCTGAGATTAAGCCGCAGGTGCTGCAGGTGGAATGCCATCCGTATGCACAGCGACTGGATGTGAAAGAGAAGATTGTTAAGCCTTACAATCTGCAATTAGAGTGCTGGTATCCATTGGGCGGCCAGTGGAGCAATGGGGCTTTGCTGCAAGATGAGACTTTGAAACGCATTGGTCAGGCACATGGTAAGAGTGCGGCACAGACCATTCTTCGCTGGCACATGCAAGAAGGTCATTCAGCCATACCAGGCTCTAAGAATCCTGACCACATCAATGAAAATATCAGCATCTTCGACTTCGAACTTTCTGATGCTGAAATGGCTGAGATTCGCGGCTTGAACAAGGAACAGCGTTTCTACAATGCTACCTATGAGCAGACCATGGGCTTCGCTGGTGGTGGCCCAAGAAGATGATTATAGATAATAATTAGGTGGTTACTTAATATGAAGAAAATAGAATTAGGACATACAAGTCTGAAGGTGTCTGCCGTAGGGATGGGATGTATGGGATTGAGCCATGCGTATGGGGCAGCGATGAATCTGAAAGACATCCATGAGGTCGTCATGAAAGCCATTGATTTGGGCTACACTTTTTTTGATACTGCTGAAGTGTATGGTTCAGACTATGACCCTCACCATAATGAACGCATGTTGGGTGAAATACTGGGGCCTGTACGCGACAGAATAGTATTGGCCACCAAAGGAGGTATCCGCTTTGACGACAGCGATGACGGCAATGCGACACATCCTTTGATAACGGATGCCAGCCGTGCTTCACTACGCAACTCTGTGGAAGGCTCTTTGCGCCGTTTGCAGACGGATCATATCGACCTTTACTACCAGCATCGTATTGACCCGAAGGTGCAACCGGAAGAGGTCGCTGAGGTAATGGCAGAGCTTATCAAAGAAGGCAAGATTCTCTATTGGGGAATCTCGGAAGCCAATGAAGATTACCTGCGTCGTGCCCATGCGGTATGCCCAGTGGCAGCTATACAGAACCGTTATTCCATGATGGCACGCTGGCACGAAAACCTCTTCCCTGTTGTGAAGGAGTTAGGTGTAGGTTTCGTGGCTTTCTCACCCATGGCCAATGGCTTGCTTACTGGATGCTATAATACCCAGTCGCAGTTTGATCAGAAAACCGACTTCCGTGCTTCCATGCCACAGTATAGCAAGGAGAGCTTTGATAAGAACCAAGCTCTCTTTGACTTGGTGAATCGGTTGGCTGCCCAGTATGAAGCTACACCTGCACAGATATCTTTGGCATGGATGATCAACAAGGGTATTGTGCCTATCCCTGGTACCCGTAAGACCGCACGCTTGGAAGAGAATGCGGGCAGTGCCGACATTGAAATGACTGCCGATGAGCTGAAACGCATTGATGCTGCCCTCGACAGCATGGAGATGAGCGAAGTGTTTGGAGGCTCTAAGATTGTGCGATAGAAATGTAGAATTTCAATAGTGTTTTAAGATATGAAGAAACTATTATTTTTATTAGTGACCGCTCTTGTTTCCTGTGTGTCAGGAGCACAGAATACACAAGTAACAATTTCCGGTAGAGTGGCAGAGGGCAGTGTCAGCAATGGCATCTATGTCTATAAAGGCATACCTTATGCCAAGGCAGAACGGTTTATGCCTCCCCAAGCAGCTGATGCATGGCAGGGTGTAAGGCAATTCAACGACTATGGTCAGATAAGCTATCAGGCATCTATGGGCTTTGGCCAGATGCAAAGTAATATGGGTGACGATTGCCAGAACCTTAATGTATGGACACCTGCCATCAATGATGCTGGTAAGCGTCCCGTGATGGTGTGGCTACATGGTGGAGGCTTCCAGAGTGGTTCATCTGCAGATGTAACTACAGATGGAGAGAACCTGAGCCGTAGGGGTGATGTTGTGGTGGTTTCCATTAACCATCGTCTGAATGTTATCGGGCATTTGGACCTGTCGGCTTATGGAGAAAAGTACAAGTATTCCGGCAACGTGGGCATTCTTGATATCATGGCTGCTCTGCAATGGATAAAGCAGAATATAGCAGTTTTTGGTGGTGATGCTGATAATATCACACTTTTCGGCGAGTCTGGAGGTGGTGCCAAGATCATTGTGCTTAATGCTGCACCGACAGCACAGGGCCTTTATCAGAAAGGCATCATCGAGAGTGGGGCAGTGGAGAGCTTGGGCATGAGAGTGACTGAACAGTCAATCGCCAGACAGGTGACTGAAGCTTTGCTCAATAAATTGAATATCTCTGCCACAGATGTGGATAAATTGCAGACATTGCCTTATCAGCAACTGAACCAGGTCGGCGATGAGGCATTGCGCGAAGTGGCTACACGCTTAGGACTCAAAGACGGATTCAACAACCCTGGCAATATGTCGTGGGCTCCTGTTATGGATGGCGATTTCTTGCCTCAACAACCTGATGCTTCGCAAAAGGTCTCAAGTAATGTTTCGTTGATTGTGGGTAGCAATATGACAGAGATGAACTCGATGATGATGATGTTTAACCCAGACTTCCAGACTAGCAATAAGAGCACATGGAGCAATGAAGAGAAGCAGGAACGCCTGCGCGAACGATTTGGTAACCATACTGATGCAGTGGTGGCAGCATTTAATAAGGCTTATCCGGAGCGTGACGCTATCGACGCATTGTATGTTGACAGTTGGATACGCAGTAATTCTCTTCGCTATATGGCACTGCGTGCAGCAGAGGCGAGTGCACCTGTCTATGGTTATATGTTTGCCTTCGACAACCCTCAGAACCCGTTGATGATGACTCCACACACCGCAGAGATAGCCTATGTGTTCAATAACCTAGGGCGTAACCCGATGGGCGGTGGACAGGTAACAGAAGAAGCGCAGCGGGTAGCTGATGCCATGAGTGATGCATGGATTAGCTTTGCCCGTACTGGCAATCCTAGTACATCTGCCTTACAATGGCCTGCGTTTACAAATGCCAACCGTGCTACCATGCTCTTTGCAAAAGAGAACGGTGTACGTATAGGATTTGATGATGACCTGATGCGTCAGTTGGTACCTGACTATGATTTTATGAAGTGAAAACTGTCTTTCCCGAAAAAAACACAATACAAGGCGGATTTAGGGTAATTGCCCATTGCTGGTAATGCACTATCTTTGCAACAAGTAAAACATATAAAATAATTGAGTTATGAAAAAGAATTTGATGAAGTCGCTGTTTGTAGCAGCTATGATGTTGGTAGCGTTGGCTACCCCAAGTTTTGCGCAGTTCCAGAACTTTGAAAACAAGACACATACGCCAGAGGCTCAGCCATTCGCTGACCTTAGTCAGAAGATTTGGGACTTGATGGCTCAGAAGGATGCCACCTCACTGAAGGATATCTTTCATCCCAATGCCATGTTTGTTCACATGGGTGGTTATTGGGGAACAGAACAGGAACTCAATACTATTGGCCAGGGATTTATTTTCTACAAGCAGGCTGATGTGTACGGAGTGGATGTGAAGCAAATCAATGAAGACAACTGGGCTGTTTACAGTACTATTGTCCTCACTGCTGAGTTAGGTGGCAGAGATGTGATAACTCCGTTCTTTGTAACGCAGACTTTTACTCGTGAAAATGGCAAGTGGCTGCTTACTGCTTTTGTGTTTACCACACGTATGGGCGGACCTGGTGCTGACCGTGCCAATCATTGATATTAAGTTTGTTGATGTAAAAAAGGCTTCACTGTGATAGTGAAGCTTTTTTATATAAATATCCCCCTCACTTCATAGGAGGAGGGGGGGGGAGGTTAAATCAACTATGCTGTATTATCCATGTTGTTGGTTAGCCCTGACAATCTCTTGCAAAGTGATCTTTGGATGGCGATAACGCGCATTTGCATTGGCTTCTCTTGGTAGCTTGATGGCTTTCTGTGGGCAGTTGTTGGCACAAGCCATGCAATAGGTACAATCACCATTGTTCTCTATGCCTCTGGTACCAAAACTATAGCACTTTTTAGGGCAGACATTCACACATGTACCACAACCCACGCATAAATCGCGGTCGATGGTGAATGAAGCTTGACTGGTGGCAGGATAGATAGGATTTCTTGACACCATATTCATAATCATCTCGCCACGCTGGTGTGCTTCTGGTGAAATCTCATAGATCCATTCGCGTCGTGTGTTGATATCCTCTACCACACGTGCTATCTGCCCCTCTTCATCTTTCTGCTCATACAGCGTGCGCTGTTGGTCTTGGTTAAACATGGGGAGATATACATCCTGCATCAGTACTACATTGATGTAGTTGAAGTGCCATCCGTATTGCTTGGCATATTCTTCCCATAGTTCTGTTACCAGGCAGTTGTCAAGTCCATAGGTGATGACACTGAACATATAGTCAGCCTTCAGTTTCACCTTCTGTGCAAACTCTTGTACGATGCTGGGTGCCTTGCCCTGATAGTCGGGGAAGACCAGTCCAATCTCATCTGCTTCAAATTCCAGTTGGTCACCTTGAAGTACTTGAGGGATACTTAGTGGCTTGGCACTGAGGTGTTTGGCCACATACAGACTGTTGCCGGAACCTGTGAAATAGAAAACTATGCGTTTCTTGCCATTGTCATTTGTGCAGGATGTAAGCACATTGCTTGTGCCTAGTATGAAAGCGCCTGAAGCTAAAAGCCCGAGATTCTTCAGCGCTTCTCTGCGTGTCATTCTCTTAATGGTATTCATAATTCTTCATTTAAAATTATTTTGTTGCAAATTTATGAGTTTTACTTGGTTTAATAGTTGAGAATAATGCTGAGATTATTACCCTTTTTTCTTTTTTTGCGATTTGGTATGACAAAATAGATTTGATTATTTTGCCAAAGTTTTATTTGTTGTTACCTTTGTGGGTGAGATAAAAAGATGATGGCTATGGATTTTGAACCTAAGAATGTTATTGTTAAACCAAGTGTTGAGGGTTTGGCTTCAGACGATGTGATTGACTATGTGGCACATATCTATGTGAAAAGGGGGAGGGTAGAGCTGAAGTATCATGGTGAGCCCATGTTGTTGGAGGCAGGACAGTGCATGATTGTGCGCATGCAGCGACTCATCACTGATGTGTTGCCATCGTCTGATTGCGAAGCTGATGCCATCTATATTACACCCACTTTTATTGAGATGTCAACACCTCGCAATAACTATGGTATTCGTGGTTCATTGATGCTTTTCATCAATCCAATTATGACGCTTGATGAAGCAGGGCAATCTCGCTGTCAGCGCGATTTTGACGAAGTGAAGTTGCGTTTGCAGGACAATCATCCTTTCAAGAACGATGTTGTGAGTTGTGCCTGCCAGATGATGTTTCTTGATTTCTTCGATTTCCACAAACGACTCTATCCAGGTGAGGATGTGTCATACCCCAATGCGCAGTTGATGAACAGTTTCTTGCAATTGCTTTCACGAGGTGATTATGTAAAGAACCGTGAGGTGAGCTACTATGCCGATATCCTGTGTGTGACACCCAAATATCTGTCGGAGGTTTCTAAGCGTGTAAGTGGATATGGAGCCAACTATTGGATTAATCGTTATACTATTATAGAGATACAGCGCTGCTTGCGCCACTCCAATGCTTCGCTGGTAGAGATTTCTGATGAGTTTAACTTCTCTTCAACTGCCTATTTCAGTCGTTTTGTACAGAACTACCTTGGCACCAGCCCAGGAGCTTATCGCAGCTGAATTATACCTGCCTTTACCTTCCTTTCAGATAATAAGCTGATGTTTTTTATTCGAGATTTCACTTGGGTATTTGCCAATTTATATGTATTTTCGCATCAGATATGATTGATCAGGCTACAGTAGATAGGATTCTGGATGCCGCCCAGATTGTGGATGTGGTGTCTGACTTTGTCACGTTGCGCAAGCGCGGGGTGAATTATGTGGGTTTGTGTCCGTTCCATGATGACCGAACGCCTTCATTCTCCGTATCGCCCTCGCGTAATATCTGCAAGTGCTTTGCCTGTGGTAAGGGTGGCACCCCCGTGCACTTCATTATGGAGCACGAGCAGATTACCTATGTCGAGGCACTGAAGTACCTGGCGAAGAAATATGGCATCGAGGTGAAGGAGCGTGAGTTGAGTACGGAGGAGCGACAAGCGCAGAATGACCGTGAGAGTGCCTTTATTGTCAATCAGTTTGCACGTGATTACTACCATGATATCTTGTTGAATAACCCTGACGGACGTAGCATTGGTTTGGCTTATTTCCGCAATCGTGGTTTCCGCGATGATATCATTGAAAAGTTCCAGTTGGGTTATGCCTTGCAGCAGCGTGACGCCTTCCCAAAAGCCGCATTGGCGAAGGGGTATAATGAGAAGTTCTTGGCATCTTATGAGGTTAAGACAAAGGTGGATGGAAAGGATGTGGCGGTGGCCAAGGGTACAGGAATCTGCTACAAACGTGACGACGGACAGCTGGTGGATCGTTATGCCGGTCGTGTCATCTTCCCTTGGATCAGTCTGAGTGGCAAGGTTGTTGCTTTTGGTGGACGCTTGCTCGACTCACGCACCAAGGGTGTGGCGCAGAAGTACGTCAATTCTCCTGACTCTGAGATATTTCACAAGGAACGTGAACTCTATGGCATCTATCAGGCGAAGAAGGCCATCGTGAAGGAAGACTGCGTCTATATGGTAGAGGGTTATACTGATGTGATTTCCATGCACCAGTGTGGAGTGGAGAATGTGGTGGCCAATTCAGGTACTGCCCTCAGTAAGTACCAGATTAACATACTGCACCGTTTTACCAATAATATTATATTACTTTATGATGGTGATGAGGCTGGTATCCATGCTGCTACTCGAAGTGCCGAGATGCTGTTGCAGGAAGGTATGACGGTGAAGGTGTGTCTGCTGCCTAACGGTGACGATCCTGACTCTTTTGCCCGTAAGCATACTGCTCAGGAGTATCGTCAATTCATCAATGATAATGCTACAGATTATATCCGTTTCAAAACCAGCTTGCTGTTGCGTCAAGCAGGTAACGATCCGTTGAAGCGAGGCGAAGCTATCCGTGAGGTTACCAAGTCTATTGCCATCATTCCTGAAGCCATCATGCGTGATGTGTTCATCAAAGAAGCCGCAGATATGTTGGGCATAGAGGAGAAACGTATGGTAGGATATGTAGCAGATCAGCGACTGGCGAACAAGCGCGCGGAGGAGAAGAAAGCTGCTATGCCTACAACAGCTCAGACGCCAGAAGAGCAGGCCCCTCCTGAAAATCCACCAATGCTTGATGCACCGATTGATGCCAATGAGGAATCAATTCTCAATGGTCAATCGTCAATGGTCAAGGTTCAACGGTCAACGTTCAATGTTCAATCAAAAAAAGCTCTTTATAAGTATGAACATCTGGTGATGCAACTCTTGGTTCGCCATGGCGAGCAGACGATGTGTGAGCTGACGGATGAGGAAGGTAATACCATCCAGGTGACTGTAATAGAGTTCTTGGATAACAACTTGTCGCAAGACGGCATTGAATTGTCTGATCCATTGTTTAGGGAGATGTTCCGTCAAGCTGTGGAGCATAGGCTTGATGCCGATTTCTGTGCCGAGCGGTATTTTATCAACCATCCGGATAGTGCCATCAGCCAAATGGCATTGGAACTGGTGAGTGACCGTTACCAGCTCAGTAAGTATCATTTCAAGAATCAGACGATTATAACTGACGATAAACGACTGGAGGAGTTGGCAATTGAGATTGCCACCAGCTATAAATATGCCATCATTAATGAGGAATTGAAGGAGGTGATGCAACAACTACAAGACCCTGTTGTAGCTGCAGATCAGATTAAATGCGCACAGACCATCCAGCGTTATACAGAATTGCGCGAAATACAGGCCGAGCTTGCCAAACGATTGGGTGAACGGGTAGTGCTATCGTTCTAACCCCTAATCAAATTCATAAATTCTTCCCTCGTCTTTGCTTGATTGAATGCTCCGGTGAAGTCGGAGGTTGTGGTGATGGAGTTCTGCTTCTCCACCCCTCGCATTTGCATGCACATGTGCTTTGCCTCTATCACCACCATCACACCCAATGGGTTGAGAGTCTGCTGGATGCACTCCTTGATTTGTGAGGTCATGCGTTCTTGTATCTGCAGTCGATGTGAGTAGATATCTACCACTCGGGCAATCTTGCTGAGGCCCGTGATATAGCCGTTAGGGATATAAGCGACGTGCGCCTTGCCAAAGAAAGGTAAAAGGTGGTGCTCGCAAAGAGAATAAAAGTCAATGTCCTTCACGATCACCATCTGACTATAGTCCTCCTTGAACTTAGCTGAGTTGAGTACCTCGTGAGGGTCAATGGAGTAGCCACCTGTGAGTGTCATCATGGCTTTTGCCACGCGCTCAGGTGTCTTGAGCAATCCTTCACGATTAGCATCCTCACCCACCAGGGTAAGCATACGGTGAATGTGTCCTTTTAATTCCTCTAATTCTGGAGTTTCTGCTACTACTTCTTTCCCTAACATATTATATTACTTTAAAAGTCAATCGTAATTTGATCCCTCACAATAGAGACTTCCTTAAACTGGCCTGTAGATTTCAACTGTCGCATCATGGCATCAGCTTCCTCGATGCTGGAAAAATTACCCACACGGCAAAGCCAACGTGGTGATACGAAGTAAGCATATACCTGTGCATCCTGGAAATACTGCTTTACTTTGCTTGCCATCTGCTGTGCCTCGTTGCGTGAACGGCTGGTGTTGTTCCCTGCATAGACCTGTACGCGGTAGCCCTGACGTTTCAGTTCTTTCTTCTCTCCAGAACGACCAATGTTGGCAGCAGTGCCGCCAGTGCCATTCACCAGTGCGGTAATTTTTTCATCTTGGTGGATGGTGACCTTGCCCTGTCCTGCTACATCCGTCTGCAGACTCTTTACAATGTCACGCTGTGCGAATGCCGACATTGTCAAAGCAAACATACATAAAATGATTGTGGCTATTCTTTTCATTTTTCTTTTTGTAATATTGTTTCCCGCCAGACGGCGGGAAACAATAGATATTTTATTTCTTCCAAGCATCGATAATACCCTTGAAATCAGTGCACTTCAGAGAAGCGCCACCAATCAGGCCACCATCGATGTCAGGCTTCGCAAACAGCTCAGGAGCGTTGCTTGCCTTGCAGCTACCACCATAGAGGATAGAAGTGTTGTCAGCTACCTCAGCACCATACTTCTCAGCTACGCAACCACGGATGTAAGCGTGAATCTCTTCAGCCTGCTCAGCGGTAGCAGTCTTGCCAGTACCTATAGCCCAGATTGGCTCGTAAGCGATGATGATGTTAGCAAATTCCGCAGCGCTCAGGTTGAATACTGAACCTTCCAACTCAGCCTTTACTACCTCGTTCTGCTGGTTAGCCTCACGCTCAGCCAAGCTCTCGCCGATGCAGAAGATAACCTTCAGACCATTAGCCAGTGCCAACAGCACCTTTTCTTTCAGAATCTCAGGAGTTTCCTTGTAGTACTCACGACGTTCTGAGTGACCCAGAATCACATACTGTGCGCCTGTGCTCTTTACCATCTCTGCTGATACCTCACCAGTGTAAGCACCCTTAACCTTATCTGCGCAGTTCTCGGCACCCAGACCAATCACGTCCTGATTCAGGAACTGTGCAACAGTTGCCAGGTGGATAAATGGGGTGCAGATTACTACGTCACAGTTAGGCTTATCTGCTGCCAATGCCTCGTTCAACTCCTTAGCCAAAGCTACACCTTCTTGCAGGTTCATGTTCATCTTCCAGTTACCTGCTACAATTTTCTTTCTCATACTTCTTTTAATTAATTTGTTGTTATTCTTGTTGTTATTCTTTTTGTTAAATATTCTGTCAATCAATACTATCAATGCCAATGGCACCAAGAACCACACGCATACCCAACCCAAGGTTTTGAGGTCGTTTACTTCTTTAGTCTGACCCAATGTCAACTCTTCCAGTGGAGCTGTCAGTTTAAACTCGTCAGGTATCTGGGAGTCGCACCACTTGTTAAGTATCATACCTTCGCGGATGAGCACCAATCCCGGGTTGCTACGAACAATCGTCTTCAGGGTGATATCGTCCATGATGCAGAATGGATATTCTGCCCCCGTGCGATCACGCCATAGCTCGATGGCTTCAGCTGACGACGACGACAAAGCATAGAACTTATACTCATGTTCCTTGCTGTATTCGTACAACTCATTGATGAGGTCGATGTTTCCCTCGTTAGCCTCTTCTGTTCGGTGCATCACCAGCAGGAAGGTATATCCAGGGTCGTCTAATACATCATCGGTGATGTCATCGCCCGTTTCCATCTCCTCCATCACGAAATCATGGATGGGTGGTTCATAACCTTTCTCCACTACCACCGTTTCGGCACTGATGAAAGTCCAAGTGCTATCGGGGTAATTATCTATGGTGAAGGTCTGCTTCACACCATCTTTCTCCATCACGAAGCGTGTGTCAAAGACCGTTGGCTTAGCGCCCTCAGGGATCACCATACCCTCACGGATGTTGTTCCCTATCCTGTATGGACGGAAGTCGATAATGGGCAATGTCGCTAAGCAATAAACGGCTAAAGCAAAAGCGAATACCACACTATAGTTTGACAGTGTCCATTCCATCTTTTTCGTCAGGAATCTCACCATATTCCAAGGCGTAATGAACACTACGATGGCACAAATCAGCAACACCACATTCTTGCCAAATGTTTGCCAGTTGGTCAGTACCAGTGCATCGCCAAAACAACCGCAGTCGCTGATGGGGTTGGTCAAAGCCAAATAGAGCGTCAACGGCGTCATCACTATCATGATCAGCAATGCCAAACGGGTGGTGGCACGTCGTTTGATGCCCAACATCAGGTGTACACCCACACCAAATTCCAGTACCGCCAGTGCCACAGACAAGGCTATGGGCACCATGTCGGGTACCAGCTCTGACAGTCCGAAGGCCGTCAAGTAATCCTGTATCTTATACGATGTACCCAGTGGGTCAACAGCTTTCACGAAGCCTGAGAACACAAATGTTGCCCCCAAGATGAAGCGGCAGATATTTACCACCCACCTCCATGTCACGCTATTTCTCCACCTAGTCGCCAAAGTTCAGTTTAATCAGTCCAAATACTGAATAGTTGATCATATCCATATAGTTGGCATCCACGCCTTCTGATACCAAGGTAATGCCAGCCAAGTCCTCTATCTGCTTGGTACGGTTTATCTTCATCAGTATCAAGTCGGTATAGGATGTAATCCGCATGTTGCGCCACGCCTCGTCATAGTCGTGATTCTTCGCTAACATCAGCTCCAGGGTCGATTTGGCATATTTGTCGTACAGCTCGATTGCTTTTTTCTCGTCGATGTCCTCATGTTCGGCATAACCCAGTTCCAACTGTATCAGGGCGATGATGCCATAGTTAACGATGCCCATAAACTCGGGTTTGATGCCTTCGCCCACCATCGAAACTCCTTTTACTTCTAAGGTGCGAATGCGGTTGGCCTTGATGAATATCTGGTCGGTTACTGACGACGGGCGCATGATGCGCCAAGCGGCTCCGTAATCGTGTAGCTTCTTGACGAACAGGTCGCGACATTCGGCTATCACTTGTTCAAACTGTGCCCTGGTATCTCTCATGTCTTTATTAATTTGTTGCAAAGATAGTAAATTAGTGGGATAAAATAAAAAGGGTGCTCTTAATTTATATAAAAGCACCCTATTTTTATGTAATTATAGTTATTTTCACGAACATCTAAGCACCTGTCCGATTTGCAGAACAGTGCTGGTGGTGATGCCATTGAGGCGGCAAAGCTGATTGACAGTGACTCCTTGCTTAGCAGCAATCTTCGACAAAGTGTCGCCACTCTTTACCTTGTAATATACACCCTCGCCATTGGCTACCTGCGGCTGTGTCGTTGGTACCTTGGCGTTTGCCCTCACCTTGGTGCGTTTCTCTGACGGCTGTTTTTTGAATGAATGAGTATAGCTGTCAGCTGTTACGTCCTGTTTCTCGAAATCGAACATCAGAGCTGGGTTGATGGCTATGCCCAAGAAGCGGGTCTCGAAATGCAGGTGAGATCCTGTAGAACGACCGGTATTGCCACCCAAGCCAATCACATCGCCTGCGCGAACCAACTGGTCTTCTTTCACCAATTGCTTTGACAGATGACCATATACTGTTTCCAGTCCGTTGTCATGACGAATCACGATGTATTTGCCATAACCTCTTCGGCCCTGGTCCTTCACAATGCGAATCTTGCCATCGAATGCCGAGCGGATGGTGTCACCTACGTTTACCTTAATGTCCAATCCTGCATGTGCACGACGCCTGCGTGGACGATATCCAAATACATCATTGATCTGCGTGCTGGGGGTAGGCATGCAAAAACCTGTCAAGTCGAAAGTATATGTATCTGGCAATACAGCGTTAGCATATGAATTTACAAATTCATTGTCCCACGACTGGTAGATTTCTAAGCTTGGAAATTCTGCTTGTTCAACTTTAATGGCCTTCTGTAAAGCCAGCGAGTCAACGCTCTTAAGCTTCACATCCACAGGTGCCTGACGTGCTATCAGGTCTTGAGCGGACATGCCCATGCTGAACATGCAAGAAACTGTAAATATGATAGTCTTAACAAAACTAATCTTCATAAATAATAATCCTTTTTAGGGTCGCTTGCACGACACTATAATTCCACTAATCGCACAAAGGTAAGACAATTTTACCTTTCAGCCAAAAAAATATATGTTTAATTGTCTTAAATGTGTTGAATAACATATTTAGCTGATGGCCGACCAGTTGACATTGGTCTTGCGTAAAGCCTTCAGCTGACGCCATAAAAGATTATATTTCGGCAGTTCGCAAGTGGGGTCTTCCTCTACGATTTTCTCTGCTTTATCGCGAGCCAGTTGAAGGATTTGTCCATCACGAGCCAGGTCGGCAATCTTCAAGTCGAACGCCATGCCACTCTGTTGGGTACCCTCCAGGTCACCAGGGCCACGCAACTTCAGGTCGGCTTCTGCTATCTCGAAGCCATCGTTGGTACGTACCATGATTTCAATGCGTTTCCTGGTGTCTTCTGCCAGTTTGAATCCTGTCACAAGGATGCAATACGACTGGTCAGCACCTCGTCCTACACGCCCTCTCAACTGGTGCAACTGTGACAGCCCGAAGCGCTCGGCATTCTGAATGACCATAACTGAGGCGTTAGGCACATTCACCCCCACTTCTATCACGGTGGTAGCTACCAATATCTGTGCTTCGCCTTGTACAAAGCGTTGCATTTGTTCGTCTTTAATGGAAGGTTTCATTTGTCCGTGCACCTGTGCCACTGTCAGATCGGGGAAGTCGTCACATACCTGTGAATAGCCTTCCACCAGGTTCTTGAGGTCAATCTTTTCGCTTTCCTTGATGAGTGGATAGACAATATAGATTTGCCTGCCTTCACTCACCTGCTTGCGGATGAACGCATTGAGTTGTTGCCTGCGGTTATCAAACTGATGCAGGGTGGCGATGGGTTTACGACCAGGGGGTAACTCGTCAATGACAGAAACATCGAGGTCGCCATAGAGTGTCATTGCCAAGGTTCTTGGGATAGGTGTGGCAGTCATTACCAACACGTGAGGCGGTTGCAGACTCTTTGCCCACAATCGGGCACGTTGTGCCACGCCAAAGCGATGCTGCTCGTCGATTACCGCCAGCCCGAGGTGGGCGAAGTTTACGCCGTCTTCTATCAGGGCATGGGTGCCAATCAGTATATGCACCTCACCGTTGATGAGGCGTTGCAGGATGTCCTCACGTTTCTTGCCTTTTATGGAGCCAGTGAGTAGTTCCACTTGTACACCTAAGCCTTCCAATTGACGGCACAGGGTTTCATAGTGCTGGTTGGCAAGGATTTCCGTAGGTACCATCAAACATGCTTGGTATCCATTGTCAAGGGCGAGGAGCATACTCATTAGTGCCACCATCGTCTTGCCGCTGCCTACATCGCCTTGTAGCAAGCGGTTCATCTGTTTGCCACTGCCCATGTCGGCACGTATTTCGCGAAGCACTCGCTTTTGTGCATTGGTCAGTTCAAAGGGCAGGTAGTCGCGGTAGAACGTGTGGAAGTAAGCACCCACATGTTGGAACACATAGCCACGGAATTTGCGTCGTCGGTCACTGGCATAGCGCAGGATGTTAAGCTGTACGTAGAACAGTTCCTCGAACTTTAGGCGGAACTTGGCTTGTCTAAGGGCTTCGTTATTCTGGGGGAAATGGATGTTGCGCAGGGCATCCGTCAGGGACATCAGGTGTTGCTGGGCAATAATCTCTGGGGTAAGTGTTTCAGACAATGGGTCTTTCAATAACATCACTGCGTTCTGCATCATCTTCTCGATGGCGTGCGAGTTGAGGAAGCAGCGCTTCAACTTCTCTGTGGTGTTGTAATATGGCTGTAACCCCAAATTGTTCATTTGCACTTCTGATGCAGGATCCAGGTCGGGGTGGGCAATATTTACCCGTCCGTTGAATACGCCAGGCTTGCCAAACACGATGTAGTCCTGGTGCAACTTGTAGCGGTTGGTTACATACTTGATGCCCTGAAACCAAATGAGGTCGATGAAGCCCGTACCGTCAGTGAAGTGTGCAATGAGACGCTTGACTCTTCCTTCGCCAGCTGTCTCAAACGATACGATTTGTCCACGTACCTGAATATAGGGCATGTCGCCCGTCACCTCGTTGATGGGGTATATCTGGCTGCGATCTACGTACTTGTAGGGGAAATAATATAGCAAGTCTTGAACTGAATGAATATCCAGCTCCTTGGCAAGTAGGTTCGCTCGTTGCGGCCCCACGCCACTGATGAATTTCACGTCCAGCTGTTCAATCATCTCAATAGGCTTTCTGCAATCTTCAGGTCAAAAGGGGTGGTGAGCTTGATGTTCTCGCGGTTACCCTCTGTGAGCCATACGGGATGGCCCATAGCCTCCACTACTGAAGCGTCGTCGGTGAAAGCAGTGGTGTAAGGCTGCTCATAGGCACGTTTCAGTAAATCTACGCTAAACACTTGGGGTGTTTGTACCAAGCGATACTCGCTGCGGGGAACGGTTTTAGAAATCTCGGAATCATGTAATTTTCTGATTGTCTCAATGACAGGGATTACCGGTATCACGGCCTGTTTCCCTTCTGCCAACCTATAGCATCGTTGTAATACCTCCTGCGACACAAAAGGACGAACACCGTCGTGCACTCCCACTACGGCATTGGCCTCGTTGGGGATCAAAGCCAAGCCATTCTTCACCGAGTGGAAACGAGTCTCTCCACCTGTTGCTACCTGATGGGGGGTGCTGCATCCGTGTTGGCGGCACAGCTCTTGCCACGTGTCTTGCTGGTCGGCTGGCAACACCAAAATCAATTGCATCTGGGAGTCGAAGCTATTGAATGTTTGGAGTGTATGCATCAATATAGGCTTGCCATCACCAATCGGCAAGAACTGCTTGGGTACTTCTCCACCCATGCGCAAGCCCTTGCCGCCAGCAACTATGATGGCGTATCGCTTCATGCCTCCACCATCATGGCAGCCTTCAACTCAGCCACCTTGTCTGCGCCAAACAGCAGGTCAACCACAGCAAAAGCGAACTGCTGCGACACACCAGGTCCTTTACCAGTGATGATGAGGCCGTCGCGCTCTACTGATGCTCCTGTGTAGGTGGCGCCAGCCAAAAAGCCTTCGAAGCCAGGATAGCAGGTGGCATGCTTGCCTTGTAGGATGCCTAATTTGCCCAATACCATCGGGGCAGCGCAGATAGCGGCCACGGGTTTCCCTTCCTTCACCTGCCTCTGCAATGCCTTGCCTAAAAACTCGCACTCGCTCAGGGCCTGTGCACCTGGCATGCCACCTGGTAGCAACAGCAAGTCGGCGTCCATCAGGTCACAACTGTCGATGTTCTTGTCGCACAGCACCGACACATCGTGAGCACCTACTACTATTTCGTTTGGCGTAACAGATACCATCACTACATCGGCACCGGCACGCTTCAATACATCCACTTGCGTAAACGCCTCGATTTCTTCGAAGCCATCAGCAAAAAATACATAAACTTTCTTCATAATCTACAAGTTTTTCGGTTGTGCTAAAACTATGCAAAGATACAAAATATTATGACGTTCTGCAAGTTTTTTGGCAAGAAAATGTAGTAGGTCTAAAGGATTTTTGCAGGTATTTTGTTGTTTGTTTTGCCATGTTGGTTGGTTTTGGATGGCACGTGTTGCCCCCCCCCCCCATGAACCGAAGCCTTTTTATGACTTGTCGCAGTATTTTGTGCGTTCGAAGGGAAGCATTCCCATCAGGGTATGCGAAATATTCCGACAATCCGTAGCTGATATTGCGGTGACCCGTAGGACGCATTCTTTCCGCCCATAGCCGGCTTTTCCTCGTCTCATTGGCGACATTCGGATGAATAGTCAGGCAGAAAAGTACATGTAATGGTGAATGTTGTCAAAAGAATAAGGATTATGATAGATGTTAATAATACCCTCTTGCAAATCTGCGGAAATTGTTGTATCTTTGTATCGCATTTAAAACCTGCACGAATGATGAAAAAGATTCTGATTCTGATTGGGGTACTGGCGATGAGCTTGGCATCCTATGCACAACAAGCGGTGACATGCTTTGCCACCGACGTGACGCGTACACTGGACTTGACACAGGGAACAACAGCATGGGGAGCTGTTCAGCCCGGGTTACCTGTGATAGATATCAATCCAGCCGTGCGACACCAGGAGATTGATGGCTTTGGGGCAGCCATCACCGGCTCTACGGCTTATAACCTCTCATTGATGCCTGCCGAAGCCAGACATGCTTTCTTGGAAGAAACTTTCTCACCGAGCAAGGTGGGTTTCAGCTATGTCAGGGTAAGCATCGGTTGTTCCGACTTCTCGCTGAGTGAATATACGCTCTGCGATGAGCCCGGCATCGAGCACTTTGGCTTGACGGTGGAAGAGACGAAGTATGTGATACCTGCCTTGCAGGAGATACTGGCCATTAATCCTTCCTTGAAGATCATGGGAACACCGTGGACTTGTCCGAAATGGATGAAGGTGAAGAGCTTGGATGAGCCTGTGCCTTACGATTCTTGGACGGGCGGTCAGCTGAACCCTGTTTATTATCAGGATTATGCCCGCTATTTCGTGCTATGGATTGAGGCTATGCAGAAAGCTGGAGTGCCCATTTATTGTGTGACGCCACAGAACGAGCCGTTGAATCGAGGTAACTCAGCATCGTTGTTCATGGGTTGGAAAGAGCAACAGGCATTTGTGAAGGAGGCATTGGGACCTGCTTTGCGAAAAGCTGCACTGGATGTGAAGGTGTATGCTTTCGATCATAACTATAACTATGATGGCATGCCTGACCAGCAGCAGTATCCGTTGCACATCTATGCTGATGCGGAAGCAGCCAGGTTCTTTGCCGGATCCGCTTATCACAACTATGGGGGGAGGCCAGAGGAGCTGTTGCGTATCTACCAGGAGGCTCCCGACAAGGAACTGGTGTTCAGTGAGGCGAGCATCGGTACTTGGAACAATGGCAGGGACTTGGAAAAGTCGTTGTTGAGGGATGTTGAGCAACTCGGTCTGGCTACTGTGAATGGATGGTGTCGAGGAGCTGTGGTGTGGAACCTGATGCTAGATAATGATCGTGGTCCGCATCGTGGGGAAGGTGCCTGTGCAACGTGCTATGGTGTGGTGGATATTGACAATACGGATTATACCACCATTACCCGTAACTCGCATTTCTATGCGATGGCACACATGAGTGTGGCTGCCAAGCCTGGAGCTTATCGTCTGGCATCAAGCAGCAATGCAGGTGATGGTATAACATATGCCGCCTTCGTGAATCCAGATGGTTCCTACGGTTTGATTATCAGTAACCGTGGAGATGCTAGACAGCTGAATATAAAAATAGCAGGCAAACCAGCCTTTGTAGCCAATCTGCCTGCCCATGGAGTTGTTTCGTATCTCACTTCTTCTTCACCGGATCACAGGTGAGGTCGCAACCGAGTTTCTTGAAGATCTTGCGATCTACTTCACCCAGCATGATGGTGGTGTGAACCTGACAACCACGTAAATGGGGAAGTTGCTCGAGGGCACGACGGCACTGGTCATCATGCTGTGACAGGACACTAAGGGCAACCAACACCTCGTCGGTATGCAGGCGTGGGTTATTGCCACCCAAATACTCTATTTTGGTCTTCTGGATAGGCTCAATCATGCTTTGTGGAATCAACTTCACGTCGTGACTGATGCCAGCCAAGTATTTGATTACATTCAGGATTAACGCAGCACTGCAACCCAACAGCGTAGTAGTCTTGGCAGTGATGATAGTACCATCTTCCAGCTCCATAGCTGAGGCTGGTTGGCCTGTCAGTTGCTTACGTTCGTTAGCCGCCACAGTAGTCTTGCGGTCGGCAGTGGTAATCTTCGCCTGGTTGAACAGCATGAGAATCTTGTTTACCTCGCTCTCGTTGCAGGCACCGTCGGCAAGTTTGTTGGTAGCAGTATAGTAGCGGCGGATGATTTCGTCGCGTGATGCTTGGCAACAAACCTCGTCATCACTGATGCAGAAACCAATCATGTTGACACCCATGTCGGTGGGTGATTTATAAGGATTCTCGCCATAGATGCCTTCGAACAAAGCATTAAGCACGGGATAGATTTCGATGTCACGGTTATAGTTGATAGCAATCTTGCCGTATGCCTCCAGGTGGAAGGGGTCAATCATGTTCACATCGTTGAGGTCGGCAGTAGCTGCCTCGTAGGCGATGTTGACAGGGTGCTTCAACGGTAGGCTCCATACAGGGAAGGTCTCGAACTTGGCATAGCCGGCACGCTTGCCACGTCGGTTCTCGTTATACAACTGACTCAGGCAAACAGCCATCTTGCCACTGCCAGGACCTGGAGCCGTTACAATGACCAGCTCACGAGAGGTCTCTACAAAGTCGTTCTTTCCATAGCCTTCATCGCTCGCAATCAGAGCCACGTTGTGTGGATAGCCTTCAATAGGGTAGTGGATATAAGTCTTGATGCCCATGCGCTCCAGTCGATGACGGAACTGGTCAGCAGCCATTTGACCATTATAGTGAGTGATGACCACAGAGCCCACCATGAAGTCGCGCTTCATGAACTCATCACGCAGACGAAGCACATCCTCATCGTAGGTGATGCCCAGGTCGGCACGTATCTTGTTCTTCTCGATATCTTCGGCACTGATGACGATAATAATCTCAATGCTGTCTCTCAGCTGTGCCAGCATACGCAACTTGCTGTCGGGTTGGAAGCCTGGCAGGATGCGGGAAGCATGGTGGTCATCAAATAGTTTGCCCCCCAGCTCCATGTAAAGCTTACCATCAAACTGGGCGATGCGCTCACGGATATGCTCTGACTGTATCTTCAGATACTTGTCATTATCAAAACCTATTTTCATCTTCTTTACCTTTTTACCTTATTAATAGAAACTAGTTCGCCATCTCGCTGATGAACTTGATACGAACCAGTCGGATTTCCTCCTCCGTATAATCTTCACCTAACTCGTCGAATGCTTCTTCCAGATCATCGGTTTCTGATTCCTGGAAATAGTCATAAATATCCAGCATGTGGTCCTCATCCACCACTTCACGCAGGAAATAGTCGATGTTCAACTTGGTACCTGAATATACGATGGCCTCTACCTCATCCAGCAGCTCATCGAACTCCATGCCCTTTGAGCTGGCAATGTCGTCCAGAGCCACCTGTCGGTCTATTGCCTGGATGATACTCACCTTCAATTTCGACTTGTTAGCAACCGTACGCACACGCAGGTCTTCCGGACGTTCTATCTCGTTCTCCTCGCAGTGGCGCTTGATGAGCTTGCAGAAGTCTTCGCCATAACGCTTTGCCTTGCCTGCTCCAACACCTGGGATGTTTTGCAACTCTTCCAGGGTAACGGGATAGGTGGTAGCCATCGCTTCCAATGACGGATCCTGGAAAATCACGTATGGTGGCAGGTTCAGTTGCTTTGACATCTTCTTGCGCAGGTCCTTCAACATGCTGAACAGCGTGGGGTCGAGCGCCAGCGATGCGCCTCCGTGCATTGGAGCTTCCTCCTCCGCTTCCTCGAAATCGCCTTCTTCCACAATCTTAAACGATTTGGGGTGCTTTAGGAACTTCTTACCAGCAGGGGTAACCTTGATCAAGCCATAGTTTTCCACCTCCTTGGTCAGATAACCATCGATGAGTGCCTGACGTATCACATTGTTCCATACACGTTCATCATCTGCCATGCCAGAACCGAATGTTTCCAGATCCTCGTGGTGATGATCGAGCACCTCGTTGGTCTCGTTGCCCTTGATGATGTCAACTATATAGTCTTGTTTGAAATTCTCCTTTAAGGCATATACTGTTTCAATGACATTGCACAACAGATCCTGTGCCTCCACCTGCTTCTTCGGGTTCAGGCAGTTGTCGCAGTTGCCACAATTCGCCTCCTTGTATTCCTCACCAAAATAGTGCAACAAGGTCTTCCTACGACACATGGATGACTCGGCGTAAGCAGCTGTCTCTTGCAAGAGTTGTTTGCCAATCTCCTGCTCAGCTACAGGCTTGCCCTGCATGAACTTTTCCAACTTCTGCAGGTCTTTCTCACTATAGAATGCAATGCACTGGCCCTCGCCACCGTCGCGACCCGCACGTCCCGTTTCCTGATAATAGCCTTCCAAACTCTTAGGGATGTCATAGTGAATCACGAAACGCACATCGGGTTTGTCGATGCCCATACCAAAAGCAATGGTAGCCACAATCACGTCAATCTTCTCCATCAAGAAATCATCCTGTGTCTCTGTGCGTGTCTGTGAATCCATGCCGGCATGATAAGGCTTTGCCTTAATGCCATTCGCCACAAGTATCTCGGCCAATTCCTCCACCTTCTTGCGACTGAGGCAATATATGATACCTGACTTCTCAGGATTCGACTTGATATACTTGATGATGTCCTTATCCACATCGTCAGTCTTTGGCCTTACCTCATAATACAGGTTTGGACGATTGAATGACGACTTGAACACCTTAGCATGCATCATTCCTAAGTTCTTCTGAATATCGTGTTGCACCTTGGGAGTGGCAGTAGCCGTGAGGGCGATGAGCGGAGCCTTGCCTACCTGGTTCACGATAGGACGAATCCTTCTGTACTCAGGACGGAAATCGTGCCCCCACTCAGAAATACAGTGCGCCTCGTCGATGGCGTAGAAAGAAATCTTTACCGTCTTGAGGAACTCCACGTTCTCCTCCTTTGTCAATGACTCAGGAGCCACATAGAGTAGCTTGGTCTTACCACACACAATGTCCTCCTTCACCTGTTCGATGGCGGTACGGTTAAGCGATGAATTAATGAAATGTGCGATGCCGTCTTCCTCGCTGTAGTTGCGCATGGCATCCACCTGATTCTTCATCAAGGCAATAAGAGGAGAGATTACGATGGCCGTACCCTCCATCAATAATGAGGGCAATTGGTAACACAGGGATTTACCTCCACCGGTAGGCATCAGCACGAACGTGTCGTTGCCATCCAGCAGATTTTGGATAATAGCTTCCTGGTTTCCTTTAAAGGTGTCGAAGCCGAAATATTTCTTCAATTCTTCGGTCAAAATGTACTTCTCTGCCATAGCCTTGGGTTGTTTTTTAGGTTATAGTTAGGGGGTGCCACCACGGCACACTAACAAAGTTATAAACAACTTGCAAAATATCAAATGCAAATGCGTTTTTTTTTCATCGCAAGCGCAAAAAAAGAGGATTTAGGGTATAAAAATGCCCTTTCAGATGTTCTGTAAACGTGAAATGTTGGCTTTTTCCAGTTGACTCTTGGCATAATCCAACGTCACGTTGTACGTTTTCTTCTTAGTGGACGGCAACTCGTACATAACATCCATCATGATGGCTTCAACGATGGAACGAAGACCACGTGCACCCAGCTTGAACTCAATGGCCTTGTCCACAATATACTCATATACCTCATCCTCGAACGTCAGTTTTACTCCATCCATCTCGAATAGCTTGATGTACTGTTTCACGATGGAGTTCTTCGGTTCTGTCAGGATATTGCGCAGGGCAGTCCTGTCAAGGGGATTCAGGTATGTCAGAATGGGCATACGACCAATGATTTCAGGAATTAGTCCGAAGGCCTTGAGGTCTTGTGGAGCGATGTACTGCATCATGTTATTCTTATCAATCTTGGCAGTATTCTCTACAGAGTGATAACCCACCACATGGGTATTCAATCGCTGGGCAATCTTGCGCTCGATACCGTCGAAGGCACCACCACAGATGAACAGTATGTTCTTTGTGTCCACAGGAATCATTCGCTGTTCAGGATGCTTGCGACCTCCTTGAGGAGGCACATTCACGATGCTACCTTCCAAAAGCTTCAGCAAGCCCTGTTGCACACCCTCACCGCTCACGTCTCGCGTGATGGAAGGGTTGTCGCCCTTGCGGGCTATCTTGTCGATTTCATCAATGAACACGATACCTCGCTCAGCGGCTTTCACATCATAGTCAGCCACTTGAAGCAGACGTGTCAAGATGCTCTCGATATCCTCGCCCACATATCCTGCCTCGGTCAACACCGTAGCATCCACGATGGTGAAAGGCACGCTCAGGAACTTGGCAATGGTGCGAGCCAGCAAGGTCTTGCCCGTGCCTGTAGCACCCACCATAATAATATTAGACTTCTCAATCTCCACCTCGTCGTCGCCTGTCTTTTGGAGCAGACGCTTGTAGTGGTTATACACAGCTACGGAAAGATAACGCTTTGCCTCGTCCTGACCAATCACATACTGATCCAGAAAATCCTTAATTTCACGAGGCTTCGGCATCGTCTTCAGGTTTAGTCCCAGCTTGGTGGTAGCTTGTTTTTCCAATGCCTCATCTACGATTTCACCGGCACGACGCACACACTCATCGCAGATGTAGGCATTGAGGCCTGTAATCAGCAGACGCACATCCTTGTCTGAGCGTCCGCAGAAATTACACTTGTTCATAGTCTTAATTGCCATCTCGCTTATTTCTTCTTGGTCAGCACTTCGTCAATCATACCATACTCTAAAGCCTCCTGAGCCGTCATCCAGTAGTCGCGGTCAGAATCGGCCCACACCTTATCGAAAGGCGTATGAGAGTGGTCGGCTATGATGGTATAAAGTTCTTTCTTCAATTTCTGAATTTCACGGGCTGTAATCTCAATATCCGAAGCCTGTCCCTGTGCACCACCCATAGGCTGATGAATCATTACGCGTGAGTGGGTCAACGCAGAACGTTTGCCCTCAGCACCTGCCACGAGCAAAACAGCAGCCATACTTGCCGCCATACCAGTACAGATGGTGGCCACCGGACTACTGATGAACTGCATGGTGTCATAGATGCCCAGGCCGGCATATACGGAACCACCAGGAGAATTGATATAAATAGAGATGTCCTTACCTGCATCTACAGAGTCAAGATAAAGCAGTTGGGCCTGCAATGTGTTTGCCGTGTAATCGTCAATCTGTGTACCGAGGAAGATGATGCGGTCCATCATCAGTCGAGAGAACACATCCAGTTGCGTCACGTTCAACTGACGCTCCTCCAGGATGTAAGGATTCAAATAATTAGCTTGCGTTTTCATCACTTCATCTAGCACCAATCCGTTCATACCCAGGTGCTGGGTTGCATACTTTCTAAAATCTTCTTTCATCATAAAATCAATCTTAATACTAATTCAGATGCAAAATAAAGAAAAACACATGGCATTACCAAATGTAGAGCCATGTGTTTTTATTAAAATTCGTCAATTAATGCTCGGAATTCACTCAGCAGGCTGCATCATCTTACCGAAATCCTCGGCAGAGATCTCCTGATGCTCTAAGGTAACCTTCTTCTTCAAGTCCTCAGCCAGCTTACCGTCGATTACGCGATCAGCCAGATTCTCAACGGTCTCACGCTTCTTCAGCATCTCAGAGGCATAGTTGTTCACCATGTCCTCAGGAATGTTCAGCATACCATACTGAGCAAACTGTGTACGGGTAGCGGCCTTAGCAGCTTCCAGAATCTCATTCTGCTCAACCTTGATACCAGACTGTGCCAGAATCACGTCGCGAATCAATTGCCAACTCAGTACATCGATGGTACCCTCGTAGTTCTCATCCACGAACTTGTCATCCTTATCAGGATTGTTGGTCTTCATGATACGCTTCATCAGCTTCTCAGAGAACTCCAGCTTGCCCACCTTATCCATAATATATTTGCGAGCATCAAGCAGGAACTTATAGTCAGAATTAGACTTGAACTGGTTTGCGATGATTTCGCGAACCTTCTGCTTGAACTCATCCTCGCTCTTCACCACGCCTGGGCCAAATACTTGGTCGAACAGTTCCTGGTTCATCTCACCAGGTACGTAACGAGTGATTTCCTCAATGGTATATGAGAAATCTGAGGTCACCTTTACGGCTTCCTCACGATCCATCTTCAAGAGAGATGCCAACTCTGGAGCATTGCCCTCCCAAGCCTTGTTGGGGTTGAAGGTAACGGTCTCACCTGGCTTGGCACCAGCGAACTTAGCCTTCTCGTCTTCCAGTTTCATATAACCAGGCATCATCACGGCGCTCTCCACGCGGATACCACCTTCCTTCACATTGCCAGCCTCGTCGAGCTCTGCAAGCAGACCCTTCAGCATGTCGCCCTGAGCTGCATCGAATGACTCAGCCTTCTCGTATGAACCGCCACGCTGAGCGTAAGAAGCCACCTGATTGTTCACCATCTCGTCCGTAACAGTTACATCGTAATAAGGCACCTTGTCCTCAGCTGAGAGCTGGAAGTTGATTGTTGGAGCCAGAGCAATGTCAAACAAGAACTTGAACTCATCCTGAGTGTCGAAATCAAGTTGTTGCTGGTTCTCGTTAGGCAATGGCTCACCCAGCATCTGAACCTTATTCTCCTGGATATACTTGTTGATAGAGTCGCCTAAGAGCTTGTTTACCTCGTCGGCTATCACAGACTTCTCATACATTTTCTTTACCAAGCCCATAGGCACCATACCTTTGCGGAAACCAGGCATTTGGGCATCTTTACGAATCTTCTTCAGCTGAGCCTCTACTTTCTCCTGATAGTCAGCCTTTACCATGTCAACTGTAAGCAATGCGCTTACCTTGTCAATGTTTTGTAATGATACGTTCATTCTGACAAAATATTTGTTTTAGTTACTAAATTCAATTTGAGGGTGCAAAATTAGCTATTATCTTTCAGATATCAAAGAAATCACGCCAAAATATTGGTTAGCATTAAGTCGGCAAACAAAATCAACACGCTACTTGCCACAACTGCATCGGTAGAGGCCTTGCCTACGCTGATAGATCCTCCCTCCACGGTATAGCCGAAGAATGATGCTACGCTACTAATGATAAAACCAAAGCAGAGCGATTTGATGAAGCTACCCCACACGAACCATTCCACAAAAGAATATTGCAGACCATACTCCAGGTCCTCGGCCGTCATGATACCTCCAAACCAGCACGTACAGAAGGCTCCTAAGAAGCCAGAGAAGATGCTGAACACCACCATTACGGGGATGAAGGTCACCAAGGCCGTTATCTTGGGCAATATCAGATAGCTGGCTGAGTTGACACCCATGATTTCCAAGGCGTCAATCTGTTGGGTCACTCGCATAGTGCCTAATTCAGAGGCAATGTTTGAACCCACCTTACCTGCCAATATCAAGCACATAATAGCAGATGAGAACTCCAGCAAAAGAATCTCTCTGGTGGCATAGCCTACCGTCCAACGGGGCATGAACACACTCTCGATGTTCAACTTGAACTGGATGGTGATGACGGCACCAATGAAGAAGGAGATGAGGAGTACGATGCCGATGGAATCCACACCAAGCTGGTTTACCTCCCTGATATACTGGCGGAAAAACATGCGCCAACTTTCAGGGATGGAGAATACTCGCCCCATCAGAACCATGTATCGACCTACTGTTCTTAATGCTTTTATCATCGTATTTTTCGATTTTCCGCTGCAAAGATAGTGATTAACGATTAATTTTTATACTTTTGCGAATTAATTATTGTGAATATGGAAGACAATGAGCTGGTGCTACGCACTGAAAACTTAGTAAAGAAGTATGGAAAACGTACTGTGGTAGATCATGTTTCCTTCGATGTGAAGCAAGGAGAAATCGTTGGTTTGCTGGGCCCTAACGGTGCAGGCAAGACCACCTCTTTCTATATGACAGTGGGTCTGGTAGTGGCCAATGAGGGAAGGATATTCTTGGGTGATGAGGAGATAACCAAGTTTCCAGTCTATCTTAGGGCCCGCAAGGGTATCGGCTATTTGCCTCAGGAAGCATCAGTATTCCGTCAGATGAGTGTGGAGGATAACATTGCCTCAGTACTTGAGATGACAGATAAGCCCAAGGAGTACCAGCGTGAGAAGCTTGAAAGCCTCATAGCTGAGTTTCGTCTGCAGAAGGTTCGTAAGAACAAGGGTAACCAGCTTTCAGGTGGTGAGCGGCGACGTACGGAGATTGCCCGTTGCCTTGCCATCGATCCTAAGTTCATCATGCTTGACGAGCCCTTTGCTGGAGTCGACCCCATTGCCGTAGAAGATATCCAGCAAATCGTGTGGAAGTTGAAATATCGCAATATCGGTATCCTGATTACAGACCATAATGTACAGGAGACGCTTAGTATCACTGATCGTGCCTATATGCTTTTCGAGGGTAAGATTTTCCGTCAGGGCACTCCTGAAGAGCTTGCTGCTGATGATGTTGTTCGTGCTCGTTACCTCAGTAGTAGTTTTGTGCTTCGTAGGAAAGACTTCCAAAAGGAGTGATTAGTTTTGACTTAGGAAAGCAAGGACGTTATCATAATTTGCATCCTTAAGGATAACTCGCTTGTTGGCATCAAGCAAATAAAATGAAGGCGTTGCCGGCAAGTAATACAACAACTTATTCATGATTTCACCCTCTGGGCTATAGGCATCAATCCAATTGGTGGGATAGAGATGGGTATCTTGACGCCAAGCCTCGAAATCCTTGTCACCATATATAGCAAGTACCTTCACGTCAGCTCGTTGCAACAGAGGTTCCTGCATCGCAATAGGCATTATCCGCTTGCAATTCTCGCAATCAGGGTCGTGGAAGAACACCAATATAAACTTACTTTGAATGGTACTCAATCTTCCTTGCTTACCATTCCTTTCCACATAGGCAAAATCTGTCGCCACACTACCTGGTAAATTCTTCTTAGCCTGCGTCAACATGAACGTATAACGCTCACGCAGAGCAGTATCGTTGGCATAATAAGGTCTGATGTTTCTCAAGAAATGTACATAGGTGGCATCATTTCGCAGGGGGGAATTGGGGTTGCCTAAATAATGATCAATCAACTTACTATAGTGGTTTTTGCCCCAACGAGAGGCAAAAGCCTTGTCGTAGAAGCCCTTAGTGGCATTGTCGATAGTCTCGTCATTGCCATAACCAAGCAGGTTCAGGAAGTCGGCAAAGCCCTGCTCACCCAAGTCCTGGTTCACCTGCGTGGTGTCACTAAACTGATAGTTGTCCCAATAATGACTCAACAGATAACTGAGCCTTGCCTCTGGTAAAGCTATCGACTCTGGTATTTGGGGCAAAGGAAAATCGGTTTGTGCCATCAGGCCGATGACACAAACCAAATTAACGATTAGTGCTTGAAATCTTTTCAACATTAGCTTTCTTCCCTGTTACACCTTATTTATTATTAATAAGATTACTTCTTAAACAATCTCTTGGCAAAATCACGGAAGGCACGACGCCAGGTGAGCCATTCGTGAGCAGTGCCCTCAGAGACATACTTCACTGAGTTAATGCCTTGTTTCTCAAGTGCTGCATAGCTGGCAGGGAAGCCAAAGTTGCCCTCCTCTGTGCCCCAACTGATGTGCAATAAACGAACCTGCTTGTTGAATGCAGCAGGATCTGCAAGTGCTCCACCAAACACTGTCTTGACATTCTCATCATTCACACGGAACAAGCCACTAAGCAAGCCCATCCATGCAAATTTATCCAGATTGTTCCTCTCCAAAACGGTAGAGGTGGTTTGTCCGCCACCACGAGACAGGCCTGCCATTCCTCGATTCTCACGATTGGGAATGGTTCGGAAAGTCTTGTCGATGAATGGCACCAGGTCATCGATATAGACATCTGACACTGTCTTGCCCTCCACATTGCGGATGGTAGGGGTATATCGCATGTCGCCACTCATAATCACCACAATCATCTCCTCAGCCTCCTTGTTGGCAATCATATTGTCGAGGATGAAATCCACATGTCCCTGATCTACCCATCCTTGCTCATTCTCACCGCTTCCATGCAAGAGATAGAGCACAGGATAGCGCTTCTTGCCAGTTTCATAACTGGCTGGTACATAGACGTTGATATGGCGCCAAGTGCCGTTGGTCTGAGAGTAGTACTTCAGTGAGCGAATCTGTCCGTGAGGTACATCCTTGTTGAAGCGATAGTAATCACCCTCAGGGCCTTCAGGTACCTCGATGCCTCCGGCATTCAGGCCATAGCCAAAGAACGAGAGGCTGTTAGGGTCAGTAACACGAGCGCCATCCACAGTCACAAAATAGTAGTGGAAACCCACAGGCAATGGGTCAGTTTCAATGGTCCACACACCATCAATGTCCTTGGTGCCCTTGAACTCATTAGGCACACTCACTGAAACTGAGTGAGCCAGAGGCAAGTAGAACTTGAAATAGGCTTTGCGAGTTTGAGGATCTATACGTGGATATTCCTGACGCAAAGCATTGGTCTCTGAAGGGTAAGTGCCCTTCTCATAGTTTGTCATCGCCTTAGGTAACTGATTTCCCTGACCCTGAGCGAATACCCCTATTGCCACAAATAGCAAAGCCAGGGTTGTCATGATGGTCTTTTTCATAATATTAATTCTTTATTTTTCGGCTTTCTTATTTTTTATGTTGCTTTCTCCATATACACCTTATGATCCGGCTAATTCATAACCCGAACACATACCCATGAAGCCATAGGTGATACAGTCTTCGACGGGGTTAGCCTGTTCGTTAGTATCCTTTGTTTCAAACTTCTGATCTTGTGCAAGTGAGGCCTGTTGCTCATAGCCAGAACACATACCCATGGAGCTATAGGCAAAGCAATCTTCTCTGACTCCGCCCATCTCATCATTCTCTTCCTCATTATTATGTTGCATCAGGTTACTCTGTTGCTCATAGCCCGAACACATGCCCATGGAGCCATAGGCAAAGCAGTCTTCTCTGATTTCGTCCATCTCATCATTCCTTTCCTCATTATTATGTTGCATCAGATTACCCTGTTGCTCATAGCCCGAACACATACCCATGAAACCGGCATTGAAGAAGTCTTCGCTTTGATCCTCCATACCATATCCTTGCAGGTCTTTTTTGTCGCAATTGAGAAAATTGCATTTTTCATTTGATGAGACACCACCGTTTACCAAATCCAATTCATCGTCAGAAAGCTCTTCACGCATCACCACTTGGTCGTCCTTGTCCTTCCCGGTGATGGTGAGCTTCCTAACGTTGTCATCAATCTTGAAATTGATTCTTCTTTTGCTTTTTTCCATATCTTGCATAATATTCTGTAAGTAACAACCGCAAAGATAGTCAATTCTTTTATAAACCACAAGAATTTGGAGTTAGTTTTTGGGGGAAGGCATGTGTTTTTGTGGGATAGGAAGGGTGCATATAAATACGTATATACAATGCATTTTTTTTGTCCAAAATTTGCTTCAAGCAAATGGTTCGATTAGTTGAACTAAAAGGCCCATTTACTTCGGGAGGATGGCCCGTTTACTCCGACTAAATGAAACATCAGCTCGGAGTCCCTGTTTTAGGTCCTTTTTTACGCATATTTATGCATTATGATTTATTATCTGTTGGAACTCCTGTTCGAAGTTGGGGGTAAAGATGCCTTTGCCGATGTTGGCACGAATATCTGAAATTGACCAGAAACGACCACCATCAAGCTCATGGGTGGGTCGAACCTCGCCATCATAGACGGTTTTGTGTACAAACACCAACTCGCGTTCTTTGACTGAGTCATAGACATAGACCTTGATGCGTTCAGGGGTATAGTCAGTGATGCCAATTTCCTCCTCAACTTCGCGTTTGAGAGCCTGCTCCACATTCTCGCCCAAATCCACATGGCCACCCACAGCTGTGTCCCACTTGCCTGGTTGGATGTCTTTCCAATCAGGTCGCTTTTGCAGGTAGAGTTCGCCTTTGGAATTGAAAACATGGAGGTGTACCACAGGATGCATCAGTCGGCTTCCATTGTGGCATTCCCCTCGAGTTGCTGCTCCAGTGATATTACCCTCCTCGTCGCAGAGGGGCAGAAGTTCGTTTAAGTTATCTTTCATAAATCGTTAACCTTTGACCTTTCTCTATATCAATCATCATACTTCAATAAACGAAGAATCCCCATAGCTAAGGAACCTGAAGTTGTGCTTGAGAGCATAGTTGTAAATATTGCGCCAATCCCCATGCACAAAGGCAGATACCAGCAAAAGCAAGGTGCTTTGCGGTTGGTGGAAATTTGTTACCATCGCCTTTACAACCTTGTACTCATAGCCAGGGGCAATGATGATTTGCGTACAGCTATGCAATGTCTCCAAGTCATTTTTATTCATATAATCGAGCAAAGCCTGTAATGCTTCTACGGAAGTAATGCCCTGAACCTCAGACGGAAGTTCGTAGGGTTGCCATTGCTTCACCTTCAATTGCTCGTCAGTTGCCTCTGGGTTCAGCATCAGCGTTACACCCATGTGGTAAAGCGACTCCAACGTACGAACAGAGGTAGTTCCCACAGCTATTGCCTTACCTCCATGATTGATGAGGCTTTCTATGGTAGCCTTGCGAACGGATATCCATTCCGTATGCATCTCATGCCCTTCAATCTCTTCACTTTTAACGGGTTTGAATGTGCCTGCGCCTACATGAAGAGTTAATTCCTCTAAATCCACACCTTTTCCTTTAAGGGCATCGAGCACGCGAGTGGTGAAATGCAGGCCTGCCGTTGGAGCTGCAACTGAGCCCTTGATCTTGGAATACACTGTCTGGTAAGTAACTTTATCGCTTTCCTGTGTCTCTCTATTTAAATAAGGTGGGATGGGTAACTCGCCAAACACTTCCAGGATATCGGCAAAGGTTACCTTGGGGTTATCCCAACGGAAATCCACCCAATGACTGGTGCCCACAGGTTGTTTTCGTTCTGCCCTCAGGGTTATGAGCCTGCCTTTCACAATCATCTCTCGATGCAGGGTCTCCCCTTTCCACTTCTTTAAGTTGCCTATCAAACACAACCAAGCCGAGTGCTCTGTCTGTTGGAAGTTTAGGGCATAGTCAGTTGGCGAGATGGGTTCCAGGCAGAACACCTCAATCAAGGCGCCTGTTTCCTTACGGAAATGCAGGCGAGCCTGAATTACTTTCGTATTGTTGAACACCATCAGTTCACCTTTATTTATATAGTTGGGCAGGGAGGTGAAAATGTCTTCGCTTACTTTACCTTGACGATAAAGCAATAGCTTCGACTGGTCTCTCACAGGCAAAGGGAACTTGGCAATTCTATTGTCCGGAAGGTCGTAGTTGAAGTCCTGAATTTTGATATGTTTTGGATTTTCCGTCATATTTTCGTCGATTTTGAGTGCAAAGATAATAAAAATCCATATATTTGCATAAATAATCTAAATGTAGATACATGGAAGACGTAAATCTAACACCATTTCGAAAGACAGTAGTAGGCGTTCAATTCCTTTTTGTGGCTTTCGGCTCTACTGTGTTAGTGCCTTTGTTAGTGGGTCTTGACCCCTCTGCCGCTTTGTTCTCGGCAGGCGTAGGCACACTCATTTTCCATTTAGTGACCAAGGGCTTGGTGCCCATATTCCTGGGTTCCAGCTTTGCCTTCATTACTCCCATCATTGCTGCTTCGGCTCAATGGGGCATGCCAGGCACCTTGGCAGGCTTTGCGGGTGTTTCACTCATCTATTTTATTGTAGCAGGCTTGGTAAAGTGGAAGGGTATGCAGTTGCTTGATAGGCTATTCCCTCCTGTTGTGATTGGTCCTGTCATCATGTTGATAGGTCTTTCCCTGAGTGGTACAGCCGTGGATATGGCGAAGACCAACTGGCTTTTGGCGCTTATTAGTTTGGCTGTAGCTGTGGCAGTACTGATGTTTGGTAAGGGCTTGCTCAAGCTGGTTCCTGTGATTTGTGGTATCATTGCTGGCTTTATCGTGGCAATCTGCTTGGGAGAAGTTGACTTTTCGGCTGTGGTCAGTGCCCCCTGGTTGGCTTTGCCAGAGCATATTCGCCATCCTCAGTTGCCTGCATTCCAATGGGAGCCCTTCATTTTTATGATGCCTGTGGCACTTGCCGCAGTGGTGGAACATGTTGGAGATGTGTATGCCATTAGTGCTGTAGCAGACAAGGACTTCGTGAAAAATCCAGGTCTTCATCGTACTATGTTGGGTGATGGCTTGGCTTGTTTAGCTGCTTCCTTGTTGGGTGGTCCTCCTGTTACCACTTATAGTGAGGTTACTGGTGCAGTGCAGATTACACGTATTACCAATCCCCAAGTATTACGCATAGCTGCTGTTGCGGCTATCCTGTTCTCTGTGGTGGGTAAGCTCAATGCTTTGTTGCAGAGCATTCCACAAGCAGTGTTGGGTGGCATTATGCTGTTGCTCTTTGGTTCTATTGCAGCTGTGGGTATTCAGAACTTGATGCGTAATCATGTTGATTTTGGGGTGACTCGCAATGTCATCATTGCCAGTGTGATACTGACTACGGGTATTGGCGGTGCTGTCCTGACAGCTGGTTCATTCAGTCTCTCAGGCATTGGCTTAGCAGCTTTGGTGGGCTTGGTGCTGAACTTGATTTTGCCGAAAGGAACAAATAACTAAACGCTATGAAAAATAAACTTTTGAGCTATTTGGGTTTCGACCCCACGCAACACAGGGTTAAGATAGAATTGTTGGCAGGTCTGACTACCTTCTTGACTATGAGTTACATCTTAGCTGTAAACCCATTGATTTTGGGAGATGCCGGTATGGATAAGGCTGCAGTGTTCTCTGCTACTGTCATTGCTGCAGCTGTGGCGACTTTGGTGATGGCTTTCTATGCCAAGATGCCTTTCGCTTTGGCTTCAGGCATGGGTTTGAATGCTTTCTTCGCCTATACTTTGGTGGCTGTGATGGGGTATTCTTGGCAAGAGGCTTTGGCAGCTGTGCTTTTTGAGGGTGTTATCTTCATTTTGCTTACCGTCTTACGAGTTCGCGAAGCCATCGTCAATGCCATCCCTTTGAATCTTCGTTATTCTATCTCTGTGGGTATTGGCCTTTTCATTGCCTACATCGGTTTGAAGAATGGTGGGGTTATTGTGGCCAGTGATTCTACTATCACCTCACTCTGCAGTTGGTCTCCCACCTCGTTGGTAGCAGTGATAGGTATATTGCTTGGAGCTGCTTTGTTGAAACTCAATGTGAAAGGTGCTTTGTTCATCACCATCTTGGTGATGACTTTGATAGGCATTCCTTTTGGGGTGACACAAATTCCCGAGAACTTCTCTCTGGTGAGTTTGCCATCATCAATAGGTCCTGTGGCACTGAAGTTCGATTTCTCTCGTTTCCTGGCTCTCGATGTGGAGTATCTAATTGTGGTGTTCACCCTGTTGTTTATGGACTTGTTCGATACTTTGGGCACTTTGATAGGTGCATCCACCAGTGCAGGCTTTGCTGACAAGAATGGTAGAATTCCTGGTTTGAACAAGGCATTGATGGCTGATGCTGTGGGTACAACGGTTGGTGCACTTTGTGGTACTTCAACTGTAACTACTTATGTAGAGAGTACCACAGGTATTGCAGAAGGAGGACGAACAGGCCTGACGGCTTTCTCTGCAGCTATGCTCTTCATTCTTGCCTTGTTCTTCTCACCTTTGTTCCTGATGATTCCATCAGCTGCAACCACCAGCGCCCTGGTGTTAGTGGGTGTGATGATGATCAGGCCTATCACACAACTCGACTTCAATGATATGTCGGAGGCATTGCCTTGCTTTGTTACCATTTTGATGATGCCATTTACGGCCAGTATCTCAGAAGGTATCGTACTGGGTATGTTGTCATACGTGATTGTTAAGGTGCTGGTTGGCAAGGGCAAAGAACTTTCTTGGGTGATGTATGTGTTGGCTGCATTTTTTGTGCTGAAATACATTGCACCACTGCTTTAGAAATAATCAATGAATAATGAACAATAAATAATGAATGATATGAAAAAGTGGTTATTATGTTTAGCTATAGGCTTGTTAACGGTCAATGGTCAATGGTCAAAGGTTAACGGTCAGAATATACAGCTTTTGTATGACCTCGGCCATACGTTGTATGGTGACTTGTCTGGACGTCCTAATATCACCTCAACCATTGAGATGTTTAAACCTGATAAATGGGGCTCTACCTTCTTCTTCTCCGATATCAACTACTACACTGATGGTGCAGCTGGTGTTTATTGGGAGATAACCCGTAAGTTTACTATCCATAAGCAATGGGCAGCTCATATAGAGTATAATGGTGGTGCCACCACTATTGAGCATACTGCTATAGGTAATCGCTTCCAGCATGCCTTGTTGTTTGGTCCATCTTGGAATTGGGTGAGTGCTGATGGCCAACGTAATTTCTCCTTGTCAGCTCTCTACAAACAGTATTTCAATGGCTTTGGCAGAGATGCTTACTCCAGCTTCCAGGGTACGATGGTTTGGGGAGTCAACTTTTCACAAGGTCTGCTCACTTTCTCAGGTTTTCTGGATGTGTGGTACGACAAAGAGGTAAAGGGTAAGTTTATCATGCTGAGCCAACCTCAGTTCTGGGTGAACCTCAACACCTTGAAGGGTATGGATGGCGTCAACTTGAGTTTGGGTACTGAGTTGGAGTTTAGCAATAACTTCGTATTCAACAATAAGGGAGAGAATGATAAGTTCTATCTCATTCCTTCCCTTGCTGCAAAATGGACATTTTAATTAAAACGAAGTATACAAATAAGTGGTTATCATTATGAAAAAAGGTTTGTTTTTAAAAGTTTGTTTTTGTCTCTTGGCTTGTTTTATAATGGTGGGCTATGCAGAGGCAAAGCACAGAAACTTCAAGGTTTCAGTGTATGTTCGTGCGTATGAAGTGGATAAGATGAAGGACACACAGTGGCTGGAGTCCACTTGGAAGACTATCTCTGATCAGCTGGATGTGGATAAAATTTATCTGGAGACACATCGCGACCTGTTGATAGTAGATGATGCTACCCTTGAGAAAGCAAAGAACTTCTTCCTTAAGCAGGGTATAGAAGTGGCTGGTGGTATTACTTACACCATTGATGAGAGCAATGAATTTGAGACATTCTGCTACTCTGACCCCGAGCATAGGAAGAAAGTGCAGGAGATAGCTGAGCATACGGCAAAGCATTTCGATGAGTTCCTGCTCGACGACTTTTTCTTCACTAGTTGCAAGAGTCCTGTAGAGATTGCCGCGAAAGGTAATATGACTTGGACTGAATATCGTCTGAAGCTGATGAACGAAGCTGGCCGTAACTTGGTGGTAGGCCCTGCAAAGGCAGTGAATCCTAAAGTGAAGGTCATCATTAAATACCCTAACTGGTATGACCACTTTGCAGGCTTAGGTTTCAACCTTCAAGATGGTCCAACAATCTTCGATGGTGTGTGGACTGGTACTGAGACACGTGACCCAGCAGGCGACCAACACTTGCAGAATTACCTCAGCTATAACATCATGCGTTACTTTGAAAACCTACGTCCTGGCTATAACGGTGGTGGATGGGTTGACTCAGGTGGCATCAACATGAGCATGGACCGCTATGCTGAGCAGTTGCACCTGACAGCTATTGCCAAGGGTCGTGACGTGATGCTATTCGCTTACAACCAGTTGATTGGTGTGAATCTGAGGGATGAGTTCCGTGGTCCTTGGCAAGGTACAGGTACCAGCTGGGACTACGATCAGATGCGTGCGCCATTCCAAAACAATGGCAAAACAGTTACTCCTTCTACGATGGCTCGCATCGCTGATGTGGTATTACGCAAGGCAGATGAGCTGTGTGGCAAGTTGGGTAATCCTATCGGTATCAAGTCTTACAAACCTTTCCATGTGTTGGGCGAAGACTTCCTGCAGAACTACTTGGGTATGATGGGTCTGCCGATGGATATGTATCCTTCTTTCGCTACTGATCAGAATATCGTGCTCTTGACTGAGCAGGCAGCTGGCGATCCTGACATCATGACCAAGATCAAGAAACAGCTACAGAGTGGGCACGATGTGATTATCACCAGTGGTTTGCTGAAGGCTATTCCTGAGAAGATTGCCGAGGTGGCTGAGTTGCGTTGTTCTGACCTCAAGGCTATTGTGAACGACTTTGGCCGTTTTGGCAAGAGCAGTCGTGAGTTTATCATCCCTCAGGTACTGTATCAGACCAACGATAGCTGGGAGGTAATCAGTGCAGGTCGCCCATTGACAGGTGGCGTGTCTGGCTTCCCTATTCTGCATAAGGCATTGTATTCAGGTGCATATCTCTATGTGCTGACTGTTCCAGATGATAAGGGTAACCTGTATGACTATCCAGAACCAGTGCTGAATGAGATTCGTCGCATCATGAGTCAGGATATGGATTTCTACATGGAAGGCCCTGCAAAGGTGAGTTTGTTCATGTATGACAACAAGACACTGATCGTTGAGAACTTCAATGATGAACCAGTAGATATCAAGCTTGTTGGTGATACCAAGTTCAAGAAGTTCACTAACCTCGAAGATGGCACTGTGGTAAATGCTAACCAGGAGGATATTTTGATTAAGTATACGCGTAAGCCAATGAGTAAGTTCGCCATGATGGTGAAGCCTCACTCTTATATGGCATTCAAGTATGAGTAATGTATAAAGGAGGTGCCTTCAAGGGGCACCTCTTATATTATTAATAGACAAACAAAAATGAAGATAGGTGATAAGGTGCGCTTTCTCTCAGAAGTGGGAGGGGGTAAGGTAGTAGGCTTTCAAGGTAAAGACATCGCATTGGTAGAAGATGCTGATGGTTTTGAGATTCCTATGCAAATAAAAGAGCTGGTGGTGATAGAAACGGATGATTACAATATTCCTACACCCCAGCAGAAACAGAAGAAGGTGGAGGATCCTCCTCGAGGCAAGTCTGATGTTGCTGCTCCGTATCGGGGAAAGAGTTCTTCTCAAAGCTCCCACTCTAAAATAGAAGGGGTGGCTTTTAGGCCGGGGGAGTATAATAACGGTCAACGGTCAATGGTCAATGGTCAACCCGAAATCAAAGGTGGAGATGTGTTGAATGTCTATCTCGCCTACGTTCCTGTTGACATCAAGCAGGTCAGCAGTACATCTTTCGAAACCTATCTGGTAAACGACAGCAACTACTATCTCTACTACACCTATTGTAATTTGGAAAACCAATCGTGCCAAGTGCGTTCACAAGGTATGATTGAGCCCAATATCAAACTATTCTTGGAAGAGTTTGAAAAGTCTCAGCTTAATGACTTGGAACGTGTGGTAGTTCAATGCATTGCCTTTAAAGAGAATAAACCTTATGCCTTAAAGCCTGCCATAAGTGTAGAGTTGCGTATAGATGTCGTGAAATTCTACAAGTTGCATACCTTCCAGGACAATGATTTCTTTGAAGAGCCAGCCTTGCTATACGATATTGTGCGAAACGACCAGCCTGCCAAGCAGTTGTACGTGAGTGCCGAGGAAGTGAAGAATGCCTTGATACAGAAAAGAGACGTGCAGCCAGCCCGTAAGCCTGTGCAAAAGAAAGATGACCGTAATGCGATTTTGGAAGTTGATTTGCATATAAATGAGCTATTAGACAATACCCACGGCTTGAGCAATGCCGATATGTTGCAATACCAACTCAAGAAGTTTGTGGAAGTGATGGAGCAATATAAAAATCAGCATGGTAAGCGCATTGTGTTCATTCATGGCAAGGGTGAAGGAGTTTTGCGTAAGGCCATTCTTGATGAGCTCAAGCGCAAATATCCTCGTTGCAAATGGCAGGATGCCAGTTTCCAGGAATATGGATTCGGGGCAACGCAGGTCACGATACATTAATCTTGTTGAATCGGAGGCTTTACTATAAGTCTTCCTGGTATTTTCTATCATCCATTCCAGTATCTGTTATGGGGGTAAAGGAGATATTCCGGCAACTCATGGGAGGCTTCCCAACTCTTTGTAGAAGATATTCCGACCACCCATAACAAGCTTTTGCATCGCCTATAGAAAACGTTGCGACAGCTATTCTGGCACGTAGATGATTTCTCCGTTTTCCAGTTGATAGACAATATCTGTAAACAAAAATTAGTATGCTTCGCGATATTTTTTCTCGTCTTTATCGTCCAGCATACTTAGGTAGCTGGCATAGCGACTTTGACTGATTAGGTGTTGCACTACGGCTTCACGGACTGCACAGCCTGGCTCGTGGGTATGGGTACAGTTGCCATACTTGCAATTGGCAGAAGTGTGGAATATTTCTGGAAAATAATGACCTATCTCCTCTACCTCCATATCGAAGGTGCCGAAACCCTTGATACCAGGAGTATCAACGATATAGCCACCTTCGGGGAGCTCGTACATCTCACTAAAAGTAGTAGTATGCATACCCTTGAGGTGAGCAGCAGATATCTCTGCAGTCTTTGCCTTGAAATCCAAATCAGGGAGTAAGAGATTAATCAAAGACGACTTGCCTACACCTGAGTTACCAGAAAGTAATGTCACCTTGCCTTGCAGTCTTTCTTTCACAGCATCTGTTCCTTCGCCAGTCTTAATAGACATAGGATAACAGTTGTAGCCGATGGTAGTATATAAGTTGATGAGGGCGAGCATATACCGAGTCTCATCTTCGTTGTAGAGGTCGGTTTTGTTGATAATCAGACACACAGGTACTCGATAAGCCTCGGCGGTGGCTAAAAACCTATCTATAAAAATGGTGTTGGTTTCTGGATGGCTCACCGTTACCAAGAGAAAAGCCTGGTCGAGATTAGCAGCAATGATGTGGCTCTGCTTTGAAAGGTTCGAGGCCTTGCGTATGATGTAGTTCCTGCGGTCTTCTATCTCAGATATCATCGCTGTGCCCTCTGGGTTACGGATAATACGCACCCAATCACCCACAGCAACTGGATTGGTGCTGCGGATGCCCTTGAGTCGGAAGTTGCCTTTGATTTTGCACTCCACAACTGGTCCCTCGTCGGTCTTAACGAGGTACCAGCTTCCTGTATTTTTAATGACGAGTCCTCGCAAAGTTTATACCGTCATAATCTCTTTGTTCTTCGCTGCCAGCACTTCGTCCACCTGCTTGATGAACTTATCGTGCAACTTCTTCAGTTCTTCTTCTCCATCCTTTTGGAAGTCTTCAGACAGACCTTCCTTTACAGATTTCTTCAGGTCATCGATACCGTCACGACGAGCATTGCGGATACTCATCTTGGCATTCTCAGCCTCGCCTTTGCACTGCTTGGTGAGCTGAATACGACGTTCTTCTGTCAAAGGAGGGATGCCAAGGCGAATTACCTCACCGTTATTTTCAGGCATGATACCTAGATTAGAGTCGATGATAGCTTTCTCAATTACACGGAACATATTCTTGTCCCAAGGCTTGATGGCGATGCTACGTGCATCGGGTGTTGTCACTGAAGCGCAATTCTGGATGGGTTGCATAGATCCGTATGAGTTGACCTTGATGCCATCCAACAGGCGAACATCGGCTTTGCCGGCACGGATATGAGCCAGTGCGTCTTCCAAATATTCTACGGCCATGCCCATTGCTTCCTGAGCCTCAGCCACTACAGTCTTTACGTCTTTCATATTTATTAGCTTTTAAGTTCTTAAGTTTTTAAGTTTTTAAGTTAGGGGTGAACTAAGGTTCCAATGCCTTCACCATTGATTACCTTCTTGAGGTTACCCACCACGTCCATGTTGAACACCACGATGGGCAGACCATTGTCCTTACACATACAGATGGCAGAGAGGTCCATCACCTTGAGACCACGAGCCAACACCTCATCGTATGAGATATCGTCGAACTTCGTAGCTGTAGGATCCTTCTCTGGGTCAGCGGTATATACACCATCTACACGAGTACCCTTGAACATCACATCTGCCTCGATTTCAATGCCTCGCAAGCTGGAACCTGTATCGGTAGTAAAGTAAGGAGAGCCAGTGCCACAAGCAAACACACACACCTCACCAGCTTCCATGCATTCGATGGCACGCCACTTGGTATAGAACTCGCCAATAGGCTCCATGCGGATAGCTGTCAGTACACGGGTCTTCACACCAATAGCAGTCAGTGCACTACTCAAAGCCAAAGAGTTGATAGCTGTTGCTAACATACCCATTTGGTCGCCTTTAACACGATCGAAGCCCTTAGAGGCTCCACTCAGTCCACGGAAGATGTTACCGCCACCAATCACAATGCCAATCTGCACGCCCATATCGTGTATTTCCTTGATTTGCTGGGCATACTCAGCTAATCGGTTTTCGTCGATGCCATGTCCCTTGGCACCCATCAGGCTTTCGCCACTCAGTTTCAGTAATATTCTCTTAAACATAGTATTGTTCATTATTATTAGTGCTCTAAAAGTTGTTGAAGCTTCAGAGGGTTATTCGTTGTTATATAATCAACGCCTTCATCGATGAAAAACTGCAAGGCATCAACGTCATTTACTGTCCAGACATTCACTTCCAACCCCAGTTTGTGTGCTTCCACTATCCATTCAGGATTGTCTTTCAACACATTCTGCTCGTAGTCCAATCCGGCAAAACCCAATGTTTTCAGTTTTTTGGGTGTATAGTCGTTGTCTAGGTAATAAATCTTGGTATTAGGCAACAGTTTCTTGAAAGCCAAACAAGCATTGATGCTGAATGCGATGATATCCGTGCGTTCCAATACACCATAATGCTTCAGTTTACGCACAATCTTTGCTGCACACTCATCTTCACGATTAAAGTCGGAGAGCGATTTCATCTCCAAAATCAACCTGGTCTTCAGTTCTTTGCCCTTAGCCAGATACTCATCTAGAGTGGGGAGCTTCTCGCCATTGTCCAAGCGGACAGTTCTTATCTTCTCAAAGTTGTCCGTTTCCATATTCACACCCTTGAATACCTTATCGTGATTTACCACCAACTCACCATCAGCAGTCATCCATACATCGAACTCAGAGCCGTATGCTCCTATGGAGTCGGCTTTCACCAAAGAAGCGATGGAGTTTTGAGCAGATCCAGGGGTGTCCCAGAAGCCACGATGACAAATCACCTTTTGTGCGTTGAGTGTCGACCATTGACCATTGGCCATTGCCAACAGTAATGCCAATACAAAGCCAAGCTTATAAACAGATTCCTTCATAATTATCCCTTTTTTCATTATTCATTCTATTCATTAGTCGAACCACTTTTTCGTTTTCTTAAACAAATCGTCGAGCCAAGGATTCAGGTATCCAGTTCTTGCCACCAGACTCAACACATTGAATCGCTTGCTCAGGTAAGGCACACATTTCACTGTTTGATACACATGTTCCCAACTGATGCCAGCCTCGCCAGGCTTGGTAGGCATGCCACCCAACTTCAAGGTATCATACAACTGTCTTACAGGCATAACCTGTTGGTTCAGCCGGTCTTTAACCTCGGGCCAATACTCTTTCAACTGCTGCAACTCAATGCTCAATTGCTCAGGTGTCACATAGTTAGACACAGCCACCTGCATACCCAACTTTTGCAAGCCCACCTTGCTCAATGCCTCATGGGCCTGAAGTTCATACACCTCCAAAGAAGGCCATTCCTTTACGATTCTATTTACATCCAAAACCTCCTCCAATGAGCAGGTCAGAAGCTTGTTATAGATAGCAGTTACTGTCAGAAGGGCGATGCTCAACAACTTACCGTGAGGCATTTTATCCTTGCCACTAACGGCTCGCTCCATTTCCCAAATGCCTGTCAACTGATGCTCAGCACCTGATGCAGGTAAGTCGCTCTTCGTCACCTGCATGGCCAAACCACTTAGCAACAAGCCCTCCATCATCTTCTCGATGTTATGACGTTCATCGATAGGCTCACCTGCCATGATTCGTTCTACTGACATCATCGTCTCGTGGAAACCGCTCTGGCTCATCTTCCAAGCCTTCTCATTGATATGCTCAATACCCATCCAGTCTGCCAAAATCCAGTCGGCACCAGATGTCATCTTCGCTAACAAATCAGCATATCCACTCTGGTTTAGTTCCGTAGGCGCATGGATGATGATATCCGTATCGGCAAGTACGGCCTGTGGACCAGGACAAGGGAAGGTCTGCTTGATGCCATTCATGCGGATAGCAGCTCCATATGCTGTATAACCACCATTCGATGCTGCAGTTGGTATTACCATATAATGACGACCTGCCAAATGGGAAGCCAACTTTGTGAGGTCATTTACCGTACCAGCTCCCACAGCAATAGGGATCACATCCTGAGGCAGCTGCTTCAGCCTGTCAAGCAGAATACCCATTGTGTCAAAGTTGGCATGCAAGTTCTGCCCCTCGTATATCAGATGTTCTTCCACTACGATACCTGCCTTCATCAGGGCCTCCTCAACCGTTTTGCCGGCAATGGGGTAGGTGTTGGTATCTGCCACCACGATAGCACGATCGTGAGGGAACTGCTTTATAAACAGCTCACCGACCTGCGTCAATATACCAGGACCGATGCGCATGGCACGAGTATCGTTAATGGACTGCAACGCCTGCTCCATTTGCAACATCCCACTTCTGAAGAAACGGGGTGTGTAAGCAGGGTCTTCCTTAATCAAGGAATAGATATGTTGGATAATGTCTGGATTAAACTCCAGTGAAAACTCATAATTCTGCATAATAAATATTATTTCAACCTCACAAAAATAAGCAAAGGTTTTTAATTATCAAAATTATTTCAGTCTATTCACCGTAATCTTTGACGGATGAGCCTTTTCGTGGAAGATTTTGATGTCGGACTTCACGAAATCCTGCTCATTAGCCTGGGTGATGTCGATGAATTGTTGTGGATTCAGGTCGTTCAACGGGAACCAGGTACTCTGCACCTGAATCACGATGCGATGCCCTTTCTGGAAGCAATGGGCGATGTCAGGCAGGGCAAACTTTACTTGTGTCAATTGTCCAGGCTTGAAGGCTTCTGGATGCTCGAAGCTGTTGCGATATCTGCCTCTCATTACCTCTCCTCTCACCAACATCTGGTAACTACCCATGATAGTGGTGATGGGTCGTCCTCCATTGAATTTATCCTCGATTTCCTTGCTGTATTTGAAATCTTCGGGGAACTCATCGATTACCTTTACCACAAAATCGGCGTCCGTTGTACTGATTGCTACCTGCAGATCAGCCATAATCTCACCTGTTAGGGTGACATCCTCTGTCAGCGTCTCCGTGCGGAAAGTTAATACATCAGGACGACGCTCTGCAAAGCGCTGGTCGTGAGTCATATACTCACGTGCCCTTCTGCTGTTGATTGCATCGGTATAGGGCACAGGATGGTTAGGGTCGGAGGTGTATTCACTAAACGACTTCGTCAGAGTAGGCGTTTGATTGGTGAGTTTACCATCCGCTTGCAGGTAGAAGCTCAGCGGCTCACTGCTTCGTGGAGGCCATTGGTCAAACTTCTTCCATTCGTTGGCACCTGTAATGAACATATAAATATGGTTGTCGAGGTCTGGCTCTGGGCCTTCGCCGTTCAGGTAATGCTGGAAGAAGTTATACTCCACCTCATGTAAATAATAGTCAGAGGTGTTGGCACCAAAATAGATGTCGCCTAAGTGGTTGCCTCTGTCTCTTTCCCAAGCCCCATGAAACCAGGGGCCCATGATGAACTGTGTTTCCGTTTGAGGGCTCTGAGCCTTCAATGCTTTATACACGCCCCAGGTGCCGTAGCAATCCTCAGCATCAAACAAACCTCCTGTCAACAAGATTGCCGGCTTCACATCTTTAATATGCCTACGCGCATCGCGAGCCTGCCAGAATTCATCATAGTTAGGATGAGCCATCAGGTCTTTCCAGAAGGCGATGCTGTCGCCCACAATCTTAGTGATGTTCTTTAACGTCTTCTCTCGCAGGAAGAAAGAATATTCATCGTCCAGGAAGAAAGGCTTCATGCGGGTTTGCGTCTTGGTGGGCACAGGGCGAGGACGGCCAAACGACTGAGCCACAAAGTTCAGCATGTCTGTAATCATCAGCACGCCATGATGGTGATAGTCGTCGCCCATCCACCAATCCGTTACTGGGGCCTGAGGAGCTACTGCTTTGATGGCAGGATGGCCGCTCAGTGCAGCCATTGTCGCGTAGAAGCCTGGATATGAGGTGCCTAACACGCCAATGTTGCCGTTTGTTTTTACGTTGTTGACAATCCACTCAGCGGTGTCATAAGTGTCGCTTGCCTCGTCAATGTCCTTGTTGGATTGTTTGTTGGCGATGAAAGGACGCACATCCACGAAGTCGCCCTCGCTCATCCATTTTCCACGAACATCCTGCAACACAATGACATAACGCTCACGGGCATAGTTCCTCATTTTGCCCCAGAGGTTGCCGCTATAGCCTGCACCATAAGGTGATGCCTGATAAGGGGTTCGTTGCATAATTACAGGCGTCAGCTTCGTTGCGTCTTTGGGTTCATAGATAGCTGTAAACAACTTGACGCCATCCCTCATGGGAATCATCACCTCTCGCTTGTTATAGTGCTGTTCCACCCACTCACGAGTCACATCTTGTGCTTGTATGCAAAGGCAAATCAGCAAGCACGCTATACTTAATCCTATTCTTTTCATAGCATTTCTCTATTATCCTAATAATAAATAATGGTGCAAATATAATGGATGTTGCAGAGAAATGCAAATATCATCGGGTATTATTAATGGCGACGAATTTTAAAATAAGACGCATACATTTCACTTTCATGGGTTAATTATTGTGAATTAATGAGTTTTGAGTGTGAAGTCTTAGCAAATGACTTCACACTTTCATCTTCTTGTATTATTGTTTGTTAAGTGTTAAAGGTGAAGTCTATAGGTCTTATTTCAAAATTCTTTAGCGTTGATTATGTGGTGAGTTAAGCAACTCCGACCTGACCGTCCATCCTCTCCGAGTAGGTTTCAAAATTCTCTCGATAAGTTAAGTGATTGCTTCAACTAAAAGGCCCGATTACTTCAACTAATCAAGCCATTCGCTTGAAGCAAGTTGAACAGGGGCTCTTCACAATATTTAACAGACCATTTCCCTGTCTTTTAACAATTCATTTTGTATCTTTGCATAATGTTATTAAATTGTTAACGATATGGAAACCAAGAACAAAAAAATCGTGCAGATTGAAATTGACGACAATGTAAAGAAACTCACTATCGAGGGCGTGGATAAGGATGCTCAGGTGGTTATGCGTGAAGAACTATCTGACGATGAGTTGGATAATGTGGCAGGTGGAAGATATACATTTGGTGGTAACAGTATATTAAGAGAGTGTGCTCCTGTTGGGAATTAAATAGGGAATAACTTGGAATAGAATGAGAAGCGTATAGTCAGCTTGCACTATTTGGTGATACAAGCTTCGCCTATACATAAAAATAACTAACCATTATTTGTTCCATTAACTCTTTCCACTATCTTTAGATAAGATAGGCTTCGCCTCCCCATAAAAAATAAACAGTTTATTTTGTTCTGTCTTCGGCTTGCACTATCTTTGCACCCAAATTGATATTTATGATTGTTTGCATAGCAGAAAAACCATCGGTGGCAAGGGATATAGCGCAGGTCTTGGGGGCGAGGGAACGCAAGGACGGATATATCGAGGGTAACGGTTATCAGGTAACCTGGACCTTCGGTCATCTTTGTACACTCAAAGAACCGCAGGATTATACAGATGCTTGGAAATCTTGGAGCTTAGGCTCCTTGCCAATGGTACCTCCACGCTTCGGCATCAAACTCATCTCTAATCCTACATACGAGAAGCAGTTCCACATCATTGAGGGACTGATGCAGAAAGCCGACATGATCATCAACTGTGGTGATGCTGGTCAGGAGGGAGAACTGATACAGCGATGGGTGATGCAGAAAGCTGGGGCGAAGTGTCCCGTAAAAAGACTTTGGATTTCATCCCTGACGGAAGAGTCTATCCGTGAGGGATTTAACCGATTGCATGAGGCATCCGACTATCAGTCGCTCTATGAGGCAGGATTGAGTCGTGCCATCGGCGATTGGCTCTTAGGCATGAACGCCACACGCCTTTATACCATTAAATATGGTCAGAATCGCCAGGTTCTGAGTATCGGACGTGTGCAAACCCCCACTTTGGCGCTGATTGTGAATCGCCAACAGGAAATCGAGAACTTTGTGCCTCGCCAATATTGGGAGCTCAAAACTACCTATCGCGATACGTTGTTCAATGCAGTGGTGAAGAAAAGTGACGAAGAACTGATTGCGGAGGCTGAGAAGAATAAGAAGGACGATGAGCCTGTCGATATCTCAAAAATTGATAATCCAGGTATGGAACCCATCGCTAATGAGGCAGATGGTTTGGCTTTGGTGGAACGCATCAAGGACTTGCCTTTCGAAGTGACGGATGTGACGAAGAAGCAGGGTAAGGAATATCCTCCCCGTTTGTATGATTTGACTTCTCTGCAGGTGGATTGTAACAAGAAGTTCAATTTCAGCGCCGATGAAACGCTAAAGCTCATCCAAAGTCTGTATGAGAAGAAGGTAACGACTTATCCTCGTGTGGATACCACCTTCTTGAGTGATGATATCTATCCCAAATGCCCGAATATTCTTAGAGGCTTGAAGGGCTATGAAAGCCTAACAGAACCTCTTGTTGGCAAAACGGTCAATGGTCAACGGTCAACGGTCAACGGTCCATTACCTAAGAGCAAGAAAGTCTTCGACAACTCCAAAGTGACTGACCACCATGCCATTATCCCAACGGGTCAGCCTCCTGTAAACCTGACTGACCAAGAGAAGAAAGTGTTCGACCTGGTGGCTCGACATTTCATAGCTGTGTTCTATCCAGAGTGCAAGATCAGTACTACAACGATAGAAGGTAGGGTAGAGGATATCCCCTTCAAAACCAGTGGGCGACAAGTTCTTGATCCTGGTTGGCGGGTGGTGTTTAAAGGAGATGTTGATGAGGAATCAGGAGAGAATAACGGCCAACGGTCAACGGTGAACGTTCAATTTAAGAAAGGTGAGCAAGGTCCTCATTTCCCTGAACTACAGGAAAAGTGGACGCAACCCCCAAGGCCTTATACGGAGGCGACTTTGCTGAGAGCGATGGAAACTGCTGGTAAGTTGGTGGATAACGATGAGTTGCGAGATGCTATGAAGGAGAATGGCATTGGTCGCCCATCAACAAGAGCTGCTATCATTGAGACGTTGTTCAAGCGCAATTATATTCGTAAGGAACGTAAGACTTTGGTGGCTACCCCAACAGGTATCGAACTGATTGGCCTCATTCGAGAGGAGCTGCTCAAGAGCGCTGAGCTCACAGGTCTTTGGGAGAAGAAGTTGCGTGAGATAGAAAAGAAAACTTACCAAGCAGGACAGTTCCTCGATGAACTGAAGCAAATGGTGACTGAGATTGTGAATGCTGTACTATCGGATAATTCGAATCGTCGCATTACTGTAGTGAATCCTGAAGAGGAGAAGAAAAAGAAGAAGTCAGCAAAGGTGAATGGCCAGCAAAAGCTTAAAGTGCAGCAAACTAAGGTCAATAATAGTTCGGATGAGGTAGCGGGTAAAGTCCGTAATGATGGAGTTAAGCCAACTATCAATGGTCAGTCGTCAACGTTCAACGAAAAAATGGTTCCTGATGATAGCATCATTGGAAAGCCTTGCCCTGTATGTGCTCATGGTCATATAATTAAGGGCAAAACTGCCTATGGCTGTTCAGAATGGAAAACTGGATGTACCTTCCGCCTCCCCTTTTCAGTAAAACCATAAAAAAAGCACTCTTTTCGGAGTGCCTTTTTCATATTTTGGCATAGACTTAGAAGTTCTTGTGGAACTCCACTACAGCTTCAATGCCCTTGCGGAAAATCTCGAGAGGGAAGTTCTCGTTGGGGCTATGGATGGCATTGCTCTCGAGGCCAAAGCCCATGAGGACTGTCTTGATGCCCAGCACCTTCTCGAACGTGGCGATGATAGGAATACTACCCCCACGACGCACAGCCAAAGGCTTCTTGCCAAACGCCTTTTCGAAACCCTTTTCTGCAGCCTTGTAAGCAGGCAATGAGATAGGGCACACATAACTCTCGCCTCCATGCAGGTATTCCACCTTCACTTTCACACTCTTAGGGGCAATCTCCTGAAGGTAATCCATCATCAGTTGACCAATCTTCTCGTTATCCTGATGAGGCACCAAGCGTGTGGAAATCTTGGCGTAAGCCTTGCTTGGGATTACTGTCTTGGCACCTTCGCCCGTATAACCACCCCAAATGCCACACACATCGAAAGAAGGACGACAACTATTGCGCTCTAAAGTGCAATAGCCCTTCTCTCCACAAACCTCTTCCACATCAATGGCCTTCTTGTATTTCTCCAAATCGAATGGGATGTGGGCAATCATCTCGCGCTCTTCAGCCGGCACCTCCTCTACATCGTCGTAGAAATGAGGTACGGTGATACGGCCATCAGCATCCGTCATCTGAGCTATTAGCTTGCAAAGCACATTGATAGGATTGGCAACGGCACCACCAAAGTGTCCACTATGCAGGTCACGGTTAGGACCAGTCACCTCCAATTGCCAATAAGACAAGCCTCGCAAACCCGTAGTCAATGAGGGCAGGTCTTTACCCAACATAGAGGTGTCAGAAACCAAGATGATATCTGCCTTCAGCATTTCCTTGTGCTTCTCGCAGAAAGGCTCCAAGCTCATGGAACCAATCTCTTCCTCACCCTCGAGGATGAACTTCACATTATGCTTCAGCAAGCCGTTCTTTACCACATATTCAAAAGCTTTCGCTTGGATGAAGCTCTGACCTTTATCGTCGTCAGCACCACGAGCACAAATAACTCCATCTTTGATAACCGGCTCGAAAGGATCAGTCTTCCAAAGGTCTAATGGCTCCACGGGCATCACGTCGTAATGTCCATAAATCAAGATGGTTTTGGCATTGGGGTCAACCATTTTCTCGGCATAAACCATTGGGTTGCCATCTGAAGGCATCACCTCGGCTTTATCGGCACCAGCTGCTAAGAGCAACTCTTTCCATCGTTCCGCACAAAGAATCATATCTTCTTTATGTGCCGATTCTGAACTGATGCTGGGGATGCGAATCAAGCTGAAAAGCTCGTCCAGCATACGAGCCTCATTGTCTTGGATGTATTGTTTAATCATAGTTTGGTAGTTTTATTGAGTAAGTAATAATCGAGAATTGTCATAGCTGCCATAGCCTCAACGATAGGCACAGCACGAGGTAGGACACAAGGGTCATGACGACCTTTGGCTTTTACAACAGCTTCATTTCCTGCAATATCCACAGTGGGTTGCTCAAAGAGCAGAGTTGCTATAGGCTTGAATGCCACACGGAAACAGATGTCTTGTCCGTTGCTGATACCACCTTGTATGCCACCCGAGTGGTTGGTGCGAGTTTCGATGATACCATTCTTATTATAGAACACATCATTTTGCTCAGAGCCTCGCATATTCATTCCACCAAAGCCCTCGCCATATTCAAAACCTTTGGCGGCATTGATGCCCATCATTGCACTTGCCAAAGCTGCATGTAGTTTGCCAAAAACAGGTTCTCCCAAACCAATGGGACAACCTTGAATGACGCATCGGATAGCTCCGCCAATGGTGTCTCCTGCTGCTTTCACTTCTTTGATTAAGGTTTCCATCTCAGCAGCTTTGTCCGGATCTGGGCATCTAACGGAATTCTGTTCTATCAGAGAGAAATCATAATCAGTATAACCTTTGTTTAAAGAGATATTACCTACTTGTTGCGTATAAGCTGTGATGTGGACACCCAATTGCTTCAGTGCTAACTTTGCCAAAGCACCACCTACTACGCGGGCTATGGTTTCACGAGCCGAGGACCGTCCTCCGCCTCGATGATCACGGATACCATATTTCATCTGATAGGTGAAGTCGGCGTGAGAAGGGCGGAACACATCACGCAGGTTGTCGTAATCCTGACTATGTTGATTGGTGTTTCGTGCCAAGAAACCAATGGGAGTTCCAGTTGATTTACCTTCGAATACACCAGAGAGAAGTTCCACCTCGTCGGGTTCTTTGCGCGAGGTAGTTAAAGCCGATTGTCCAGGCCTTCTGCGACTGAGCTCCTGTTGTATGAAATCCATATCAATCTCTATGCCAGCCGGCATGCCGTCAACTACCCCTCCGATGCCTGCTCCATGCGACTCTCCGAAGGTTGTCAGTCGGAAAATATTACCATAAGTATTGAACATATTGCAAAAATCTTCATTTGAACAGCTAAAGGTAAGTACTTTTTCTGACATTCACCAATTTTTTTCTTATTTTTGCAAAACCTAAATGAGATTATGTCATGAGTGAACCGTTTACTTTAACTGAGAGAAATCAAATCATCCGTCTGATACAGAGAGAAGTAGTCCCTGCTATCGGATGCACGGAACCTGTGGCCGTAGCTTTGTGTGTGGCACGTGCCACAGAGTTGTTGGAATGCAAACCTGAACATATTGATGTCATGTTGAGTGGCAATATCCTGAAGAACGCTATGGGTGTGGGTATTCCTGGCACAGGGATGATAGGCTTGCCCATTGCCATTGCTTTGGGAGCTTTGGTTGGCAAGTCGGAGTATCAGTTGGAGGTATTGCGTGATTGCACACCAGAAGCAGTTGAGCTAGGCAAGGCATTCATCGCTGGGAAACGTATTTGCATCGGTTTGAAGGAGGGCATTTGCGACAAACTTTATGTGGAGGTGTTATGTCAAGCTGAAAGACATGAGGCAAGGGCTATCATTGCAGGTGGACATACCCGATTCGTGTATTTGGAACATGATGGTGAGGTGTTGATGGACAAGCGTGAGCCTTGTCAGGAAGAAACTGAGGAAGAAGATGTAAAACTGAGTTTTCAAAGGGTATATGATTTTGCGATGACAGCTCCACTGGAGGAGATTGACTTTATCTTGGAGTCAGCTCGCTTAAACAAACAAGCGGCAGAGTTCTCTTTCAAAGGCGATTACGGACACGGATTAGGGCATATCCTACAAGGTTCTCTTGAGAAGGAATTGATGGGTAGTAGCATTTTTTCGAAGATTTTGGCTTATACTTCAGGTGCCTGTGATGCCCGAATGGGTGGGGCTATGATACCTGTGATGAGTAACTCTGGTAGTGGCAATCAGGGTATCTCTTGCACAAATCCTGTGTTGATTTATGCAGAGGAAACAGGGAAATCCAGGGAAGAGTTAATTCGTGCCTTGATGTTGAGTCACCTCACCGTTATCTATATCAAGCAGAGTTTGGGAAGATTGTCGGCACTTTGCGGATGTGTGGTAGCATCCACTGGTTCCAGTTGTGGCATCACTTACCTGATGGGAGGAACATACCAACAGATTACCTTCGCCGTAAAGAACATGATAGCCAATCTGACAGGTATGATTTGTGACGGAGCTAAGCCGAGTTGTGCCTTGAAGGTAACAACTGGTGTCTCCACAGCGGTCCTCTCTGCCGTAATGGCGATGGAGAACCGTTGTGTTACTAGTTTAGAGGGTATCATTGATGAAGATATTGACACCAGCATCCGCAACCTTACTGAGATTGGGGCGCAAGGCATGAACGAGACAGATCGTCTCGTGCTTCAGATTATGACAAGTAAGCGTTAGTTGCAACCATTGCAACCACCTTCGCATCCGCCTTCGCATCCGCCCTCGCCACAACTCTCACATCCACCACCGCAACCTCCGCATCCGCCACTCATCATCTTGGCAACAGCGGCAAGTTCCTCATTGGTGGCGAGGCGACTTTCAATCACAGTACCCATGAACTGCAGGTCGCAACCTGCCAAAGGATGGTTCAGGTCAACAGTTACCTCATTCTCAGTAATCTCGCTCACACTGGCATTGAAACGCTGACCCTCAGCATTCATCAATGGAATGATAGCACCTTCCACAATGTGTTCACTGTCGAACTTGCCGTCAATCTCGAAAGTCTTTTTGGGCAATGTCACCACCTGGCGTTCGTCATAAATACCATAAGCATTCTCCTTGTCAATCACGAAATCGAAAGTCTCGCCAGCTTGCAAATCCTTGATATGCTCCTCAAACTGAGGCAAAGTCAGACCCACCCCTGAAATAAACTCGAAAGGCTTCTCGGCGGTAGCCTCTTCTGCAAAATCCTTGTCGCCATCCTCAATGGTGTAGAGCTTGTAGGCAACCGTTATAAACTTGTTTTCCATTACTATAAGTTGTTCTTGTGAATAATTATGGGTGCAAAAATACAACTTTTTCTTTATTTTAGCTATATTTGCGAGAAATATTGATGTTAATTAGGAGGGTATGATGATTACGAAGCAGATTACAGCAAAAAATAAAGGCGATAAAGAAATAAAGGAGTTGTATGAGTCGGGATTTCCTAAGAATGAACAGATTCCTTGGAATGATTTGATGCGACTGATAGATGAGATGCACCTGGACTTTACCACCTATTATGATGCTGGAACTTTTGTGGGCTTAACGATTTTATATCCCCGGCCTTCGTTTAATTGGTTCTGGTACTTTGCTGTGCGTGAAGAATTGCGAAACAAAGGCTATGGGCAAGAAATGCTAAGAATGTTGATGGGTAAGTATAAAGAACAGACTATTGTATTTGATATGGAGTCGCATCGCCAAGCATGCGACAATATTGTTCAGCGTCGTCGTCGCCATGAGTTTTATCTGCGTAATGGTTTCAGAGATACGAATGTATTTCGTTCTTATGACAATCTGGAGATGACCATTATGATAATCGGTGAGGGTACATTCACTTTGCAGGATTGGGACGATATGACGAATGAACTGCGTCAGCATTGGCGTTGGGAGGATAGCATGTAAAACATGACTTTATGAGAGAACTGATATTTTTCTCGAAATCCTTGTCAATCAGTGTAACCTGTTCACCTTCTTGTGTAAATGCATTGATATAATAATGGTTGTCATCTTTCAACTTTTCGATAGTGATGTATGAATCATTAAGTCTTGTCTCAATGACGGAAGCATGTTTTTTGATATCTTCAAAATGAGCATCAATATATGCATCCGTCATTGCCAGACAAATAAACTGGATGGAAGATAAATAGTTTTCGTCAAAATCTTTTCTCCAGTTAAAAGGTATGTAGCATCCTTCTATAATAAGATTTTGCAGATTCTCAATTGCCGTTTTCATTATTTCACGGACAATAGGCCAAAGATAATCTGTGAGGGCATCATCGTCTTCTGGCGTAAGCTGTGTTATGCCACTACGAATCAATCCCATCTTCAAATGGTCGATGGAAAGATAAGGGAAGTGGTATTCCTCCAACACTCTCTGTGCCAGAAGTGTTTTCCCCATATGTGATGCTCCTGTAATCAGAATAATCATAGCATTGTTTTTATCTCTTTCTTCACCTTCTCCAAATCGCCACAAGAGAGAATAGGCATCAAGCTTTCAATTTCCTCAATAGGTTTGTCCCACCATTTGAGTTGGAGTAATAAGTCAATCAGCTCGTCATCAAAGCGTTTCTTGACTACCCGACAAGGATTGCCCACAGCAACAGAATAGGGAGGTATGTCTTTAGCAACCACAGAATTTGCACCAATGATGGCACCATCGCCAATATGAACTCCAGGCATGATAGTTACATGTTGCCCAATCCATACATCATTGCCAATAATGGTATCTCCCTTTAGTGGAAGTTCCTCTTTTACAGGAGCAATGGCAGAGCCCCAATCGCCTCCCATGATGTAGAAAGGATAAGTACTTGCACCATCCATCCTGTGGTTTGCACCATTCATCACGAATTCTACTCCTTTGGCAATAGCACAGAACTTGCCAATAACCAGTTTGTCACCAATGAAGTCATAAAAGTGAGTGACATGCTTCTCGAACTGGTCAGCACCATCCACATTATTATAATAGGTGTAGTCGCCAATGATAATGCGTGGGTTCTTCACCACGTTTTTGATATAACAGAGGCTTGGAATGTTGGGATTTGGGAAAGCCTTGTTGGGGTCAGGTCTTTTCATAATCTTTTTGATTTACAAAATTTCTTCCAGCTCTCCTGTTTCAGAATCAATGATAAAACCACGAACCACAATGTCTTTCGGAACCAGCGGATGGGTTTTGATGGTCTCAACGGTTTTTCTTACTGAGGTAGGTGTATCCTTGAACCCCTCTAACCAAGCATCAAGGTCAATGCCACACTTGCGGATGGTGTTGAGAGTATCATCTGTCACTCCACGGGCTATCATTTCATGGTGGAAATGGTCGTAGCTCATGTGGCAGGCTCCACAATGTGAATGAGCCACCACCATTATTTCTTGTACACCTAATTCATAAATAGCGACAATCAGGCTTCGCATGGCTGAGTCGAAAGCCGAAATCACCAAACCACCTGCATTCTTGATGATTTTGGCATCTCCATTCTTCAAGCCCAATGCTGCAGGCAACAACTCTGTCAGTCGGGTGTCCATACATGAAAGCACCGCCAACTTCTTGTCTGGGTACTTATCGGTGATATACTGCTCGTAGCCCTTCTCTTCCACGAACTTCTTGTTATAGGCAATAATCTGGTCAATCATGGTATCATTCTTTAATAGTTTGCTTTCGCAAAGATAACTCCTTGCCTGCATATTTCCAAATGTTTTTGGGGAAAGATACTATTTTGAGTAACGATAAAAAGCCAACAGCAAAACTGTTCTAAATTTCTCCTTTTAGGATTGTTTTTAGGTGCTCCGGGCATAAGGCTCATTTAGTCCAAGCAAATGGACCATCCTCCCGAAGTAAACGCCCCTTTTACTTCAACTAATTGAAGCATTAGCTTCAAGCAATTCTTAAGTGTTCTAAATGTCGCTTTTCCCCTTTCTGCGAATCGAAGCCTAAGCACACCCAAAGTTTGCAATAATCAAGCTTCCAGCTTGGAATAACCAAACAGACACTTTGCTACTTGTAAGCTCTGGCTTGAATAGAGGTATAATAGATGAGAAACAAAAAAAGAGGCGTAGAAGCCTCTCTTTTTAGTGATCCGCTTGGGGCTCGAACCCAAGACCCCAACATTAAAAGTGTTGTGCTCTACCTGCTGAGCTAGCGGATCTGTCACCATGATTGTTGAAATCGGCTGCAAAGATAATCACTTTTCTTGAAATAACAATGCTTTGCGGGGAAAAAGTTTTTTCGTAAGCTTGACTCTTGGGTATTTCAACGCTTTTTTCTATTTTTGTTCCATAAAAATTGAATGGATTATGAGTATAGCGATTTATACATTAACCTCCGAATTGCATGATGAGCAAGAGGTGGATGTGGTAACCAAAGAATTCTTAGGAGCCTTGGGTATTGATTATGAAATGAAGGGCAGTGATTATGCTGACTATGGCTCACATCCTTTGAGCTTGATTTATGTGCGGACAGGTGGTACTGAGGGCATATTCAAAAGTCTGTTACCTAAGTTGCAGCAACTGTCAGATGCTCCATTTTATCTGTTAACCTCAGGAAAAAGCAATTCGTTGGCGGCTTCGATGGAGATTCTTTCCTTCCTTAGGCAGATAGGCATTCGTGGAGAAATTATTCATGGAAGCAATGCCTATATCCGACAAAGGATAGAGGTCTTGCAGAAGGTTGGGGAGGCGAGAGCTCAACTGAGGGGGTGCCGATTGGGAGTAATTGGGAAACCTTCTGATTGGCTGATATCCAGTGAAGCCAACAGAGAGGAGATACATAAGAAATTGGGTATCGAATTACTTGATGTGCCGATGGACGAACTGATTGCCACTATTGAGAGCACACCACTAAAAGATACGACATTGACATCTGAGGTGGCAAAGATAAACGATGCCTTGCCTGGTGCAGAACGTATCTATGCGTCATTGAAAGAGATAATAAACAAATATAATCTGCAAGGTTTCACGTTGAGATGCTTTGACCTGCTTACTGCTGTGAAGAATACGGGCTGTCTGGCTTTGGCGAAGTTGAATGCGGAGGGGATTGTGTCAGGATGCGAAGGTGACGTCCCAGCGATGATATCCATGATGGTGGCGAAATCGCTTACTGGCGTTTCTGGCTTCCAAGCCAACCCAGCTTCTATTGATGTGGAAACGGGCAAGATGCTTTTCGCCCATTGCACCATCCCATTGAATATGGTAGAACGTTACGAGTTTGATACTCATTTTGAATCGGGAATAGGTGTGGGCATACGGGGTTATATGAAAGAAGGTGAGGTGACTGTATTCAAACTGTCTGGGGATTTGAAACGTAGTTTTATAGCCGAAGGGGTATTACTATACAGCCAAGCTAAGCCCGATTTATGTCGCACACAGCAAGTCATACAATTAAATGACAAAGCCCAGGCATTGTATTTTCTGAATGAGCCGATTGGCAACCATCATATCATACTGCCTGGACGTTGGGGAAGCGTGTTAAAAGAAATGTTGGGATAGGCAACCCTATCCCAACAAACTCTCTTATTTCAGCACATTCTTAAACGCCTCACCGAAGATAACATATTGTGTATTACCACCAACAGTACCCTCGTTTTGTCCCCAAAGGAAAGGCCAGTCGTCATAGTTCTCGAAATGGTCAGGCTGACGGAATAGCAAGCCTGGAGCTACGTTGCCAGGGATGAATGAAAAGTCAGCACGGTTGTTACCATAGAACACTGCCTTTGGACGAGCAGCTCCTATAGCTGCTACCAATGAGTAGTTGTGATAAGGGTGACAACCAAATAGATAGTTGCCTGCACGGAAGATATCGTCTTTTTGGATGATATCTGGGTAATATAGGTAAGCGAAACAGATGGTGGTGCCAAAGCTTACTACATTGCCGCTACCTGCCCAATTACCCAAACCGATTGGTACTCCATAAGGATTGTCCTTGTCGAAACTCTTGATATACTCTTGATACTTTTGGATATAGGGACGCAGACGCAGCTTATAGGTCTCGTCCATATAGGGGATGGCATCCAACGCAGTTTGCATGTTGTTGACGGCATTGTCATCCATTGCCTGCCAGATTTGGTTTTTGAAACTATCTAAATAAGACTGTTCGTGCGTAGCCGCATAGAGCTGCAGGTTGGTTGCCATGTTGCTACCCATTCGTCGAGAGGCATTGTTGCCATCAGCCATCAAGGCATTGGCTTCCTGCATCAGTCGCTTCGACTGTGCAAGGGCACGCTTCGAGAGGTCGTCGTTATACCCCTCTAATGCACGACTGGCTGCTGCAAACATGGTAGCAGCACGGAAATCCATCCAGGCATTGCGGGTTGTGAATGCCCACATGTCGTCAGGAGTACCACTTGACTTACCATCGGCAGAAACTTCGTACGGCTTCAGGCTGCGGTCATAGTGCAAACCATCAGTGATGGAGGCTGCATCACCTAAATGATGGTAGTTGTCAAGCACAGAATTGGACAAAGTAGTTGCCATGTGGCCAATCTGTTCAGCTTGTGCTACCAAATTTAGGGTGCCATGCTCGATGTATTGCAGGATATCAGGTGTGCCGTCAGGCCGATGCAAATCAACATAGCGTTGTTGTTCGCTCACGAAGGTTTCATCGCGTTGTGATTTGAACAACTCCCATGCTCGTACCAGATTTTCCACCACACCAATGTTGGCACCTGTCTCAATGTCGAAGTCACCCGCATCGAAGTAACCACCTACGCTCAAGCCAGGAATCAGCTCGTAAGGCTGATATTTCGTTTCTGTTTTCTCTCCTTGTCTGTGCATATCGAAGTGGTCGCTTGGGGGTGCCTGCAAGTAACCTTCCTTAAACGGCTCACCATGCCACACGCGATAGCCCTCATTCACAGTCATGTGGTTCATGTGGATAGGAATCCAAACGTCGGTAGTGGCGTCTGTTATCTTGTCATACACGCTATTGTCAATCAAGAAATTGTTGGTCTTGATATCTCCATATTGGATATAATAAATGCCAGACTCGCGAACAGATGAGAAATCAAACTTCACATAATTGTACTTGAAGTAAGGTCCCCAAGGCTGGATATTGCCCTTGAACACCTCGCTGGTGGTGCCGTCCTCACGGATGCGGAAGATAGAAGCGGTAGGCTTCATGGTGTCTTTCTTGTCGAGTTCAATGACTGCTACCTTAGGTTGTTCAGGCACATAACCTACTTGTGAGAAGCCGATGTTAGGTTCACGAATCCAATTGGGGATAGCATGAGGCTCTACTGTCCAAGATAGTACCTTGCCCGTTTTGTTGGCAGGTAGGATGCTGCGCAGTACAAACCAACCATTCTGAGCTAGGATGCGACCATCATAAAGCAACAACTCAGCTTCACTAGTTACCTTTACCATTCGCTCTGGGTCGTCCATTGCCATCAGCAACGAGTGTCCTTTCTCCAAAGGGAGAGGGTCGATAAAGCGGTCGGTACCTCTGTCGTCATAAGTCTTGAAACCCTTGAACTGACGAGCTTTCTCGCTGTTAGGACGCGTTATAGTCTCGCTGGCTGCATAACGAGGAAAACGATTCAAACGACCATCCATCATGAAGGTCTTGAGCCAGTATTGAGAGGGCAGGAACTCGAGGTTGAAACCAGCTTCTCCAACGATGGCTTGAGGTACTGGTTTATCGAGATATACACTGATCTCTACTGCATTACCTTTGCCTGTAACTACCACACGACTATCAAAATCATAGTCTTCGTAGCGCATAGAGATTTCGATAGCATTGTTAGCTTTATCTACCTTGCGGTTGACAAGCGTAGGCACCAAGTCCCATTGCTCGGGGGCGTTGTTTAATCTAATGGCGCCACCTTGAGCGGTGCGTACTCCATGATGGATGATCTCTATACCTGAGTCTTTCTCGTCATTGAAACCACCGTTGAAACGGTTGCTGAACACTAGTACGTTCACACCCTGACGCTCAAAATACTCCAGATCGTTGAGCTGGAGACCTTGTGCTTGGCAAAGAGAAGCAACAAAAAGACCAGCCATTAAGAGGATAAACTTTCTCATGATCTAATTTGATTTCGTGAAAAAAGGGGCAAAAGCCCATAGCTATCTGCCCCCTTAAGTTGAAATTTTACTTGAACAATTTCTGAGCGAAGATGGTCAGATATACTCGCCAGTTGCGCCAAATATGACCACCGTCTGACTCGTAATACTCGCAAGGATAACCCTTCTCCTGGCAGTAGTCTCGCAATGCGGAAGCAGATACCTTTACACCATCTGCAGAACCTACACCAATCCAATAGAGCTTTGGCTTAGCAGCAAAGAGCGCCTTCAGTTGTGCCTCATTGTCAGGACCACTGCCTGCACCTGAGAACATACCTACATAACCGAAAGTTCCCGGATAGCGGCGAGATACAGCAAATGAATGACGACCACCCATAGACAAACCTGCTACTGCAGTGTTGTACTGACCAGTCTTTACTCGGAAAGTGCTTTCGATGAATTTCTTAATCTCGGGGAACTCGTCCTCCATTGGAGTAGTATCCTGATCACGACTGTTCGTCATTGTGGGCTGGAACATATTTACCTCGTTGGCTTCTGGAGCAGAAGGATTCCTTACCACACCGTTCGGCATTACCACAATCATAGGCTTCGCTTTGCCCTCGGCAATCAGGTTATCCATAATCTGTACTGTACGGCCTAAATCAGACCATGCATTCTCGTCACCACCAGAGCCGTGCAACAGGTAGAACACAGGATATTTCTCCTTACTGGTCTCATAGCCGTGAGGCAGATAAACCGTTAAACGACGGTCCATATTGGCATGCTTGCTATCGTACCAAATTCGGGTAACTGTACCATGAGGCACATTGTTGTTAATGTAATAATGGCCTTTATCACCAGGCTTGGTGCTGATGGTGAAGATATTTGACCAAGTAGCCACGTCTCTGTTCATAAACACGTTAGATGGGTCGAGGGTACGCTTGCCGTCTACAATGAAAGCATAGGTGTAAAGTTCGCCCTCCAGCGGAGCAGTGGTGTAAGTCCATACGCCTGCTTCCTCTTTCATATCGGCAGAGCGTTCTGTAAGCATATCACCTGTTACTTGAACCTTTACAGCTTTCGGATTGATGTACCTGAATGTTACGGTGTTGTCGGCATTGAGTTCAGGAGAAACGATGCCAGTGCCAGGCCCTAATGCCTGTTGAGCAAACGCCATTGAGCCACAAGCCCAAATGGCCAAAGTCAATAATGTCTTTTTCATAATATCATTTTTTCGTTTAAAGTTTATTTGCAAATGTACACAAAAATACCAAAATAAAGCGTAACTTTGCCAGAAACTAATCTAATATGACTAAAAAAATGAGAAAACAGAACTTATTCATGTTTGCTTTCGCCGCTTTTCTGGTAAGTTGCACTTCCTTAGGTGAAAAAAGCGAGTTAAATCCCGTTCTTACCATTGAAGGTGGACAGATTCAAGGTGTCCCTTCTGATGCTGAAGGTGTAATAGTATATAAAGGTGTACCTTTTGCTGAACCTCCTGTAGGTGATTTGCGATGGAAACGTCCTCAGCCTGTAATGGCATGGGAGGGTGTGAAGGTGGCAGACAAATTCAGTGATGCAGCCATGCAGCGTACCCGTAATCCTCAGGATGGGCAGTATGGTACTGAGTTTCATTTCTTGAGCGATGACCCTCATTACTCAGAGGATTGCCTTTACTTGAATGTATGGGTGCCAGAAAAAGCACCTGGACATCCTGAGAAGAAATTGCCTGTGGCGATGTGGGTACATGGTGGCGCTTACCTCGGTGGCTGGGGCTTCGAGACCGAGATGGATGGTGATGCATGGGCACAGCGCGATGTGATTTTGGTGACTATCAACTATCGCTTGGGTATATTTGGCTTCTATAATCATCCAGAGCTTTCAGCAGAAGACCCTGATCATGTGTCAGGTAATTATGGTTTGCTTGATCAGATTGCAGCTCTGAAATGGGTTAAGAACAATATAGCACAGTTTGGTGGTGACCCTGAAAATATCACCATCTTCGGACAGAGTGCAGGTGGTGCCAGCATTCGAAACTTGTGTTCTTCTCCTATGAGTAAAGGTCTGATATCTAAGGCAATTGTGCAGAGCGGTGGTGGCTTGGGTGAGTTTATTTCAACAGGTGAAGGAAAGTTACAAACAGAGTTTGACCAAGTTGGCGTAGAGCTGATGGGACATATGGGCTTCAAGTCGTTGGCTGAGATGCGTGCTGCAAGTGCTCAAGATGTTTATGATGCTTACGGTAGAGCACCTCGTGGTGTAGGAGGAATGCTTTCTCCCCATGTTGATGGGATAGTCTTGGATAAGAGTTTCGACCAAGCTACCTATGATAAGTCTTTGGCCGATGTGCCTTATATGTTAGGCTACACAGGCGACGATATGATGGACTTGAGTCAACCCATTTTGAAGTTTGCTGCAGTTCGTGACTCATTGTCATCCAAGCCAACTTATTGCTATTTGTTTGATAGGAAATTGCCAAGCGATGGTCGTCCAAGTCTGCAGGGTTCCTTCCATAGTAGTGAGTTGTGGTTTGTATTCCATACTTTGGGACGTAGCTGGCGTCCATTCACCGAAGCTGATTTCAAGCTATCTGACGAAATGGTGGATGCTTGGACGAACTTTGCGAAGTATGGTAATCCAAATGGAAAGACTGGCAATGCTTGGGCACCTGCGACTAAAGCTAATCCTGTGATTTACGAGTTTAAGATCAAGGAGTAAAACGGTAAGGGGGGAGCTTTTCAGCTCCCCCTTTAAATGCTTTCACTTTTTATTTACGCCCAATTAGCCAAATCTGCTTCAGTCACAAACTTCAGGTTGTTCTTGGCAATTACCTCACGAGCCTGATCATTGTTGTCAGTACGGAAGATTAGTATGGCCTTTTTGCCTGTCAGGAATGAATACAGGTAAGGGATGCTGATACCGCATTCACTGAAAGCCTGGATAGCGTCAGCGCCAGCACCAGGAATGTTGTCCAGCTCAATGGCAAACACATCAGTCAGCGCTACTGCCACTCCACCTTCTTGCAACTCCAGGTAAGCCCTTGCCGGCTCACTGCAAATGATGCGACAGATGCCATATTCAGCCGTGTCAGCTATCGTGGTAGCGATGAGCTGAATATTCGACTTCTTCAACAAATCGAGTACCTTAATTAATGTACCCGACTTATTCTCAAGGAAAATTGATAATTGTTTGATCGTCATAGTCGTTATTCTTTAAAATAGTTTACGTAAATCTTTTACACGCACAGCCTTCTTCTCGTCAGAAACAACCAATGTTCCCTTAGGTACAAGCTTGATGGTAGGTGTAATCAGGATCTCATCCTTCAGCTGGCGTCTTATTTCATTCTCCAACTTCTTCAACTGACTGTAATCATCAGTGAACATCTGGTTCAGCTCCACCTCAATGGTCATGATGTCGTTGCTGTCCTTAGTCTCCAACGTGATGAGGTAGTCGGTACTGAGCTCCTTGAAGCCCAACAGAATCTTCTCAATCTGAATTGGGAAGATATTTACACCCTTCAGAATCATCATGTCATCACTTCTGCCTTGCAGACGAGCCAAGCGTTTGTGGTGACGACCACAAGGACAGTCACCTGGCAGGATGCGTGTCAGGTCGCGCGTACGATAACGCAACAGCGGCATTGCTTCACGGTTGATGGTGGGAAGTACCAATTCGCCTAACTCGCCATCAGGTACAGGCTTCAGTGTTACAGGGTCAATAATCTCCACAATGAAATAGTCCTCCCAGATATGCAGACCGTTCTGCTCTGGGCACTCGAAAGCGACACCTGGTCCCATCATTTCTGAGATGCCATAAGAATTGTAAGCCTTTACGCCCAAGTTCTGTTCAATGCGTTGGCGTTGTTCCTCGCTATGAGGCTCGGCACCAATGCAAAGTACACGAAGGTTGGTATCCTTACGAGGATCCACACCCTCTTCCTTCATTACCTCATAAATACGTGAGGCATAGCTGGGGATAGCATGCAACACAGAGGTGCCGAAGTCCTTAATGAACTTGATTTGGCGGATGGTATTACCTGCAGCTGCTGGTACAGTGAGCATACCCACTTTCTCGGCACCATATTGGAAGCCTAAGCCCGCTGTGAACATACCATAACCTGCTGAGTTTTGGAACACATCTTCAGGACGGCTACCTACCATCCAGAGGCATCGAGCCACAGCATTTGCCCACTCGTCTAGGTCTTTCTGCGTGTGGAGTACTACCGTAGGATTACCCGTAGTACCACTGGATGAGTGCAGACGCACACAATCCTTCATGGGTACGCAAGCCAATCCGAAAGGATAATTCTCGCGCAAATCCTCTTTCGAGGTAAAAGGCAGTTTCTGAACATCGTCTAATGTCTTGATGTCATCAGGCGTAATACCTAATTCTTTAAATTTCTGCTGGTAGAAGGGCGAGTTCATGCAATGACGCACCGTTTCCTGCAAGCGTTCCAACTGTAGAGCTTTCAGCCCATCTTCAGACATTGTCTCTACTTCTGGATTAAAATAATCACTGTAAATCATATTATTTAATATTTCTATTATCAATTACATGCGCACTCTTACCCTGACTGCGTTCAATCGTGTTAGGCGCTTTCAACTTCACCTTAGCAGCGATACTCAGTACACTCTTCAATTTGCTTGCCAGTTTCTTCTCGAGTTCGTCGATGGCAGCTGGCGTATCGAAGGTGGAAGTGAAATATTCCTGGCGCAATTCTACCTGAACCTGCAAGGTGTCTAGGTTGTTCACTCTATCCACAACCAACATGTAGCGAGGAGCAAATTCTTTCATGCTCAGTACTACGCTCTCCACCTGTGATGGGAAGACATTGATACCACGAATGATAAGCATATCGTCACTACGTCCGTGGATAGCCGACATGCGTACGCTGGTTCGTCCGCAAGAGCACTCGCCTGGCATCAGCGAGCAGAGGTCACGTGTACGATAACGCAGCACAGGCATGCCCTCTTTGGTTAACGTGGTGAACACCAGTTCGCCTTGTTGTCCTGCTGGCAGAGGCTCCAAAGTTACAGGATTGATGATTTCAGGATAGAAATGGTCTTCGTTAATGTGAGAACCATGCTGTGCTTGGCATTCATAGCTTACACTCGGCCCCATTACTTCGCTCAGGCCATAGATGTTAAAGCCCTTCAAACCCAGACGTTCCTCGATTTCCTCACGCATCTTCTCTGTCCAGGGTTCAGCACCAAAGGCACCCACACGCAGTTTAATCTGGTCTTTCGTGATGCCTATCTTGTCCATTGTCTCAGCCAAATACAACGCATAGGAAGGAGTACAGGCGATTCCTGTGATACCCAAGTCGCGAATCAGTTTGGCATGCTTCTCTGTGTTACCTGTTGAGGCTGGCACTACAGACGCTCCTACCATTTCCACACCATTGTGTGCACCTAAGCCTCCAGTAAAAAGTCCGTAGCCGTATGCTACAGAAAAAATGTCATCGCGCGTCACGCCAAAAGCGGTGAGGCAACGAGCCATACACTCGGTCCATACCCCGATGTCCTTGCGGGTATAGCCCACGATGGTGGGGTTGCCCGTAGTTCCTGAAGAGGCGTGGATGCGGATAATTTCACTTTGCGGAGCAGCCTGCAGACCAAACGGATAGTTGTCACGCAGGTCTTTCTTGGTCGTAAATGGCAGTTTGGTAATATCCTCGATGGTACGAATATCATCGGGGGTAATGTCCATTTCCTGCAACTTGTGGCGATAGAAGGGCACGTTGTGGTAAACATACTTCACAATCTTGTGCAATCTTTTCCCTTGGAGTGCGCTCATTTCATCGCGACTCATACATTCTTTGTTCGGATTCCAAATCATTTTTTTGTCTTTATGGTTACCTAATAATTACCTTGCGGCGCAAAAGTACACTTTTTTCCTATGACTGCAAAAAAAAGTGAGTGAAAGAATTACATTTGACATCAAAATGTATTATTTTTGCATCATCATACTATAATAACCGGAAATAACTATGATAAACAAACAGCTTTTACAGCCTGAGAGTATCGTTGTCATCGGTGGCTCCAATAATAAGCATAAACCTGGTGGTGCAGTGGTGCGAAATTTATTGGATGGTGGCTATAATGGTACGTTACGCATTCTTAATCCCAAGGAAGACGAAGTGCAGGGTATCAAAGCCTTTCACGATATGAAGGAGTTGCCACCCACTGATTTGGCTATTCTTGTGGTAGCTGCAAAGTATTGTCCCGATTATGTGGACTATTTGGCCGCTGAGAAGAACGTTCGTGCGTTCATAATCATATCTGCGGGCTTTAGCGAAGAAACTCACGAGGGAGCTCTGTTGGAACAACGTATTTTAGACACTTGTGAGAAGTATGGCTGTGCGCTAATTGGCCCCAACTGTATCGGACTTCTGACGCGCTTTCATCACTCGGTATTTACTAAGCCTATTCCTCAACTCAATCCTAAAGGCGTTGATTTTATTTCTGGTAGTGGTGCTACAGCGGTGTTTATTCTCGAGAGTGCTGTTACCAAAGGCCTGCCTTTCAATAGCGTATGGTCGGTGGGCAACGGTAAGCAGATTGGTATCGAAACGGTGCTGGAGTATATGGATGAACACTTCGATCCTGAGCGTGATTCTTTTATTAAACTGCTCTATATTGAGAATATAAGCGACCCTGATAAGTTGCTGTACCACGCTACTTCGCTCATCCGTAAAGGTTGCCGTATTGCTGCCATTAAAGCAGGTTCGTCAGAAAACGGCAGTAGGGCTGCCAGCAGTCATACAGGAGCAATTGCCTCAAGCGACTCTGCCGTTGAGGCTTTATTCCGCAAGGCAGGTATCGTTCGCTGTTTCGGTCGTGAAGAACTGACGACTGTGGGTTGCATTTTCACGTTGCCTCGCTTCACAGGCAAAAACTTTGCCATTGTCACCCACGCTGGTGGACCAGGCGTCATGCTAACAGATGCTCTTTCTAAGGGAGGTATGCAAGTCCCACCGCTTACGGGTCCTGTGGCAGATGAGTTGAAGTCGAAACTGTTGCCTGGTAGCAGCGTGGCCAATCCTATCGATATATTGGCAACGGGAACAGCAGAACACTTGGGTATTGCCATTGATTGCTGTGAACGAATGGAAGATATTGATGCTATTATGGTCATCTTCGGTACACCTGGATTAGTGAAAATATTTGAGGTGTATGATGTCCTTCACCAGAAGATAAAAGAATGTAAGAAGCCAATTTTCCCCATCTTACCCAGTGTTAGTACCGCCGGTCTTGAGGTACAGGAGTTTTTGAAGCGTGGTCACATTAATTTCAGTGATGAGGTGACGTTGGCCACTGCATTGACGCAGATTATGAAGACTCCTGAACCAGCACGTACTGAGGTTGAGCTTTACGGTACCGACATTTCTCGTCTTTACAAGCTGATTGGCAGCATTAAAGAGAGTGGTTACTTGTCGCCCGATTTGGTACGCGATGTTCTTTCCTGTGCTGGTATCCCTCTTGTTCCTGAGTTCGTTTCTACTTCGAAGGATGAGTTGGCTGAATTTGCTGAGCGTGTGGGTTATCCTGTGGTTGCCAAAGTCGTGGGACCCGTTCATAAGAGTGATGTGGGTGGTGTGGCATTGAACATTCGTTCTAAGCAAGTGCTGACTGCTGAGTTTGACCGTATGATGCAGATCCCTGAGGCTACTTCTGTGATGGTGCAGAAGATGATAAAGGGCACCGAGCTATTTATTGGTGCTAAATACGAGGAACGCTTTGGGCATGTGGTACTCTGTGGCTTAGGTGGTATCTTTGTCGAGGCTTTGCGTGATGTCTCGTCAGGACTTGCTCCGTTGAGTTATGAAGAAGCTTACTCCATGATTCACTCCCTCCGTGCTTATAAGATACTTAAAGGAACGCGAGGTCAGAAAGGCATCAACGAGCGTAAGTATGCAGAGATTATTGTGCGTCTGAGCACCCTCCTGCGCTTTGCTACAGAGATAAAAGAAATAGACATCAACCCTCTGCTTGCCGATGATAACGACGTCATAGCGGTTGATGCCCGTATTCTGGTAGTGAAAGGGGAATGAAAAATACAAAACAAACTATTAAAGCTTCTCTCCTAAATTTAGGGGAGAAGCTTTTTTGCATTTTGATTCACCCTCTTCATGGGTTATTTTCTTCAAAAATTGCCATGCGCTCGTCGAGCTGCTGATACTGGTGGTCTTCTATAAAAGAGGTACATACACGTAAGCCTTCTTGGTGAGAACCAGTGGTAATCAAACAGATAGCAGATACGCCATAGTACATCAGTTCGCGAGCCAGTTCGCCGCTTGTCATATTCTTGTAACCGATGGTGAAGTAGAATCCGTCAGCAACAGGCTTATCGAGGTCTTTGTCATACACCACATGGAAGCCGTGCTTGCAGAAAATCTCTTTCAGTTTGTGAGCACGTTCACCGTATACCTTAACCTCGTTGCGGAAGTTGTATTCACCATCGCAGGCAGCACGGAACATAGCGGCCAAAGCATATTGAGCCGAATGGCTGGTACCCGATGACAGGGCATAGAGCATTCGTGTTGAGAACACCAGTCCGAAAGGCAGTCCCTCGTAGCGTGCTGCCAAATCTTCGAAGTGACGATGGAACAACTTGTCGCTGATGCATACCACACCGATTCGCTCACCGGCATAACTGAAAGCCTTCGAGCCACTGATGAGCAGCATGTAGTTGTCTGTGTAGCGGGCTACGGTAGGCTGATAGGGAGGTTCAAAAGGTACAGAGAGATCCTCTCGGAAGTCCATAGCGAAGTAGGCCAAGTCCTCCATGATGATGCAATCGTACTTCGTAGCCAGCGTGCCAATAGTTTCAAGTTCTTGCTCCGTCAGACACACCCAAGATGGGTTGTTTGGGTTGGAATAGACAATGGCACAGATATTTCCCTTAGATAGATATGACTCCAACTTTGCTCCTAATTTTTCACCTCTAAAGTCGTAAACATCGAAAGTCTCATAAGGTACGCCCTGCACCTGTAACTGCATCTTTTGTACAGGAAAGCCTGGGTCGATGAAAAGCACGGTGTCCTTACTTTTGTCGGCTTGTGAGCAAGTCAGGAACGATGCGAATGTTCCCTGCATGCTTCCTGTAACTGGAACGCAGCCCTCAGGAGCGATATCTACGCCAATAAATGCTTTCACGAATCGTGAAGCCTGCTTCTTCAGTTCAGGGTAACCCTGAATGTCGGGATAGGAGTGTGCAATGCCGTCCTGAAGAGCCTTTATCTGAGCTTCGACGCCTACTTGTGCAGCAGGCAGTCCGGGAATACCCATCTCCATTTTGATAAACTCCACACCACTCTCCTTTTCAGACATAGCAGCCACCTGCTTCACTTCTCGGATGGTGGCTTTGGCGAAGTCCTGAATGCCCATCTGGGCTATCAGACCGTCAACAATCTCCTTCTTGATAGGGGTAGGTCTCATTTTTGTGCCTCCCTTCCTAAAGCCAAAGCTTTGATATTTGCTTCCACAATGGCGTCACCCTTGCGTCCGAATACGCGGCGGATGGCATCTTCCAACTTCTCGTACTCAATGCCGAGGGCTTTCTGCGCTGCACCTAACAAGATGACGTTGGCAGAACGGGGCACACCATTGTCCTTTGCCATCTGCTCAATGTTGAGGGTGATGACGTGGGGCAACTTGGCGAGGTCAGCGTTAATAACTTCTATATCAGGATAGTTCGGAATGTTTTTGAACGGTGTACTGCTAGTGATGATCCAGCCATCCTTCGACAGGAAAGGTAGGTATCGCAAAGCCTCCATTGGCTCCATTGAGATGATGACATCGGCACCACCACGAGCAATCAGATCGCTGGCAATAGGGTCACTTGAAATGCGCAGGTTCGACTGCACGTCGCCGCCACGCTGACTCATGCCGTGCACCTCTGCCTGCTTGATGTAAAGATTCTCGTTCATGGCAGCTTCGCCGATGATGGTAGCGATGGAGAGGATGCCTTGTCCTCCTACACCACAAAGTATGATATCTGTTTTCATTTATTTCCCTCCTGTGCTTTTTTCTGTTTCAAATGTCTCTGCAAGGTCTGCATGCACTCACGGCGTGGAATAATCACGCTGGTGCCCTTGTAGTTAATCTCATCACGGATGATCTGCGTGATTTCCGGCATGTTCTTTGGCAGAGGAACCACCACCTTCAGGTGTTCGTCGCTCAAGCCTAAGCCACGACAAATGGCCTCGAACTTGTTGGTACCTGCAGAATCCTGACCGCCCGTCATACCTGTGGTAAGGTTGTCGCTGATAATCACAGTGATGTTGGCATTTTCGTTGATGGCGTCCAGCAGACCAGTCATACCGCTATGGGTAAAGGTTGAATCGCCAATGATGGCAACGGCAGGCCACTGACCGGCATCGGCAGCACCCTTCGCCATCGTTATGGAAGCACCCATATCAACGCACGAATGGATAGCACGGAATGGAGGCAGGAAACCAAGCGTATAACAGCCGATATCGCCGAAGACGCGAGGATTCTCGTATTCACGCAGCACTTCGTTCAAAGCTGTATATACATCGCGATGACCGCAACCCATACAGAGTGCAGGTGGGCGTGGAGTAACATCCTCACAAGGAGCGAAACACTGGTCGCTCTCCATACCAAATGCTTTCTTCACGATATCAGGGTTCAGCTCACCCGTTCTGGGCAGGGTTCCGTCGAGCTTGCCCAAGATATTCTGGCTTTCGCTTACTCCACGAACGATATCTTCAATGAAAGGCTGGCCTTCCTCAACGATAAGCACCTTCTCGCATTCGTCCAACAGGCGGCGCACCAATACCTTTGGCAATGGATATTGTGATATTTTCAAAACGGGATGTGGATTACCTTTGGGGAAGCATTCCTTGACATAGTTATAGCCAATTCCACTGGCGATGATGCCTAATGACTTGTCCTGACCTTCACAATATTTATTAAAGGTAGAGTTGATAGCATCCTCTTCCAATTGCTTCTGCTGGGCTGTCACAGCATCGTTGCGTCTGCGAGCATTGGCGGGAAGCAGCACCCAGTTTGCCGCAACGGCATTGTAGTTGAGCTCGTTCTGCTCACGTGCCTCGCTTTTTACCTCCACAACTGCACGACTATGCGCCATACGCGTGGTAACACGCATCAGCACAGGTAAGTTCTGCTGCTCAGAGTAGGCAAAAGCTGCCTCCATCATGTCGTAAGCCTCCTGCTGGTTCGATGGCTCGAAAGTAGGAATCATCGCAAATTTACCATAGAAACGTGAATCCTGCTCGTCCTGTGAGGAGTGCATCGAGGGGTCATCTGCCACCAATACGATAACACCACCATTGACACCCGTCATACCACTATTTACAAATGGGTCGGCGCAGACATTCAAGCCTACGTGTTTCATACATACTAAGGCACGTTTGCCCATATAGGACATACCCAGTGCAGCCTCCATAGCTGTTTTCTCGTTGGTACACCAGCGGCTTCTCACCTGGCGTTCTTTTGCCAACTGAGAGCCCTGTATAAACTCAGTGATTTCGGTAGATGGGGTGCCTGGATAAGCATATACACCACTCAATCCAGCGTGTAATGCTCCTAAGGCAATCGCCTCGTCTCCTAAAAGTAATTTCTTTTCCATGTATATTAATAATCAAATAGTTAACTAATATTTATTCATTTCAAAATTGTCGGCATCATTCAGCACGGGAAACTTCTTTCTGAAAGCCTCTAACTCGTTCATGTCAATTTCCGCTATAGCTGTAGCCTCTTGAAAATCAAATAATTCAGCAACAGTTCGCCCGTATGGGTCGATAATAGCAGAGCCACCTTGGTATTCACACTTCAAATCCTTGCCTATACGATTAACACCTATCACAAAACTTTGATTTTCAATAGCTCTGGCACGTAGTAAAGTCTTCCAAACCTCTATGCGGCTCGATGGCCAGCTTGCTACATAAATAATCGCATCATAGTCACCTCTGTTGCGGCTCCACACAGGGAATCGCAAGTCGTAGCAAACCTGCAACATGAATCTCGTCCCACGGAAACTCACAATTACACGCTTATTGCCTGGTGTAAAATGCTTGTCTTCCCCACCGTATGTGAACAAATGGCGCTTGTCGTACCACGTTACTTGGCCGTTGGGTTCTACAAAGTAGAAACGGTTGTAGAATCGGCCGTTCTCCTCAGTAGCTACACTGCCTGCAATCGCTGCATCCAGTTTGTTTGCCATTTGTTGCATCCAGCGCAGTGATGAACCGTCGCTTTCTGCAATGCCTTCAGGCTCTGTGGCAAATCCTGTTGAGAACATCTCCGTCAGCACGAACAGGTCGGCTTTCGGCTGTTGCATCAACAGATCCTCCAGATGATGTTGGTTGTCTGCAGGACACGCCCATTTGATATCATGTTGTAAAATTATCACTTTCATCACTAACAGTTTGTTTTGTGACAATCAAATTCGGTTGCAAAACTACTCATTATTTGTCATTCATGCAAATATATCTCTACCTAATTTTTCCTTCGTCCCTATACCTCCTGTCAATTACTTCAAGTAATCAGTACATTTGTTTCTGTCAATCGGGGCATTTGCTACAAGCTATTAATGTGTTGGCCATCCCTACGTCTTACTGCACTATCTGTCTTAGCCTTTTGATACAGAAATACAGAATACAGTTTTCTCAGCGACACATCATCCAACTGCCAAAACAAAACTTATTATTATATATATAATATTTATTATATATATAATAATAAAATTTATTATTCTCTTTTTTTACTTACCGTTGATACATCTTCCCAAAGAAACTGTATTCTGTATTTCTGTATTCGGGTTGTCTTTCCCTGTATAGTGTTGACATTACATTGAAAAAACATCTACAATTCATTGCAGTTTCAATTTTTTATTTGTACCTTTGTGTGTAATTAAAGACTAAGATGATGTATGAATAGAATGTTGTTTGCAATATGGGTGGCGACGTTGTGTATAGTAGCTCAGGCTCAGCAACTTACGCAGACTCAATTGGATGCTTATCGCGAGATGATGAGGCATTCAACGGTGTCGGCTGTGCCTGACTCTACTCAGATTGCTCCTCCTATGTGCGGGTACGCGTACCAATTAATAGATGTGCAAACCGCCGATGGGCTGAATCTCAAGACGCGCATTTACAAACCCACAACACAGGGTCCTTGGCCCGTATTGGTAATGCGTACCCCTTATACCTGGCTCGGTTTAGAGGATACAGATCGTTTAGGACAAGCATATGCGCGCAGAGGTATTGCTTATATTGTGCAATATTGTAGAGGTAAAGGTGGCTCGGAAGGTGTTTATGAGCCCAATGTGAATGAGCGTTCCGATGGTTTGGCACTCGTGAACTGGGTGGCTGATCAGCCTTGGTGTAAGAACATCGGATTGTTCGGAGAATCTTACACTGCACTTACAGCGTGGATTATTGCCGATATATTGCCAGAGAAAGTAAAGGGCATCTTCATACATCACTACGGTGTTGACCGTCACCTCTCGGCTTACAGCAACGGTGCCTTTCGTCAAGACATCCTTACCGCTTGGGCGATAGACAATGCCGAGGAAATCAAGGAGAAGCCTGCCAAACCCGACTTGGATAAGGTGTATTTCGAACAGATGGCTTACATGCCTCAGCAGCAGATGGACACTCATTTCTTTGGAGTGGAGCTGCCTTGGTATCGTGATTGGATTTCGCATACCGATTATACCGATCCGTATTGGCATCAGGGTGTTTGGGCAACCCTGCGCAGCATTCCTCCTAAGATTAAAGTGCCTATCGTAGTAGTGGCAGGTCATTTCGACCATCATCAAGAGGGGACTATTCTGGGTTATAACCTTTTGCCAGAGGAGACCAAGGCCAAGAGCCAACTCATTGTAGGTGCTTGGAATCACTCGCACATCATTACACCTCAGATTGGTAGGTTTGACCATGCTACGGATATCAACCTCACTACCTTGCAGTTCCAGTGGTTCTATGACTTGTTGGTGAAGGGCGAAGAACCTAAGCCTGATGTGAAGGTATATGCGATTGGTGAGGATAAGTGGCATAGCTTAAGTAGCTGGCCTATGAAGGATAATAGTAACACTGCGGTATATTACTTGGCGAAAGATGGTAAATTGACCAAAGATAATCGTCAATCATCAACTTTCAATTGTCAATATGATTACGACCCTACAAACCCAGTCCTCTCCATTGGTGGCGAAACCTTGTTTAATTCATCGACAAGAAGAGGTAGCCAATTGCAACCCGAAGTAGGCTATCGTCCCGATGTATTGTCCTTCGTATCTGAGGCATTGACAGAGCCCTTGCTCATTGCTGGTCAGGTGAAAATCAACTTGCACGTAAGCACCGACTGCGACGATACCGCATTCACCTACAAGATTAGCGAGGTCTTCCCCGATGGCAAGACCTACAACATACGCACGGGCATCACCACTTTAGGTTTCCGCAATAACCCATTGGGAGCTCGTCAAACCTATGAGCCTGGGAGTCAGGTGGAACTGCATGTCGAATCCTTGCCTATTATGTGGCAACTCCAGCCGGGCAGTAAGATTCGCCTCGACATCTCCTCGTCCGACTTCCCCCAGTATAGCGTACACAGCAATTATGCTGGCGTGTGGTCGGCGCAAGGTAAGACGCGAGTGGCACACCAAACCCTTTACTTGGATGCGCAGAGCAGCATTGAAATACCATTATTGAAATAATCACCTAAATGAATAGCCTATGAAAACATTGAAAAGACTGTTATTGACGATATGCTTCCTAATAGGAACATTGGGTATGAGTCAAGCACAAGAAAGCTTCACTTATAATGGTCACACCTATACGATGGAAGGTAATCTGAGTATCGACAGGTATAACTCCAAAGCTACAGGCAAGGTAACCTTCACGCACATTCCATCTGATTACGACGAGTTTGAATATGTATATCAGATTCTGGGTGAGACACCTTATGGGGCAGCAGCCATGATGCCGATGGCGATGGAGATGTATGCTCGCGACAGCAAGGTGGGCGAACAGTGCATTAAGCTCATCAATGCTGAGAATAATGTGAGTTCAGTGATGTCCATCGTGAGTCAGAAACTCAAGAATGTGGGTGAGGGCGACTCTTATCGCCAACGTTATCTCCCTGCAGCAGTCTTGGAAGGAGCTACACCTGAGAACGGCTATAACCCCAAGAAGCCCTACACCATCAATATGAAGGCAAGTGCAAACAAGCATCAGGAGATGCAGCTCTATGACGGCACAGTGATGTACATCTACATCATGGGCAAGGGCTGGGACACTGAGCAACGTTCTATTGAGATTGTCAAGACCTCAGACAGCGAGCTCTTTAAGGTGTTCAATTGTCCATCGCTCTACGTACAGTGTAAACGCATCAAAGGAAAATGGAATGGATTAGATTAAAAACAAGATAATTATGAAAAAGATTTTGTGTTTTATAGCAATGATTTGCTCGTTCCTTGCCCTGCAGGCTCAGGTGATTAAGCAAGACCAAGTTTGGTGGGACGGCAGGATTCGCTTTGTGGTGACTGAAGTGGATAATACCTCGGGTGCTACTCACTTTGAGGGTTACGACATTGAGTATAACTATTATCAGTTCTACTTGAATCCAGGTAGGCAAGGCAATCAGTATTTCCTCAATGCCACAGGTTACATTCCTTTCCTGCGAGCAGAAGGTGGATGGGAAGTGAACTACATTAGTGAAGACAACATTTCTTTCATAGCTTTCAAGAATCCGCAGGGCAGGATTGTGAGTGTGATTACCCATATAAATAATGAGGACTTACAGGGCATGAGAGAGCTATATCTGAATGGCATCACCGCCGATGAGTATCCTGTGAAGGATTTGCTCAACACCTATCTGATGGATGCCCAGTATTTGTGTCGCTTCTCACCTGAGGAACTCAAGGAGATGAAGGCGCAGTTGCAGGAGATGGGCGACTTGAACATCAGGGGTAAGGTTAACATCCAGCTGATTGATACCGAGTTGGCGATGAATCCCAATGAGCGACTGAAGCCTTTGATGAGCCGTGAGGAATTCTATGCTCGGATGGAGGCTGAGGATGTGGAAGCCGATGGCGACTATGCTGAAGTGGAAGACTTAGTCTCCAAAGATTTAGACTTCGAGGAATACCAATATGTAACGGTGAGCGATGAAAAGGAGTTTATCTTGGCCTTGGGTAGCAACAGAACAGTTCGCATTGCCGACAGGACTACGTTGAACCTGAGTAAGATACTGAATGAACATGATTTCTTCATGGAAAATCGCCATACCAATTGGATAGATGGCGACATGGATGAATATGAAGATTACTTAGTGTGGATCTTCAGCGAGAATGTTTATGATGGTCGCCAACTAACCTTATATAAGGTAAATAACCTCACTATTCAGGGTGGCACCGATTCCAAGATTATTGTGGAGCCTCGTTATGCCTGCGTGTTCAACTTGTATCAATGCTCTGACATCACTTTCAACAACATCACATTGGGCCATACTGAAGATGGCTATTGCATGGGTGCTGTGTTGGGGGCTAAGTATAGCAGCAATATCTATGCCTATAACTGCGACCTCTATGGATGCGGCACTTACGGCATCCTAACCGAAAATTGTTCTAACGTACTGATGTCTAATACCGTGATTCGTGAATGCTCTGATGGTATTATGTGGCTCATGGATACCAGTGGCGCTACTTTCATGAACTGCGACTTCTATGATAATAAGGGTGGTGTATCTACCTATCATACCACAAACTTGAAGTTCAATAATTGCCGCTTCTTCCGCAATGCGGGCGAACTGTTTATGGTTGACCGCAAGACCATGATCGATAATTGCGAAATGTGGCAACCTGAGGATGAAAGAGGTAATGAGAATGTGCTCTCTTTTGAGGAGATTGACTACATCTGGAACAGTGACCGCGGAGCTAACGAGAAACGTAGAGAGGATGTGGGTCCGCAAAAGATTGGCGAAGGCGGCCTCAATGAAGACGGTAAGGGCTTCGATGAATATGACCCATCACTGGCTGTGTATTTCGAGAACTATGCGCGAGTGCTCAGTGATTACGAAGAGACTGGCACCAATTTCGAACATAAGCGATTTAACAAGTATGCACCCATTGATTTGGATAATGATGGTACCCCTGAGATTTGCTTCCGCAATCGCGACAACAAGCATGGTGCGTGGTATGGTCAGCAGGCTGGCTTCCCCGTTATTTTGGGGATAGAGAGTCAGGATTTCTATGCTGATGTTATTTTGGAGGGTAACTGGGTGGTGTTCAGAGGCTATTCAGGCAACAACCAAGCAACCATCGCCATACAGTTGATGAACAGTACCATTCTCCACGTGTTGGCTGGAACGAAGAAAAATGGCAACACGTCCTATATGCTGGATAATAAGGAGATTTCCCAAGATCAAGGTGATAAAATTATCCATCGTGCTATCAAGTGGAATTTTGCTGACTGGCAACCCACTTGGTACGATTTGCCTGACTAAATAAATTCTGAAATATGAGAAAGATTGTATTTTTAATAGGTTTGTTATCTGCCGTAATGATTCAGGCACAGACCATTAAGGTGGGCGATGTGTTTTGGGACGGCAGATACCGCTATGAAGCTGTGAAGGTGAACCCCGAAGTGGGAGCTGTCCACTTAGTTGGTGAAGACGAGTTTGGCACCATAGGCAACACCTTTGATTTACTGCTAGACAACAAAGATGGTCAGTATTTCATTACAGGTGAGGGTGAACGTCCTTTCCAACGTGCCGAAGCAGGGTGGGAAGTGAACTATATCCGTCAGAGTGGTATGTACTTCCTGGCAGTGAGGAATCCACAGAAACGCATTGTGAGTACCTTGGTGCTTACCCCCGACAACCTGCAAGACCTGACCAATCAGGAACAAGAGGCTGAATACAATGAGGATATTGACTTTATGCTGGAAAACTTTCTGATGAACATCCAATACCTGGGACGATTCTCTTTGGATGAATTGAAAGGGATGCAAGCTAAGTTGGAGGCCAAGACCAAACGTAGTATTATCGAAGAAACAAACCTGCAACTCATCATCAGTGAGCAAAATGTGCCAGAAATCAACCGCAGAGAGCCTATCTCTTATCTCAGAATGGCCCTATCGGCAGGTGAATACGACTATGACGAGGCCGATATGTTCGAGGTGGACAATACAGCGGATTTCATCAAAGCCTTGGGTAGCAACCGCATCATCAACATTGCTGAGGATACTGAAATCAACCTGAGTGAATATTTGGAAAATGAAGCTTTGTTCCAGGAACCAGGTAGAGATTGGATTTACGACATGTACGAGTATCAGTCGGATAACGAGAAAATCGTCAGCGAGGAAGTGTATGATGGCAGACAGCTTACCTTATATAAAGTGAGAAATCTCAATATTATTGGCAAGCCAGGTTCCAGTATTGTGGTGAATCCTCGTTATGCCAATGTGTTCAATCTCAAGGATTGCTATAACATCAGTTTTCAGAATCTGGTGATGGGACATACTGATGGAAGCATTTGCTCAGGAGGCGTAATTAGGGTAGAGAATAGCGAAGTAGTCTATCTAGATCGTTGTGACCTCTATGGTTGTGGCACTTACGGTGTGATAGGTATGAACTCCTCCTTTCTGACGATGTACAGTTGTTTAATTCACGACTGCTCTGAGGGTATCATGGACCTGAACTATTGCAAAAACTTCTCATTCCGTGACTGCGATTTCTATGATAATGATAATGGCGTGTGGGGTTATCTCTCTACTGATACCAAGTTCAATAGTTGTCACTTCTTCCGTAACGGAGGTGCCCTGTTCTATGTAGATAGAAAAGTGATGCTCGACAATTGTGAGATGTGGCATCCGGAAGCCGACAGAGGTAACGTGAATGTGCTCTCGTTTGAAGAACTTGACTACTTCTGGGATGATGAACGAGGTGATGGTGTGCAGGTAAGAGAAGGCATTGGTCCCAGAAGACCATAAGGAAAGGAGATGACGATGAAGAAGATACTGTTGTGCCTGCTGGTGACTTTGGCTACTCTCCAGCTGAATGCGCAGAATATACAGGACTTGAGTTGGTGGTTCGATGGCTATACTCGTTATAGCGTGAGCATCAGCGGACAATTTGTGAACCTGTTTGGCGAGACAGCCGACCATGAGCCCCTGCAAACCCTTTTGCGACGTTTCAACAAGACTCGCTATACCGTACAAGCAGTAAGTATCGGTTCGATTGATGCGCCTTATCGAGCCCAATACGGATGGGCTGTGGAGCATGTGATAGAGAATGGTAAGGAATACTTGGTGGTGCAGAAGCCTGATGGCTCTGCCATCTGGACCCTTACCAAGACAACCCTCAGCTTAGAGGAGTGTCTGGCTGAAGAGGAAGAGATGGAAGCCAAACCTTGGGAAGATCTGCTCGACACCTTTATGATGAACACCACTTACCTTTCGAAATTCAACTCGAAAGAACTGGAGCAGATGCGCCATGCTTTGCAGAAGCGTCTGATGAGTGGCAAGACCCTTTCAGCTGTTGGAAGAACGAATCTGCAATTGATTATTTCGGAATCTCTGCTATCTGATTATATGCGTCATGGGGTGAGAATACCCGATTTTTATAACAAACCTTATGAGAAACAGATAGTGGTACATAATGCCGAGGAGTTCTTCGATGCTTTGGGTAGCAATCGTGAGGTGATTATTGACGAGGATGTGGTGATAGATATTACCGAAGGCTTGAACGACGATAACTTTGCCAGTAAGCCCAATCGCTTAGAAGTGTCTTTCTTGAATGATGAGGTGGATGCTGATTGTGAAGCTATCGTCAGCGAAGCGGTAACGGATGGAAGGCAGTTGGTGTTGAACAATATGAAACACCTCGCTATCAGGGGGCGCAAGGGGGCTATGCTGTATGCTGAGCCTCGCTATTCCTTCGTACTTTCACTAAGCTTCTGTGAGGATATTGTCATCGACAACCTCATCCTGGGGCATTCCTTCGAAGGTTATTGTGACGGAGGTGTCATCAATGTGGAAAACTCACAAAATGTGATTATCGACTTCTGTGACCTCTTTGGATGCGGTACTTACGGACTCTGTACCCGACAGGCTGAGCATGTAACCCTGATGAATTCCTTTATCCGTCATTGTACCTATGGCATCGCAGACCTCAACAACAGTAAGCATCTGACGTTCTACAATTGCGACATCTTTGCCAACAAGGAGTTCTCGCTGTTCAACAGTTGGGGGAATGAAGATATGATTATAGATTCCTGCCGCTTCTTTGCCAACTACCCGGAATCGGCTTTGTTCAACATGAACCATAACATCGTGATGGGTAACAACCAGATTATGCATCCAATGGGACATTGGGGTACGGTGGAGTTTGTGCAAGGTGGTCACTTGCCCAACAAATGGTATGACGGTAACTTCCGCTATCCGGAATTCAGACGCATAGGTCCCGATAGCATTAATAAATGGGAAGACATGCTGGTGCCTAATCATCAAGATTGAGAATCGGGGCTTTTGTCCCGATTCTTGAGGTGCTCTCGGTTAATAACATATTTCTGGTAATACGCAATCAACAGAGTGGTGATGGGTAGTGCGATAATCATACCCATCACCCCCATCAGCGAACCCCAGATGGAGAGTGAAAGCAGGATGATGGCAGGACTCAGTCCCGTAACCTTACCCATAATCCTTGGGGTCAAGAAACCGTCCTGAATGGCCTGCACAATTGCAAATACTGCAAAAGCTGAAAGCAGGATAAGCCAGAAATTGCCTCCAGTATCTGCCGCTTTCAATATAGCCAGTATGATGGTTGGGATAAAACCCAAAATCTGCAGGTAAGGTACCATATTCAACAAACCGATGAACATGCCCAAACCTATCGCCAAAGGGAAATCGATGATGAGGAAGCCAATACTGAACAAAATACCCACACAGGTAGCCACCATCGCCTGCCCACGGAAATACTTATTCATACTATCTTTCACATCCGCCACCAGCTTCAGGCTTAACGGACGATAACGCTGAGGCACCAAGTTCACCCATCCTTCAGAGATGCTCTCGTAGTCCAGCAATATAAATATGGTGTAGAGCAGAATCATCAGCAAAGAGAAGAAGCTGAACACCACATTGATGCTCTCGGCAATCACATTCCACACCTTGGGCAACGCATCACGTACAGCCGTAAGAAAATCCTCACGCTGTATCAAACTCTTGAGCTGATCCAGATTGAGGTGTCTTTCTATGAAACCGTGAATCATCGCAGGCACACCATCTGGAGGCGACGACTCGATGTATTCAAAGAGCAGATCCTTGATACGCAAAGATTCAGTCACCATTGGTGGGATAATCAGTAGGAAAAAGCCCAAGCCTACTGCTGTCACAATATTGATAGCACAGAAAATTGCTAATACACGATACTTCATCTTGCATTTCACCTCGAAGAACTGCACCAAAGGGAATATCAGATAGGCGATAAGCCAAGCTACGAAGAAAGGTAGCAACACACCACTCAAGCGGTTAAGTATCATTAGAACAACCACTGTAATGATGATTCCCATTATAGCACGGATAAAACTGTCGAATGTAATCTTCTTGTCCAGTATCATTTTCCTACGATTTTATTGTAACAATTTCTACAAAGCGGTTCATACTCTTGCGTCTCGCCCAGCATCACCTGCTTTTCTCCGCTTACCTTGCGATGCGAATACATCGCCAGGTCGCCACACTGCACACAGATGGCGTGCACCTTTGTCACCTCGTCGGCTATTGCCATCAGCTGAGGCATAGGGCCAAAAGGCACTCCTCTGAAATCCATATCCAAACCTGCCACAATCACTCTGATACCATTATTGGCAAGTTGGTTGCAGATATCAGGCAAGCCCATATCGAAGAACTGAGCCTCGTCGATACCCACCACATTGATGTCTGACGAAAGCAACAAGATACTTGCCGATGAATCGAGTGGGGTGGAGGCGATGCTCTGCCCCTCGTGCGTCACCACATCCTCCTCAGAATAGCGGGTGTCGATGGCGGGTTTGAATATCTCCACTTTTTGCTTGGCAAACTTCGCACGCTTCATCCTGCGGATCAGTTCCTCGGTCTTGCCGGAGAACATCGAGCCGCAAATCACCTCAATACGACCTCGGCAACGGGTCTCTTGCATATTGTTTTCAGAATAAACTTCCATTGTCAAATACTAAATGATGTTACAAAAGTACTACTTTTGTGCAGTATTTGCTATTTTCAGCCAATTAATTTATAACTTTGCCCCCGAATTTTTGAAAAGTGAGCATGAAAACAGGCATACTGTATATCGTTCCTACTCCTGTGGGAAATATGGAGGACATGACGCTTCGAGCTATCCGAATCCTGAAGGAAGCGGATGTGATTCTGGCGGAAGACACCCGTACCTCGGGTATCCTCCTGAAGCATTTCGATATCCAGCATGGCGCACTTTTTGCTCACCATAAATTCAATGAACACCAAACGGTGGAACCTTTGGTTCGTCGATTGCAGGCAGGTGATAATGTGGCATTGATATCCGATGCTGGTACGCCAGGCATCTCCGACCCAGGTTTCCTATTGGCTCGTGAGTGTGCTAAAGCAGGGGTGGAGGTTCAGTGCCTTCCAGGTGCTACAGCTTGCATTCCGGCTTTGGTAGATAGTGGTCTGCCTTGCGACAGGTTCTGTTTCGAAGGCTTCCTGCCCCAAAAGAAAGGTAGGCAGACACGCATTAACGCCTTAGCAGAAGAGACCCGTACGATGGTGTTCTATGAGTCGCCTTATCGCATACTCAAAACGCTTACCCAGTTGGGTGAGGTTTTTGGCTTAGACCGACAGGCATCGGTGTCGAGAGAGATTTCCAAAGTACATGAGGAAACCCTCAGAGGTACCCTTGAAGAATTGATAACCCATTTCACCGAGACCGAGCCACGCGGTGAATTTGTGATTGTAGTGGCTGGGAAAAATTAAATGTTGAAGCGTATGAAAAAGATTATGTTTACATTGATGGTTGCTGCAGTTAGCTTTGCTTCTTGCAATCTGATTGGTGGTGGCAACGAAAAAGACAATCTGCAAGCGCAGAATGACTCACTGATGAATGAATTGAATGTGCGCGATGCCGAACTCGACGATATGATGAGCACATTCAACCAAATTACAGAAGGTTTCCGTCAGATCAGTGCGGCTGAGAACCGTGTGGATTTGCAACGAGGATCTATGAGAGAAGGTTCGGCAAGTGCTAAACAGCAGATTGCCAGTGATATCGAGTTTATTAAGAAGACGATGGAAGAGAATCGTGAGCAGATTGAGAAACTTAACCAGCAGTTGGCCAATAGCAAGAACCAGAACTCTCAGTTGAAGAAGGCCGTTGAGACCTTTACCAAACAGTTGGAGGAGAAAGCCGCTGAGATTGCTTCCCTGCAACAGGAATTGATGGCGAAGAACATCCGCATCCAGGAGCTCGATGAGGCTGTGAGCGAACTGACTGCTGTTACAGAGGAGCTGCATGCTCAGAATATGGCGCAGACCGAAGTGGTTGAGCAGCAAGATCGTGCCTTGAACACCGCTTGGTTTGTATTTGGTACCAAGAGTGAACTGAAAGAACAGAAGATTCTGACTGGTGGTGGTCTGTTTAAGAATGGCGAGTTGTTTAGCAAGGGTGAGGTTCTGAAGAGTGGCGAAGCTAACTTGGATTACTTCACTGAGTGCGACATCCGTACCACAAAGGAAATTCGCCTGTATTCAAAATCGGCAACATTGCTGACCAGTCATCCCGCTGGCTCATATACATTGGAAAAAGATGCTAAGGGTGAGTTGACCCTGAACATCACCAACCCAACCCAATTCTGGAGTGCCAGCAAGTACCTGGTTATTCAGGTGAAATAAAGATTTAGCATTTATCCCCGCCAATCGGCGGGGATAAATGATTTTATATCATCCCAGTCACGATGCATTATTTAGGTGAAACCATATCGTTGGTGGTAGCATTCTCATGGACCATCACGGCATTATGCTCTGAAGTGGCGAGCAAACGCCTCGGAGCCCTACAACTAAACGTCATCCGCATGCTCCTCTCACTTTGCTTATTGGGGGGAACTTTGTGGATATTCACAGGATCACCCATCCCCCAATACACCAATGCTGAAACCTGGATATGGCTTTTATTGTCAGGTTTGGTAGGCTATGTCTTTGGCGACTATTGCCTCTTCAATTCCTACATCCTGATAGGTTCCCGTTTCGGTCAGCTCTTTATGACCTTAGCTCCTCCCACAGCAGCTTTTGCCAGTTGGATTATGCTGGGTGAGCGCCTCCACCTGCAAGCCTGGATAGGTATGGTGGTAACCCTTACGGGTATCGGTATGTCCGTACTCAGTAAAGGTAATAAGGAGAGTCATCACAAGGTGGCTTTGAAACTTCCCTTAAAGGGAGTGCTCTTCGGTATTGGTGCTGGTGTAGGACAAGGTTTAGGACTCGTGCTCAGCAAACTCGGTATGAATTATTATAAAACAGGAGTTCCTGCAGGTATGGATGCAGTAGATGATTTGTTGCCTTTCGCTTCCACCTTCATCCGTGCCATAGCAGGTAGTTTGGGTTTCCTCTGCATAATGGCTTTGCAGAAAGAGTTCCACACCCTCCCTGTGGCGTTGAGAGATGGGAAAGGTATGAAAGCCGCCATCGGAGCTACTCTTACTGGGCCTTTCATCGGTGTGTCTCTCTCGCTGATGGCAGTGCAATATACTGAGGCAGGCATCGCCTCTACCTTGATGGCGCTCACTCCTGTCCTTATTATCTGGCCTGCCCATATCTTGTTCAAACAGGAAGTGAAACCCCTTGAAATTGTGGGTGCAATAATAAGTGTCATCGGTGCATCACTCTTCTTTTTGTAAATAGTTCGGTTTTTTGCATAGATATTCAAAGGATTTTATTATATTTGCCCTGTTAAACTGTTGTGAACATTTTTGAATGAAAGAATTTGTAATATCCGAGGCTAAAACCGAGACCGCCGTTCTGGTGGGTCTAATCACACAAAAGCAGAACGAGCAGAAAACCAACGAATACTTGGATGAACTCGAATTTCTGGCTGAAACAGCTGGTGCAAAGGTGGTGCGTCGCTTTACCCAAAAGCTCGTACAAGCCCATGCGGTTACATATGTGGGAGAAGGTAAGCTGCAGGAAATCAAGCAATATATTTTAGATGAAGAAGATGCGGAGCGTGAGGTGGGTATGGTTATATTCGACGATGAACTTTCTCCTAAACAGCTTCGTAACATTGAGCAGGTATTGAAAGTGAAGATTCTTGACAGAACATCTTTGATTCTCGACATCTTCGCTATGCGTGCCCAGACAGCCAGTGCCAAGACACAAGTGGAGCTGGCACAATACAAATACATGTTACCCCGATTGCAACGCCTGTGGACACACTTGGAACGTCAGGGTGGTGGCTCAGGTGCCGGAGGTGGTAAGGGTATGGTGGGTTTGCGAGGTCCTGGTGAGACACAGCTCGAGATGGACCGCCGCATCATCCTCAACCGTATGTCCCTCTTGAAACAACGCCTGGCGGATATTGACAAACAGATGTCCACCCAGCGTAAGAATCGTGGTCGTATGATTCGTGTGGCCCTTGTGGGCTATACCAACGTGGGCAAATCCACCCTGATGAATTTGATGGCAAAGAGTGAGGTGTTTGCAGAAAATAAACTCTTTGCGACCCTTGATACCACGGTACGCAAGGTGGTGATAGACAACTTACCCTTCCTGCTCTGCGATACCGTAGGCTTTATCCGCAAGCTTCCTACCGACTTGGTGGATTCCTTCAAATCCACCCTCGACGAGGTGCGTGAGGCCGACTTGCTGATGCATGTGGTAGATATCTCGCATCCCGATTTTGAGGAGCAGATCAAGGTGGTGAACAAGACATTGGCAGAAATTGATGCAGGGGGCAAACCCACGATGATTATCTTTAACAAGGTGGATGCCTATACGTTTGTGGAGAAAGACCCTGACGACCTGACGCCCAAGACGAAGGAAAACATCTCATTGGAAGAACTGATGAACTCATGGATGGCAAAGATGGAAGACGATTGCATTTTCATCTCAGCCAAGGAAAAGACGAATATTGATAACCTGAGGGAGGAAATGTATAAGCGGGTGAGAGAGCTGCATGTGCAGAAATATCCTTATAACGATTTCCTGTATCCTCAAGCAGATGAACAAGATATATGAACTACAGAAACTTAACAACGAACGAGGTGGCACAGCTCGAACAGCAGGGCTGTACAGCTACCGACTGGAGTAGGGTGAGTGTGGCACCCGACTTCGACACACAGTATGTGGTGGGCGCCCATTTCTCGGGTGATATCCGTTTGGGCTCACTGCATGGAGAGTTCACCTTGAAGGGTGGCATCACCAAGCATGCTGGCTTGAGGCACGTCACCTTGCACAATGTTACCGTTGGTAATGGATGCTATATCAAGAATGTGCACAATTACATCGCCAACTATACCATCGGCGAGAACACCTACATCGAAAATGTAGATAATATTGTGGTGGATGGAAAGACACGCTTCGGCAACGGCGTAGAGGTGTCTGTACTCAACGAGACAGGCGGACGTGAGGTGGCTATCAGCGACAAGCTTTCTGCCCAGTTGGCATACATCATGGCAATGTATCGTCATCGTCCCGAATTGGCCATCCGCCTTCGTGAGATAGCTGATTACTATTCAGATAAACACGCTTCTGAGGTGGGCGATATAGCCGACCATGTTACCATCATCAATGTAGGCTCCATCTCCAATGTGCGCATTGGTGCCTATGCCAACATCACTGGTGCCAATCGTCTGAATAATGGCTCGGTGAATAGCAACCAGGAAGCTCCTGTGCATATCGGACACAATGTGATTTGCGATGATTTCATCATATCCTCAGGCTCGTCACTCGATGATGGCGCCATGTTGACACGCTGTTTCGTGGGGCAGGCTTGCACCATCGGTCACGGCTACTCTGCTTCCGACTCCCTGTTCTTCAGCAATTGTCAGGAGGAGAATGGTGAGGCTTGTGCCATCTTTGCTGGACCTTTTACGGTGACTCATCACAAATCTACTTTGTTGATTGCGGGTATGTTCTCATTCATGAATGCAGGTTCTGGTTCTAATCAAAGCAATCACATGTATAAGTTGGGTCCTATCCACCAGGGTGTACTTGAACGTGGTGCCAAGACCTCATCTGATTCTTATATCCTCTGGCCTTCTCGCGTGGGCGCTTTCTCGCTGGTGATGGGTCGTCATGTTAATCATTCTGACACCTCCAACCTGCCGTTCAGCTATCTGATTGAGCAGAAAGACACCACCTACCTGGTGCCTGGTGTCAACCTGCGCAGTGTGGGCACCATCCGTGATGCCCAGAAGTGGCCGAAGCGTGACAAGCGCACAGATCCTAACAAGTTGGATTGCATCAACTACAACCTCCTCAGTCCTTATACCATCCAGAAGATGTTCAAGGGATGCGAGATATTGACCGACCTGCGTCATGCTTCTGGCGAACTCTCCGATGAGTATTCTTACCACAGTGCCAAGATTCGCAACTCTTCATTGGTGAATGGCATCAAGTTCTATGAGATAGGTATCAGCAAATTCCTGGGCAACTCCGTCATCAAGCGACTCGAGGGCATCCAGTTCAAGAACGATGCCGAGATTCGTGAACGCCTGAAGCCAGATACCACCATCGGCAAGGGCGAGTGGGTGGATATCTCTGGTCTGATAGCCCCCAAAAGCGAGGTGGACCAGTTGCTCGATGGTATCGAGAGTGGTAAGATGAACAAGCTGAAGGAAATCAATGCCGACTTCCAGCGTATGCATACCAATTATTATACTTACGAGTGGACGTGGGCTTATGAACGCATGCTGGAGTTCTTCAACTTGGATCCCGAGAAGATCACGGCATCTGACATCATCCACATCGTGGAGAAGTGGAAAGAAGCTGTGATAGGTCTCGATAAGATGGTATATGAGGATGCCAAGAAGGAATTCTCGCTGGCTTCTATGACAGGCTTCGGCGCTGATGGCACGAAGATTGAAAAGGAGCAGGACTTCGAGCAGGTGCGTGGCGACTTCGAGAGTAATCCGTTCGTTACTGCCGTACTCGACCACATTAAGGCAAAGACGGCTTTGGGCAATGAGCTTATTGAACGTTTGAAGCCATTGACGATTGACAATTGACCATTGACTCCGTCCTATTTTGTCGCGACTCGGCATAGCCGATGCAAGCATCGCTCTGCCCTCGCTGCTCCAAAAAGTGACAATTGACAATTGATTATTAAACTATTTAACTAATAAACTAATAAACTAATAAACTAACAACTATGGCAACAAATCCTCCGTTCCACTATCAACCCATGTTCGAGCATGGTGAAGATAAGACTGAGTATTATCTGCTTACCAAAGACTATGTGTCAGTAAGCGAGTTTGAGGGCAAACCTATCCTGAAGATTGAGAAGGAAGGCTTGACCGCTTTGGCAAATGCTGCTTTCCGTGATGTGTCGTTCATGCTGCGCCGCTCTCATAACGAGCAGGTGGCTAAGATTTTGTCTGACCCAGAGGCCAGCGACAACGACAAGTATGTGGCTCTGTCGTTCCTCCGCAACTCTGAGGTGGCTTGCAAGGGTCAGCTTCCTACTTGTCAGGACACTGGTACCGCCATTATCCACGGCGAGAAAGGTCAGCAGGTGTGGACGGGCTACTGCGATGAAGAGGCTCTTTCATTAGGCGTTTACAAGACCTACACTGAGGAGAACCTGCGCTATTCCCAGAATGCTCCGTTGAACATGTATGACGAGGTGAACACCAAGTGCAACCTCCCTGCTCAGATTGACCTCGAGGCTACTGAGGGCATGGAGTATCGCTTCCTCTGCGTCACTAAGGGTGGTGGTTCAGCCAACAAGACTTACCTCTATCAGGAGACCAAGGCTCGCATCCAGAATCCCGGCACGCTGATTCCTTTCTTGGTAGATAAGATGAAGAGCTTAGGCACAGCAGCTTGTCCTCCTTATCACATCGCTTTCGTGATTGGTGGCACTTCTGCAGAGAAGAACCTGCTCACCGTGAAGTTGGCATCTACTCATTTCTACGATGAACTGCCTACCACAGGCAACGAATATGGCCGTGCTTTCCGTGATGTAGAGCTGGAGAAGCAGCTCCTCGAAGAGGCTTACAACATCGGTTTGGGCGCTCAGTTTGGCGGTAAGTATATGGCACACGACATCCGTGTGGTTCGTCTGCCTCGTCATGGTGCCTCTTGTCCTATCGGTATGGGTGTGTCTTGCTCTGCTGACCGCAACATCAAGGCCAAGATTGACAAGGATGGTATCTGGATTGAGAAGCTGGATGATAATCCAGGCGAATTGATTCCTGAAGCTCTGCGTCAGGCAGGCGAGGGTGATGTGGTGAAGATTGACCTGAACCAGCCGATGAGTGAGGTTTGCAAGATTCTGTCAAAGTATCCTGTGGCAACCCGCGTATCACTGAACGGCACCATCATCGTGGCTCGCGACATCGCACATGCCAAGCTGAAGGCTCGTCTGGATGCTGGTGAGGATTTGCCGGCATACTTCAAGGATCATCCTGTGCTCTATGCTGGTCCTGCCAAGACACCTAAGGGCATGCCTTGCGGCTCTATGGGTCCGACCACCGCTAACCGCATGGATCCTTACGTAGATGAGTTCCAGGATCACGGTGGCTCAATGGTGATGATTGCTAAGGGTAACCGCACCGATGTGGTGACTGAGGCCTGCAAGAAGCATGGTGGCTTCTACCTCGGTTCTATCGGCGGTCCTGCTGCAGTGTTGTCACAGAACAACATCAAAAGCATCGAGTGTGTGGAATATCCAGAGTTGGGTATGGAAGCCGTTTGGAAGATTGAGGTAGTTGACTTCCCAGCCTTCATCCTGGTAGATGACAAGGGCAACGACTTCTTCAAGCAAATCAAGCCTCGTTGCGCTTGCAAGTAAAACTAAAACTTTAGTTGTAATAATTAGGGGGAGTCAAAAACTCCCCCTATTCATTGGCTTCAGTTTATTTAATGAATAGTGAATAATGAATAATTCTTCATTGGCTTCGCCCAATCTCCTCGCGACTCGGCATAGCCGATGCAAGCATCGCTCTGCTCTCGCTGCTCCGAGAAGTCTTTCATTGTTCATTGTTCATTCTTCATTGTTCATTGTTCATTCTTCATTCTTATATCTCCTCCATCTCAACCTTCCTATCCTCTGTCCGCTGTTCCTCAATCCTCTCCCTAATCCCCTGATCATACTTGTCACCAAGGTCATACCTCCCCAGGATAGCATCCAGCCCGGGACTCACGATAAACAACTCATGCAGCAACAACAACCTGAGGCTATTATCCATTGCATGATACTTATGATATGCCTTAAACCCGATAAACTGCCTGGGCGCCTGCCTCAGTCGCTCAATCCCGTTCTTCACAGCATACTGCCTTGCCACTGCTTCGCGTTTCATCTCCACATTCTTCTGAAGTTCAGCCCTCGCCTCCTCAAACTGTCGTCTCGCATCAGGTGAGAAACTCTTCTCTGCCACACCCATCGTCATCAGGTAAGTCCTGATATTCGTGTCATACGCCTCGATGCTTATGTCCAAGCTCATATCCTCCACCAGCAAGTCGTAGAACATAGGCGAGTCGTAAGGCGAGAACGCACTGTCCACCTCTATTGACACAGGGTCATAGCTGTAGGGATAATTCAGTGTCTGTTGCACCTCACGCCCCACCAGGTTATTCACCCTGAAAGTCCTCACCGGATGGCAAGAGGCACATAAGAGCATCGCCAACAATATGTACATGTATCTTTTCATGCAATGACTATTATTTCGCAAACCTACACCTTTTCCCCCACATTTCCAACTTTTCTGTATATTATTTAGCATATCTTTTTATAAAAACACCGCCATCTTTCATTGTTTTATAAAAAAACAAGGTTGAAAGCTTTCTTTTCTTCAGATAAATGATTATATTTGCAACAAACAATAAACTTCTTCACTATGAAAGCTATCAAGTATTGGGGCATAATCTTGATGACATTCGGATTATCAGCCTGTACAAATGACGATTTTCGTGATGGTATTGATGAAGGATTAAAGACTTTTACCTCCTTCACAGCTACCATTGGTGAGCCTGCTGACACCCGTGTTTCTATGGGTGATGTTGTTCAAGACGGCAAAAGAAGTGTGCGGTGGGGTGAGAAAGATCAGATTGCCGTGTTCAGTGATATGGATCCTGAGTTAAAATTTTACTCGCCAAGAATTGTTGATGGTAATAAAGCAACTTTCGTAGGAGAAGATGAGGTAACGGGAACTGAATTCTATGCTTATTTCCCCGCTTTCCCCACCTATTCTTCCGAAACATTCATTGAAAAGGATGCCGAAAACCCCAACATTCTCCACATCACATTATTCTCACAAGGAGTCAATGAGGGAGATCTCATCAATATCCCCATGCTGGCTGTTTCTAATAACAACAATCTTGTATTCAAGCAGTTGGGTGGTATGATTCACTTCAACATCACCGGCGCTACCAGGATTAATGAAATCTATCTTCGTGGCAACAATGGTGAGATGCTCTATGGCACAGGAACCGTTGACCTCTCAGCAGCAGAGCCTGTCATTAAATTGGACTCCAAACAGTCAGTCACCACAGCACCTCCCACTACCTTGGGTGGTGACTTCCGTACGTACATTAACGGCTCGCTGGAAGATGGCGAAGTGGTGGACATTTACTTCCCTTTGCCGCCAATGGTTTTCGAGCAAGGCTTTAGCTTGGAGGTTAAGAGTCGTGATGTAACTGGAGCGCCGGTAAGCATTATTAAGAAGACAACCGCATCCGTGGAAATCAAGCGTGGTGAGATAAACCATTACCCGACGGTGGATATTGGGGAAGAACTTAGAAAGAATGAACCGATTATCTTTGCTGACGATGATGTAAAGGCTGTCTGCGTTGAGCAATGGGATACAAGCGGCGATGGTGAGCTGAGTTATGCTGAGGCAGCTGCTGTGGCGGATATAGGTGATGTCTTCTCAAATGCCACTAACATCAATGCCTTCGATGAATTCCAATATTTCACAGGCATTAAGTCAGTACCAAATTCAGCTTTTAAGGGTTGCACCAACCTGTCCAGCATAAAGATACCTGCTGGTGTAACATCTTTAGAAGACTTTGCTTTTCATGGCTGTAGTAGTCTGACCAATATTGATATTCCGGAAGGTGTAACAACCATTGGCTATTTCTCATTCCAGAATTGTACTGGCCTGAGCAGCATTGAGATACCTGAAGGAGTGACAACCATTTTTAATAGTGCTTTCTATAATTGCACCAGCCTTTCCAACGTTACGCTCCCTGAGAGTCTTGATAGGATTTTCCCAAGTACTTTTTATGGTTGCGTTAGTCTTACCCGCATTGAGATACCTGCAAAGGTTCTGCACATAGAAGCTAATGCTTTTTATGGCTGTGAGAATCTTTCCAGTGTTAAGCTGCATGAGGGATTGACAGGCATTTCACATGATGCATTCAGAAAATGTGTAAACCTGAATGGCGTTGAGTTGCCTCAAAGCCTGAAAACCATTGGCGGAGCAGTCTTCTCGGAATCCGGTCTCTTCAGCGTCGTGATACCAGGTGGTGTCATAGCCATCGGTGAAAGAGCTTTCAAAGATTGTGACGAACTGGCCAGCGTTACCTCTCTGCCTCTCGATCCGCCTCATTTGTATAGTAATGCGTTTGATGGCTCTGATTGTCCTATCTATGTCCCCTCAGCCTCCTTGGAAGATTACAAGAATGCTGCAGGTTGGAGCGACTATGCCGACCGAATCAAGGCAATACCGTCAACAGATAATATCCTCTTTGCCGACACTTATGTAAAGACCATCTGCGTTGAGAATTGGGATACAAGCGGCGATGGTGAGCTGAGTTATGCTGAGGCAGCTGCTGTAAAGGATATCGGTCAGATATTCAAGCGGCAAGAAGACATAATCTCTTTCAATGAGTTCCAGTATTTCACAGGAGTAACTTCCATAGCAAAAGGCGCTTTTGAGGGTTGCTCCAATCTGACCAGCATTAAATTGCCTGATAGCTTGACAGGGATTGGCGATTTTGTTTTCCAAGAATGCAGAAGTCTGATCAAGCTTGAGATACCTGAGACCGTGACATCTATAGGCCTTTTCGCATTTAATCGTTGCAGCAGCCTGATAAGCATCAATATTCCTTCAGGTGTGACAAACATCCCTATTAATACATTTGTTGAATGCAGAAGTCTGGAAAATCTTACGATACCCGAAAGTGTGACAGAGATTGGTGTCTATGCTTTCCAGAATTGCAGTAACCTCGCCTATATCATGTGCATGCCAGCCACTCCACCCGTATTGAGTTTTGGTGCTTTGATAGGTACGGATGCCATCATTTATGTGCCTGCTGGTTCTGTGGATAGCTACAAGGCGAATGAATGGTGGGCTTCCTTTGCCGACCGAATCAAGGCAATGCCATAATAAGTACTTATCTGGCTAATGATATATCACATATCACACATAAGAAGGCTACATCAGCAGCCTTCTTATGTTATCCCCCCTGCTTTTCCGTAAAATAGGTACACATGGCCGTAAAACATTTACCACTCTATGGTTATTATGGTATTATCTTTGCAACGATTTATTATGCTTTTATTCATTGATTAATCTCCATTGGCATGAAAACATTGAAATTCTTTTTTACACTGACATTAATTATGGCATGTACTTTGACTTATGCACAGCCTGCCACCCAGTCAATCAATGTGGCTGAACTCCAGCAGCAGTACGGACTAACCATAGCCTATTCGCTTTCGGCACCAGCTTCTGCCGATTACAATACAGGTACTGTGTATGTAGGATTGTTGAAAAACAACAGCACCAGCATGATAGCGAATTTCCTTTTCACACCTGGCTCTCGCAACTTCTGGCACCTGCATCCCGATGCAGAGCAGACGCTGATGATACTCGAGGGTGAAGCTTACTACCAAGAGGAAGGACAACCCAAGCGCCTGTTGCGAAAGGGTGACTATGTGGTGACGCCTGCCAATGCCAAGCACTGGAATGGAGCTACTGAAAAGGGAGCATGTGTATGTCTTACAGTCACAGAACTCACTGACAAGCCTCACGCTAATCAACTGCGGGCAGTGACCGATGAAGAGTATCTGGCAGGTGTATCCGCCAGCAATCAACAATCCGTGCAGACAGATCCGGAGCTGTATGCCCTGATGCAGAGAGCCTACGGCGTGGATGTGCGTAACATCGGCAATTTAGACCTGAAGACCCGTGAGATGGTATCGTGTGTGGCACTCACGGCTTTAGGCACTGCGTCGCAGGTGGCAACACATGCCCGTGCAGCCCTTGATGCTGGGGTCACCCCTGTTGAGCTGCGCGAGGCCATCTATCTGGTGGCACCTTTTGCAGGCTTTCCCAAGGTGCTGGATGCCATGGAGGTGGTCAACCGTCTGTTCACAGAGCGGGGCATCACCCTGCCTCTTCCCAGCCAAGGCACCACTACTCCTGCAACTCGTCACCAAGTGGGACATGACATCCAGTGGCAATTATACGAGGGCGGCATAGCCCGTGCCATGAGCGGACTGCCTGGTGAGATGGGACAGCAAATGGCCGACCTGCTGACGGATGTCTGCTTTGGCGACATCTATTCGCGTGATGGTCTATCACTGCAGATGCACGAACTGCTTACCTACGTGGTGCTGACAGTACTGCAAGCGCCCAGCCAACTGCATTCCCATTTCCTGGGTTGCCTCAAGGCGGGCAATACCCCTGAGACCGTGGTGTCTGCCGTCATCAACTGCATGCCTCACATAGGCTTCCCTGCCACCATCAATACCTTGCGTATTATCATTGAAGTTATGGAATCGAATCATATAAATCAATGATACATATTTATGAATGATTGGGTGTTGTTAGGTTAGCATCGCTTCCCATATAGGTCCGTGAGCCATGTGGCTGGTTGTTTCCATAGCCCTCAATGCAACTATCCGAATGGCGAAAGCCGACATCATCGGAGCAGCGTTAATAAAATGAAGGGAATTTGACGTAAAGCTAAAAAATCTGTAGAGCGAAGCGAGTTATTTCTTTGTAGTCAAAACCCTTTATTTTTAGCTGCGCAGGTGCAGTCGTCAGCCTCTCTCTTGCTTCTTCTATCTCTGGTGACAGAGAGAGAAGAAGGGACTCATTCGTGCGTAGCACGATCTCAATTCTCATAGTCGCAGAGCGACTTCTCAATAGCTTTAAGCGATCAAACCATTTCCTTCAATTAATCTGGGCATTTACTCCAAGCAATTGACAAGATGGAGCATGGGGGTAATGCATCATTGAGACAAGCTGTCTTAGCCTTTTGATACAGTAATACAGAATACAGTTTTCTCAGCGACAC
>JAFXVZ010000031.1 GCA_017534535.1 Bacteroidaceae bacterium | reverse complement strand
GATGAAGTCGGCCAAGCCAATTCATCTTCAGCATCTTCCCGGATAATATTGGTAATCAGGGATCCAGCCTCAAATTTAGAGGCGGAGTTTACACTTGCCCTGCAATAGCAGAGGAAAGCAACAGTGCCGTTCGGAACTTTCACCGAACGGTCATCAAAATAATGAAGGTTGTCGGCTTCTTCATTATACTTATTCAGATTTGTGATATAGGTGGATAAGGGTTTTTTATCTGATGCAATTTGATCATCCACCAAAGCACCTGCACCAAAAGGAAAAAGACGCTGATCCTGAATGCCACGAAAATTGCTCTCTTGCTGCGTCAAGGTCGCAGTCATTCGAGTTGAGGCTCTGTTTGTGGATACATTCATCGCCAAACTGATAGGAACAGACCCCCAAGAGGCAGTGCCGTATGACGTGTCATCAGTTGTACATGATAACACAAAGATTACATTCAGCATTGCCAGAAAAAAAACCGTTGTCTCACTTCTCCTAATCATGTCTTCACACGATCCTTTCCTTTTTTTCAACAGGTCACACTATTGTTCAACGGACAGCATACCATCCGTTATAAATCAGAATTATAGGAGCCTCCTTCCTTCCAGTCAAGTGTTATACTTACACCCACTTCAGCACTCACGGGCTGCAAACTGCCGTCTGCTTGCAGTTGCGCCTTCACCACCTTGATCTGTCCAGCCTGTAATGGCTCTTTCACATCCAATACCGACTTGGTCACTGACCCGTCGGCAAGCGTTACATAAACAATGAACTGCCACAAAGGTTCATCACCCTCGGCTTGATCGCGCGATGGGAAATTGACAGAACAGAAACACAACATGTCGTCTGTACCCGTATCCACCTGCTGAGCATGCACCAAAGGAGGATTGTCCACAAAGGTGTAGGTGCTGTCGTTCACATTGAACTCAGTGGCAAAACCAGTGGCATAGACCTTGATGTCCTTCACTTCCACACCATCTGGGTTGTCTATCACCAAAGCGGCGGCACTATTGGACATATAGAGATCTACATGGAAAGCCTGATCCTTATCATCCTGAACCTCCAAATCTGCACGGGCAGTGAAGATGCCTGTCTCATGAGATTCTATTGTTTCTCCCTGCTTCTGCACCAATGTCTGCGTGTCACGATTGTCACCATCCGTCACACTCACCCACGAGTTGTTCTGCAGATTGGCCAAAGCCAAATGACGATAATCCCGTGCAGGCAAGAAGAGTGTGTAGCTCTTCTCACTGTCGTTCATCGGTTGATTCTCATAATGCAGCAAGCTCGCTTCCTTACCTGTGTCGTAAAAAGAGAGGTCAACGTCGCGGGCAAAGTCGGTGAAGATATTGGCAAGATGGTTGCGCAAGGCATCAGCCACACGCTGTTCCGTCTGAGTGGTCAATTGGTTATCCAACTCTGTCTCGAGGTTGGTGACCAACTGCAACTCATACTCCATCTCATATTGTTTACCACAGTCGCTCAAATCCTCATCAATCGACGAACAAGCAGCAAGGCCGACCACTAAGGCCGCCCCCAATATCCAATCAACTATGTTCCACCTTCGCGCGTACATTATTATATTACTATATTATTACTTGATTGATAATATCACCACGTGGGAGAATTTTACTCCCTAACTATGAAAATATTTTTTCCTAACTGGGGAAATAAGATTCCCCCACGTGGTAATAAAAAGATTAGAATGTAATTACAAATTCAAGACCTGATTTCCATTGCAGATCCACAGAGAAACCTAACTCCAATTTCGGAGTACGCAAGTCTGGAATCGTCGTATATGCATTGGCAAAACCAGCAGGGGTATCAGAAGTGCCATCATTGTTTGCATCTGCAAAACCAGCAGCTATCGTGAAACTAGCTTTTGTCATGTAATCCTGCATGAACACTTTATTCAAGGTATCACCGTAACCTGTACCACTTGACGGAGTAAGCTGTGCTACCATATAGAACTTACAACCAGCCTTCACAATACCATCAAATCCTCGGAAATCTTTTCCACTTGTATTTAAAAACTCCAAAGCTACATAAACGGGTTGATCTTTTGCAGTCTCCAAAGCCAATGTATAGTTGGTACCTGCATCCTGGTTAGCTTTCACATAGTCTTTATGTGAACCCTGCGTATTAATGGTTTTGTCATAAATAGTGTATTCCTTAATTCCATCACCCGTTTTTTGATTAAACAGATAATCTACAGGTTTCTGTCCTCCAATCAGCACACCCGTCAATTGGAAACCATCATCTGGAATTGTCACTTCTTCGCCTTTGCGGTCAAAATACTTTGCTGCTGACAATTGTTTTACTGTAACATCTAAGCGACCAACAGCATACTGAATTGGATCCTTTATGGCTACAGACCTTGTGGCAACTGCCACTTCATCTCCATTAAGATATTTGCCAAGAATTGTTTCCCAAGTATCTGTTGTCGTATAATCACTAATTCGAGCAGTATTTGAGGTCTTGATTGCACTATTCACAAAATAATACAAAGAAGCAGGATAAGTAATATCTGCCATGTTAACTACAAGCATTGGATCATTCGAAGCATCATATCCCACATTAGCGCTTCCCGCAACTGTCGCTACGCTAGGTGATTCAGCATTCCACGTCAAGGCTGCTGCACCTTCTGGCATATTAAGGTTGGCTGGATAACCACTAATTGCGGCTGTGAAAGTAAGTGTTCCTGTCTCGCCTTCATCTGAAGCATAAGTGCTATTCAAAATGGCAGTTTTAATGGCTGTAGATACAGCATCCGTATTGTTTCTAATTGAAGAATACAAATCCTGAACAGCTGCCTGAACATAAGAAGAAGCACCAGCTTTCATTGAAATGAAATTGGTGTATAAATCTCCAAGTGAGGAACTATACCAAGTTTCATTCTTATAAGTCTCATCGGCACATTTATACCAAGCAGCTTCTCCATTTGCAGCGGCTGCAATTAAAGAAACATAGGTTGCAAGAGCAGCACCCTTTGTGTCAGCCTCAATAGTTTCTAAATCAGTTATTGGGGTTGGCGTGAAAGTAATCTCGCTAGATTCTCCTGTTAAGCCTGCTGGCGTAAGAGAACCATTATCAAAATTATTAGTACCTGTCTTTTCGGCAGCTTTTCCATAGAACAGGAAACCAGAAGTACCAACAGGGATAGTCACATCATTAAAAAGTACAGCATTGCTTCCAGTAAGCAGATTACCCTCTGGAATAGCATTGGTAACATCTGCAGTTGCTGGTTTAACTAATTTACCAAGCGTAATGTTTGCGCCAAGACGAGAAGTACGATCGGTTTTACTGAAATAAGGAATCAGCACAATACCATCCATACCACGAAACTTTGCAACAGATTGAGCCTCCTGCACAATATCTGATGTCATACGTGTTGAAGCCACATTCTCAGGGAATGAGATGGAGAACTGAGTCTTCACTGTGCTCCCATCATACGTAGGATTGTTT
>JAFXVZ010000007.1 GCA_017534535.1 Bacteroidaceae bacterium | reverse complement strand
GATCCTGGACAGCGAATATACGGATCACGTCACGACCCGGATACTTGTGCCGAAGGAGGAGGTGGCTCCGTTTATGAAAGCGGTGACAGAAGGAACCTCCGGAAAGGCGGTCATGACAAAAGGATATAAGCTCACCTCGCCCCTTCTTGATGCTGAAAAAGAGAAAAACATAAATGATGCTCTGATGCTCTGATGCTCTGATGCTCGGACTTACACAAAGTAATAGTTAGGTATGAGTAATTGGACATTAAGTGTGAAGAATGAATAAGGCAATATATATGGTGTGACCCTCCCCATAAAAAAAGAGTGTAAAAATTATGTTTTTATCAGAAAAATATTTATATTTGCATCGAATATAAACAAATTGACTCGCGCTATGAAAACACTGAAAATTTGGGGGATGTCTCTCGGGGTCATCCTGTTGACGATTGGATTGGTAGCCTGCAGCAACGATGAGTTTGCTGACTACAAGACAGAAGCGGGGGTGAAGAAGATTTCTTCCTTCACGGCTACCATTAGCGAAACCGCTGATACACGAGCTTTCCTCGGCCAAACAGGCGAGGAGGGTAAGAAACGCGTGTTTTGGAATGAAAAGGATGCGATTACCGTGTTCAGTGACTTGGAGCCAACGGCACAGACTTTCATGACTAAGGTAGGTAGTGACGCCATCCAGTACGAAAGCAATACGGCTGTCTTCGGCGGCAAGGAGATCTATGGCACTGAGTTCTATGCCTATTATCCAAATGAAGACCAATACTTTTCACAAGATAAGGAGCGCATCACGCTGATTCACGCCTCGCTTCCAGCGAATGATTTCGGATTATATGAAGACATCAAGACTCCGATGGTGGCGGTGAGCACGGGCGAAAACATGCTGTTCAAGCAGGTGACGGGCTTGGTTAATGTCAACCTGACAGGCATCTACAGACTGGAGTCGGTGTATCTGTATGGCAACAACGATGAGGTGCTGTATGGCACTGGGACCATCGACCTGACTGCCGACGAGCCAGTGTTTGTGGTTGACGCTGGTCAGTCGGCCAATAAGAAGCTGGGTGGCAGTGTTCGCGACCTGCTTTTGAACACTAACGTGGAGAGCATCTATTTCAACTTGCCTCCTATGACCTTTGTGAATGGTTTTACCGTAGAGGTCAATGGCTATGACAAAGGTGGGACAAGGATAAGCTATAAGAAGCCCACAGGTTCGAACGTGGAGATCAAGCGTGGTGAAATCTACAGCCTTACGAGGTTGAATGTGGATGGCGACTACATTCATTTTGCTGATCAAGGCGTGGAAGGACTTTGCTTGCGGTATTTCGACACGAACGGTGATGGTTTCCTGAGCTACGCAGAAGCGTATGCGGTGACTGAGATTCCCACCATTGAAGGTGTTGATGGTTTTCAGTATCCTATTTTTGCCGGCATTGGAAGGTTAGGTGATAAGGCTGTTAACATTTTGTCTTTCAATGAGCTGTATTATTTTAGGTCTTTGGAGGCAATTCCTGCTAATATGTTCCTTGACCAAGTATCAATGGCTGAAGTGAAATTGCCAGATAACGTGAAATCCATTGGTGATAATGCATTTGGTCGGTGTCAAAGTCTGTCAACTATCCAGATACCAAAGGGTGTAACATTTATTGATAAGTATGCTTTCCAGATTACCAAAATAACTGAAGCTGTGATACCGTCAGGTGTGACAACTATTAGTATGGGTCTTTTCAGTGCTTGTAGGAATTTGGAAAAAGTTTCTATACCAAATAGTGTGGAAAGTATTGATTTGTTTGCTTTCCAAGGATCAGGTATAACAAGTATTGCCATTCCAGAGGGAGTGAAAACTATCGGTTTGATGGCGGTCAGTGGATGTCGTTTCTTAAAAGACGTTTTGCTGCCATCCACTTTGACTGAGATCGGTTATGCTGCCTTTAATGAAAATCCCCAGATGGAAAACGTCACTTGTCTAGCTGTCAATCCGCCATCTTTGGGCGCGAATGGACTTGGTAACGGAACAACACTTACCATCTATGTGCCTGATGGCTCAGTAGATGCTTACAAAACTGCAGCTGGCTGGAGTGACTATGCCGACAGAATCAAGAGCATTTCGGGCGGTGAAGTCATCAGCTTTGCTGATGCTAATGTGGAAACCCTCTGCGTGAAGTATTTCGATTTGGATGGTGACGGGAAGGTGAGCTATAGGGAAGCAGCTGCTGTGACTGAGATTCCTACCATTCATAATAGTCAATATGATGAAGATTATTCAATCTTCTCAGGAAGGCGTAGCGTAATGGGTGATAATGCGGTGGAAATCACGTCATTCAACGAATTGCAGTATTTCACTTCCTTGAGGTCACTGCCTCGTGAAATGTTTTCTGAACAGTATAATTTGAGGGAAGTGACGTTACCGGAAAATCTGACGTCCATCGGTTATTTTGCTTTCAGTTACTGCCACAGTTTGACCAGCATCGAGATACCAGATGGCGTGATGGATTTGGGTATGTTGGGTACTTTCTATGATTGTGAAAGTCTTGCCACTGTTAAACTGCCAGCTAATTTGAAAACCTTGCCGAGAACTTGTTTCTCACAGTGCTTTGCCCTGACTACTATTCAGTTGCCAGAAGGTTTGACTACCATTGATGGTGCTGCTTTCCAAAACTCTGGCCTTGAAGTAATCAATATACCGGCCAGTGTAACTTCTATCGTATCGAATGCATTTACCGCTTGCAATCATCTGGAAAGTGTTTACTGTTGGGCCACCGTTCCTCCAAAAATGGGTTCTAATGTATTTGTCAGTTCGAGTGGTTTTGTAATCTATGTTCCTGCCGGCTCTGTAGCTGACTATAAAGAAGCCTCAGGATGGAGCGAGTATGCTGATAGAATCGTAGCTGCCGAATAAAAGATATACTTTTTTTCCTTCCACATTCATGGCTGGAGGGGGGAGGGGGCAATTTTGCTTCTTTCCCCCTCCTTGTTTTATTATTTCTTCTGCTTCAAGATAAAGTCTTTGACTTTAAAGGCGGTGCCATAGAACCAACCTTTGCCACCGGAGAGCTCTGAACGATTGAACTGCACACTGTCAGAGATGGCTTCAAAAGCGCCTGTGGGGTCATCAACCTCCAGCTTCATTTGCACATTATCCAACGGGAAGTATTGGGTCTGCCCGTACAAGAACTTACCTTGCTCATCGGTATAAACTGTGTCGTTGACAAGCTTTAAATCCTCGTTGCCATTAGCATCGTTCATTAGAATCTCAGGTACCGTAATGCGGATACCATTCAGTACTTCTCCATTCTCGTTCTTAACGACGCCCATAACCTTGTACTCAGCATGGGGAGATCCATATTCGGTGGCGGGACCCACAGAGCCACAGCCGCTACAGTTGAAGCCCAGCAAACTCATTAAGCCAGCCAGCGCCCAGTTAGTGCCCTTAATCAGTTTTCTCTTGAATGTTTTCATATCAGTTCATTTTTTCTGCGTCACCAGATAAGCACCCAGCAGTACCAAAACCGCAGCAACAGGTTTATCCCAAGTGAAGATGTCCTGTCCGATGGCTATCGCTATGAGCGAAGCGACAATGGGTTGCAGATTCGTATAGATGCTGACGGTTGTAGCACGGAGGTATTTCATAGCGTAAGGAATCATAAAATAGCCGAGTACGGTGGCAAAGATTACGATAAAAGCCATACCACCAATACCCATCAGTCCGTCAGAGAATCCGTAGCCTCCACTGAATAGCTTGGTCTGACTGAATTCGTTCCAAGCAAACGGTAGCACGGCAATGGTAGATACCAGGAAGGTCCACTTCATCTGAGTAACGGCACTATACTTCGCCGATACCTTACTGGTGATGATTAGGTAAATCACCCATGTGAGCAAGCTCATCAGCGCCAGAAAGATGCCCAAGAGGTCATTGCTGCCAGCCTCGGTTTGCCACTTCACTAACACTAACAAAGCTGCACCAGCAATGCCCAAACATACACCTAAGAGCTTGATTCCCGTGATGCCTTCCTTCAGGAACACAGCGGCCAAGAGCATGGTGCCAATAGGTACTAAGGTAGCGATGAGAGAATAATATACAGGGCTGGTGAAGTTGAGTGACCAAGCCGTGAGAGTTTGGGAAATCACGAAGCCCGTGAGACCACCCAGCATAATCACAATCAGGTCTTTGTGCTCTACCTTCTCTTTGGGGAGGAAAGCGGCAATTGCCCAGAATATCAATGCGGCACCGATGCAACGAAGTGCCATATAGACCATAGGAGTAACCCACTCGCCAAGCAGATACTTAGTGATGGGAACTCCCAGTCCGAATATCACGTTAGCCAATATAACGGCGGCGTGGCCATTAACTTTCTTATCCATAGTTATTCAACTCCATGAGCTGATACATCCTTGTTAACGCGATGAATCAAGCCCTGAAGTACAGCACCAGGACCGCATTCTGTGAAGTCGTCAGCACCATCTTCCAACATATTCACCACGATTTGTGTCCAACGAACAGGAGCGGTAAGCTGAGCTACTAAGTTAGCCTTGATAATCTCAGGGTCGGTGTGTGGTTGTGCATCTACATTCTGATAAACAGGGCACTTAGGGGTGTTGAACTTGGTGGCGTTGATAGCTGCCTCCAGCTCCTCCTTAGCAGGCTGCATCAGCGGAGAATGGAACGCGCCACCTACCTTCAACGGCAATGCACGCTTAGCACCAGCAGCCTTCATCAGTTCGCAAGCCTGATTGATCCCCTCGATAGAGCCGGAAATCACAATCTGACCAGGGCAGTTGTAGTTGGCTGCTACCACTACCTCACCACCGTCAGACACCTGGCGGCAGATCTCCTCTACCTTTTCATCGGACAGGTTGATAATGGCTGCCATTGTTGATGGCTGCGCCTCGCAGGCCTTCTGCATAGCCATTGCACGGGCATACACCAGCTTGAGGCCATCCTCGAAGCTCAAGGCACCAGCTGCTACCAGAGCAGAGAACTCGCCCAGCGAGTGACCAGCGGTCATCTCTGGCTGGAAAGCATCACCCATGCAGAGTGCGGAAATTACAGAGTGTAGGAAGACTGCTGGCTGAGTTACCTTTGTCTGTTTTAGCTCTTCGTCGGTACCTTCAAACATGATGTCTGTAATACGGAAACCGAGGATATCGTTTGCCTTGTCGAATAATTCTTTTGCCAATGGTGAAGACTCATACAGGTCTTTACCCATGCCCGTAAATTGGGCTCCTTGTCCAGGAAATACGAATGCTTTCATTTCTTATACCTTATTAAATTAGTTTGGACTGCAAATATACAGGAAAAAAAGGATTCTAGCCAATTGTTGTGGTCTAATTATCTTCATTTAACAATTTATAGCACATAAGAGACTGAAAATCTGCACAAAAGAAAGATGTGTGTGCAAATTCTACTTGTCAATCATCAAATCCTTGCGTACTTGTTTCTCTGAGGGTATGCAGAACAGCGATGCGGTGAGGGCGATGCAGGCACAGAGAATGCATGAGGTGCTTTGCATGAGGTAGTAACCAATAACACCAGTCACAACAGGCATGGCGAGCAGCAATATTCTTATGGAACTCCAAACCAAGTATTGGTTCAAAGCTGCCTCTGTACTGGCTATGCTATCCAATTTCTTGTTCTTCATCCAACCGAAGAACTTCAGAGCAGCAGGAACACAACAAGCTGTGAGCAGAATTACCACTGTCTCAGTGAAATACACTGCACGCACATTGTCTGCATAAGCTCCAGTGAGGTCAAATCCACCCGTCTCACCAATGATGACAATCAACAATGCCGCAAACCAAAGATAAGCGAAATTGCGCTTCATAGTAGCCACCGTCTGTTTGATCTTCTCTTCCATATTCTTGAACGTTTTTAGCGATTTTGTTGCAAAGATAAGAATTTTCTTTGTAATTTCGCACCCGAAATGAACAATAGGTAAGTTTTTTATGAATACGAACGAGAGATTTTCGGCATTGTTTGACTTCGATGGAGTGGTGATGGACACTGAATCACAGTACAGCATTTTCTGGCACCAGATAGGGGTGGAATACTTACAACATGACAACTTGGAACAGATTATCAAGGGTCAAACCCTTACCAATATCTTCCATACATATTTCAATCTTTTACCTGAGGCTCAGCTTGAGATTGACCAAAAGCTGAAGAACTTCGAACAGCATATGAAATATGAATATGTAGATGGTTTCGAAACCTTTTTGGCAGACTTGAAAGCCCATGGCGTGATGACTGCCGTGGTGACTAGTTCCGATGAAGGGAAGATGGCTGCCGTGTATGAGGCACATCCTGAAATCGAGCAAATGTTCGACCGAATCTTAACCGCTGAGATGTTCACTAAGTCGAAGCCAGACCCCGATTGTTATTTGTTGGGTATGAAGCTTTTTGATACCGATGCAAAGCATTCCTTTGTTTTTGAGGACTCGTTCAACGGATTGAAGTCTGGTATGGCATCAGGAGCTACTGTGGTGGGATTGGCTACTACCAATTCGGCTGAATCCATTTCTCCATATTGCCACTATATATTACGCGATTACCTTGATTTTTCGTTCGATAAACTCATGAATTGGTATGAAAGAAGGTACACATAAACTGATGACGCTAGATTTCTGGCTCATCTGTATTTCCAACTTTTTGCTTTATGCGGGGGTATGGACTTTGTTACCCGTTTTGTCAGCAGAGGGCTATTTGTTTGGTCTTGATAGATTTAACATGATGGTCACGATGTTGCTGTTCGTCGTTGCCATGATTGGTATTGGACCATTGCATGCCTATTTGGGCGATGTTTACAGGCGTAATCACGTATTGATGGCTTCTACTATAGGCTTGGGTTTATGTGCCTTTGGCTCAACGATGGTCACTCAAGCGTGGCAACTTTGGACATTGGACACTGTGGCTGGAGCCTTGTTTGGAATAGCCACTACCGCTGGCATCACCGTTGCAATTGACATAACCAAGTCGCAGCGCCGAGGTGCGGGGAACCGCATGTATGCCTTCTCTGGGGCATTGGGATTGCTGGTAGGCTTCCTGTTGTCGAAATTGTACTTGGTGGTGGATTTTCAGCAAATAGTGTATGGGGCATTGATTCTTTGGGCAGGGTGTCTGGTAGCAGAGTCGTGTGTCTATGTGCCTTTCCGCGCTCCTGAAGGAGTAGGGCTTTTGAACCTTGACCGTTTCTTCTTACCCAAAGCATGGTTGCCTGCCATCAATGTGTGTGCATTGGCTATAGGTATAGGCATGACCACTAGTCTGTTGCCACCATATACGTGGATATGTACGGTTGCCTTATTGGCTCTGGCCATTGGTGTAGTGCCATTGACCAGGATGTTTGTCAAACTCTCGCACCATTGTCAGCGAGGTACTGCCAACACCACTATGCAATTGGCAATGATGACAGGCTTAATTGTGGGCATGGTAGTAGGAGAGCATGTGGAGAATGTTTTGATTAACAGTTTAGTTACGATACTAGTTTCCTTGTTGGCTTTCTCGTTGATAACCTTGCCATATTTCCGTAAGAAGCGTGTGAGGAAATAATCGGTTTGGCAGAATTATTACAATTATAACAGCAAAAAGAGGAGTTGTACTCTATTAACTGAAGATGTTGAGCAAATAGGGGACGAATACTATCAGTCCGACGATAGCTGCTGCTATGGCTGTCACGAGTACGGCACCAGCGGCAATGTCCTTTACTTCACCAGCAATACTCTGCCATTGAGGCGACACCATATCCACCAGTCGTTCTATAGCAGAGTTGAACAGTTCAGCTGTAATCACCATGCCGATGCAGATGATGACAGCCAGCCACTCTGCCTTGGTAATACCAAAGAAAATGCCTGCCATTGCAACCACTAAGGCAGCCAACAAGTGAAACGTGATGTTCTGCTCGTGGCCCGCACAAGTTATGATGCCTTTCCAAGCAAACTTAAAACTCCTCATTTGTTTCTTGAAATCGTAACTCATATTCTGCTAATGTTCTTTACTCCTTTAACGGTTTTCAGTTTCTTAATCAGGGCGTTCAACTTCGACGTATCACTCACCATTACTGTGAGTTGTCCATTGAACAAGCCATCATTCGCCTCAATGCCAATGCTTCGCAAAGTGATGCCATCTTCCTTATTTATTATAGAAGTGATGTTCGTCACGATTCCGATATCGTCATTTCCTACTACCATCAGGGTGATTGGGTATTGTGAACCCACCGACTTTCCAGCCCATCGAGCCTTCACAATGCGATAACCGTATCGCTCACGCATATCATGTGCATTCGGGCAGTTCATGCGGTGAATCATAATCCCTCGTTTGATACTCACGAAACCAAAGATATCGTCTCCATAGATAGGGTGGCAACATTGTGCCAACTGATATTGTATACCCTTGAGATTTTGGTCGATAACCAGCACATCCTCACGAGCATTTTCTTCTGTACCATCCATCATTTGCAGACTGAAGCCTTCAGCGGTTCGTGTCTGAGTCTCAACATTCTCTGTCTCACGTCGCAGCTGCTCTACATATTCGTCGATGATGCGAGTGGTATCGATATTACCGTTTGCAATCTGCTGGTAGAAATCCGTGATGATTTTATAGCCCATACGTTTGATGACACGCATCATGATAGACTCGTCGAAGTCAATCTTGCGGTTCTTCAGCTTACGCTCCAATTCCTCCTTGGCAAAGGCACTTTGACGAGCTTCCGTTTCCTTCAATGCCTGCTTGATTTTCGTGCGAGCTTTCGAGGTGACCACTATCTTCAGCCATCCCTGTTTGGGAGTTTGTGATGCCGATGACATAATCTCCACTTGGTCACCACTCTTCAGTTCCTGACGAATGGGCACATTCTTTCCATTAACCTTGCCACCCGTACAACTGCACCCCAGTTTGGTGTGAATCATAAAGGCAAAGTCGAGCACTGTGGCACCCTTTGGAAGTTTGTATAGGTCCCCCTTGGGGGTAAACACAAACACCTCGTCTTCATACAGATCCATCTTAAACTGATCCATTGCCTCAAGGCCTGTCCCTTCAGAACTCTCCAGTGCTTCACGCACAGAGGTGAGCCAATCGTCAAGTCCCGTCTCGCCCTTGATGCCTTTGTAGCGCCAGTGGGCAGCTAAGCCTCGTTCCGCCACCTCGTCCATGCGTTCCGTACGAATCTGTACCTCTACCCATTTGCCTTCAGGTCCCATAACTGTGATATGCAATGACTCATAGCCATTGCTCTTTGGTACTGAAAGCCAATCACGCAATCGCTTGGGATTCGGCTGATACATATCCGTCACGATGCTATACACCTGCCAGCATTGCATCTTTTCCTTCTCCAATGGTGAATCCAAAATCACACGGATAGCGAAGAGGTCATAAACCCCCTCGAAGGGGCACTTCTGCTTCTTCATCTTCTGGTAGATGGAGTGGATGGACTTCGTTCTGCCCTTGATGTGGAACTTCAGTCCGGCTTCTTCTAAATGCTTTTGTAAAGGTTGTATGAATCGCTCGATATATGCGTCGCGACTTTTTTTCGTTTCATTGAGTTTCTCCCTGATATGGTAGTACATATCGTGCTCGGTATATTTCAGCGAGAGGTCTTCCAGCTCCGACTTTAAAGCATATAGACCCAGCTTATGGGCTAGGGGAGCATAAAGGTATGCTGCTTCGTTGGCTACCTGCAAACGGGCTTCGTCGTTCTCCACGTCACGAATCTGTCGCATGATGTTCACTCGATCAGCTATGATAATGAGAATTACGCGCATATCCTCTGCAAAGGTAAGTAGCAACTTGCGGAAATTCTCGGATTCTATCGACGGACTTTTGACATACAACTCCTGTACACGAATCAGTCCACGCACGATGCCTGCCACGTCAGAACCAAAGATGTGTTCTACATCATCGATGGAGCAAACTCCACTACTTACCGACTCATGTAGCATGATACCCATAACCGATGCACGTTTCATGCCAATTTCATCGGCAACGATGATGGCGGTCTGAACGCTCTTCAGAAGAGGGTTCAAGACGAAGATGTCGCGTTGAAGCTTACCAGACTCAATAGATCTGACGAGCTGTGTTTTGAGCTTGCGTACATCGGCAGGTAAAAACGAGTCGCCTGTCAGTCGAAGCAGTTTATGATAGAGCGCCAGGAAGAGCTTTCTCTCCTCAGGCGTGAAGAAATTTTGTCCTGTCATGGTGCATTTCTTTAATTTGAGTGCAAGTTAATCAAAAATGCTTAAATAATGAATTTTTTCATGTAAAAATTTGGAGGTGACGAATAAAATTACTAAATTGCGGGTGGAAAAAGAAGAAACACGATATGATATTATTTAAACATTTTGCTTTATGAACGCAGATAGAATCGCTAAAAATGCCAGATTAATCTGGGTTATGCTGACAAAAGCCGCGACGCCGATGACCTTTATCGACATGATTGTCCAGTCGAATTTGCAAGCCAATGACTTGGCTTTCGCAATCGGATGGCTGGCTCGTGAAGACCGAATCTCAATCATTGAGGAAGGCGACAGGCAGTTTTTTAAGGCATATTAATCAAAGTTAAGAATGGCTGGTCATTTAAGACCAGCCATTTCTAGTACCAAATACTCACTTTGAGTACCAATTCTGAACTTGCCACCCCAAAGACCGATGCCCGAAGTGACGTAAATATGGGTATTGCCCTTGCGGAGATAACCATGCGATTTCTCATACACTTGGTCGGTTACCAGATTGATGGGGAATATCTGTCCATGGTGTGTGTGGCCAGAGAGCTGGAAGTCTATACCGGCAGCTTCAGTTCTGTCTAGATGATAAGGCTGATGATCCATCAGCAAGATGGGTTTTGTGTGATCCAAGTCTTTAGTCAATTCATTCAGTGATTTGCGATTTTGGTCGTTGGCACGATCATCACGACCTACCACATAAAACGCATCGTCTACCAGCACAGCTTTGTCTTTCAGCAAGTGGATACCAGCTTTCCGAATCAATGCCTCGCTCTTTTCATTGTCGGCATAATAGTCATGATTGCCTAAGATGGCAAACACTCCGTAGCGAGCTTTCAGTTGTCCCAACTCCTCATACATGCGTTGCTTTTCCACCGGTACCACATTGCTGTCAATCAGGTCGCCTGCTATGAGAATCACATCAGCTTGCTCTTTGTTAATCATCTCCACCCATTTGGCCAATTCCCCTTTACCAATGGTGTATCCTAAGTGCAGGTCGCTGATGCCCACCACCTTTATTGGCTTCATTACTTTGTCAATCTGAACATTCAAAGGCACTCTCACCTTGTGATGGTACCATAGGTTGCCACCCACAAAAGTCACCACCATGAAAGCCAAGATGCCCAAAGTTCCCACCCAACTATTGTTGAACCATGGGCGAATGGCGGGTATGCAAAGACGGGCGATATCGGTCACAAAGAAAGTCATCAATAAATAGAGCAGTATAATCATCCACGACGTACTGACAATTGAAAACACTTGGTTCACCCACAGAGAGGCATTGTCGTTACGACTCGCTATATATGCAAAGAACAAGCCAACGGGTAGGAGCATTGCTAGGGTGACGAGCCACTTCATCAGTTGACTTAGGGGCAAGATGTGCCAGATGCGGTAATAGATGTAAATTACCACTAATAACACCAGTACGGGGAATAGCATAAATTGAAATCTCATCTCGTTTGTTTAGTCTCTTTAAATTAATATGGTGCAAAATTAGTGTTTTTTTCTTCTCCACCTATGAAAAAACACCCCATCACGAAAAAAAACACATAAAAAGAGAATTTTTTTGCTTTTCAAGATTGAAATGTGCGGAATTCTCCCTATATTTGCTATTCGTGAATATAATAAAACTTGAATCAATATGATGTTAACACAAAAAGACAAGGACTTGCTCGAAAAAAAGGGCATTTCTGAGGAGAAGCTGGCTGAAGAGCTGGCGTGTTTTGAGCATGGTTTCCCATTTTTGAAGCTCTATGCAGCGGCTTCGGTGTCTAATGGAATCATGGATTTGTCACCCGTGAATGTGGATGCGTATCTCAAGGCATGGGATATCTACACGTCTTCTTCTGTTGAGAGGCGTGTGGTTAAATTTGTACCTGCGTCTGGTGCAGCCAGCCGTATGTTCAAAGATTTGTTTGCTTTCTTGGATGCTGACTACAATGAGCCCACGAAAGCATATGAGAAGACATTCTTTGCTGATATCCACAAATTTGCATTCTTCGATGATTTGAATGCTACTTGTCAGAAACTCTATGGCAAGGGTATTGATGCATTGATGGCTGAAAGTAGCTACAAGAAAGTGGTGGCTGCATTATTGAAGGAAGATGGCTTGAATTATGGTAATCTACCTAAGGGCTTACTGAAGTTCCACCACTATACTCGTGGCAATCGCACTCCATTGGAGGAGCATTTGGTAGAGGGTGCCCTTTATGCATCCAATAAGAACGGCAAGGTGAATGTACATTTCACTGTTTCACCTAACCATCGCAAATTGTTTGAGGATAAGGCTAAAGAGACTGCAGAAGGTTATGCGCAGAAGTTCGGTGTGGACTACGACATCACTTTCTCTGAGCAGAAGGCAAGTACCGACACTGTTGCTGTGGATTTGAACAATGAACCTTTCCGCGAGGAGAATGGTGAGTTGTTGTTCCGTCCGGGTGGTCATGGCGCTCTGATTGAGAACTTGAACGACCTCGATGCCGACATTGTGTTCATCAAAAATATCGACAATGTGACGAGTGACCGCATGCGTGGCGATACGGTAATCTATAAGAAAGTATTGGCTGGCGTACTGATTACCTTGCAACAGAAGGCATTCCAGTATCTACAACTTCTGGAGAGTGGCAAGTATTCTCACGAACAAGTGTTGGATATTCTACAGTTCGTTCAGAAGCAGTTGTTCTGCAAGCATCCCGATACTAAAAACATGGAGGATTCTGAGTTGGTGGTTTATTTAAAGAAGAAGTTGAATCGCCCAATGCGTGTTTGTGGTATGGTGAAGAATTTGGGTGAGCCCGGTGGTGGTCCATTCCTGGCTTACAACCCTGATGGCACTATCTCTTCACAGATTTTGGAAAGCTCTCAGATTGATATGAGTGATCCGGAAAAGAAGGCTTTGTTCGAGCAGGGCACTCACTTTAATCCTGTAGATCTGGTATGTGCTATCAAGGATTTCCAAGGCAATAAGTTTGACCTTCCTAAATATGTGGATAAAGCCACTGGCTTCATCTCACAGAAGTCAAAGAATGGTCGTGAATTGAAGGCATTGGAATTGCCAGGCTTGTGGAATGGTGCCATGAGTGACTGGAACACAGTATTTGTGGAAGTGCCTGTATCTACATTTAATCCAGTAAAAGTTGTAAACGATTTGTTGAGAGAAGCACATCAATGAAGAAGATATTGTTGTTAGGATCTGGTGAACTTGGCAAGGAGTTCACCATCGCTGCTAAGCGACTGGGTCAGCATGTGGTGGCGTGTGATGCGTATGCAGGTGCTCCTGCCATGCAGGTAGCCGACGAGTTTGAGGTGTTCAGCATGCTTGATGGCGATGCTCTACAAAAGGTTGTTGAGAAGCATCATCCGGATATCATTGTGCCAGAGATTGAGGCCATCCGCACGGAGCGTCTCTTCGATTTCGAGAAGCAAGGCATTCAAGTGGTTCCTAGTGCCCGTGCCGTGAACTACACCATGAACCGCAAAGCCATTCGTGATTTGGCAGCTAAGGAGTTGGGTGTCAAGACTGCCAACTATCGCTATGCCAAGAATATGGAAGAATTAAAAGCGGCTACTGAGGTTATTGGCTTCCCTTGTGTCATCAAACCGTTGATGTCATCATCTGGTCATGGTCAATCGGTGGTAAAACGCCCAGAGGATTTGGAGCAGGCTTGGAAAGAAGCCAGTGAAGGAGCTCGAGGTGATATTAAGGAAGTGATTGTGGAACAATTCATTCACTTCGACTATGAAATTACTTTGCTAACGGTAACTCAACAGTTTGGTCGTCCTACACTTTTCTGTTCGCCTATCGGACATGTGCAGATTAGTGGCGACTATCGTGAAAGTTTCCAGCCTATGCCAATGAAACCAGAGCATCTGCAAGCAGCTCAAGATATGGCTGCTAAGGTGACGGGTGCCCTCACAGGTGCTGGTATTTGGGGTGTGGAGTTCTTTATCAGTAACAAGGATGGTGTGTATTTCTCTGAACTGTCACCTCGCCCGCATGATACGGGTATGGTTACTTTGAGCGGTTGCCAAAACTTCAGTGAGTTCGAGTTGCACGCACGTACGGTGTTAGGCTTGCCGATACCAGCCATTAAGCAATATAAAAATGGAGCCAGTGCTGTAATTTTGTCGGATATCGTGAAACAATCAGAGCCAGACTATACAGGTTTGGAGGATGTTTTACGTGAAGATGATACCGATTTGCGTATTTTCGGCAAACCAGTGGCTAGGCTCCATAGAAGAATGGGTGTGGTACTGGCAACGGCTCCTTTGGGCACAGATTTGACTCCTTTGCGTGATAAGTGCAAACGCTTAGCATCGTTGGTGAAGGTTTGCTAAAGATATGTTCAAGCTTTACAAATGAAAAAAAATAAAAATTTCTGCTCCATTATTTGGATAAATGAAATAAATGCACTATCTTAGTTGCGAAAATTTAACTTTTAGTTGATTCATAGTAAAGCATGAAAATGTGTAGCGGCAACCGTCTGTGAAGACAGTTGCCGTTTTTTAACTTAATAATCATATAGTATTATGAAAATATTAGGCAATATCATATGGCTTATTTGTGGTGGTTTGGAAACCGCCTTCGAGTATTTTATGGTTGGTGTGGTACTTTGTATTACCATCATCTTTATCCCCTTTGGTTTGCAGACTTTTAAATTGGGTTTGCTGATGCTATGGCCTTTTGGCAGTAGGGTAGATCTCCTGCCTGGACAACCTGGTTGCCTGAGCACCATCATGAATATCCTTTGGTTGTTTGCAGGTATTCCCATCTGCCTCACACACCTGTTCTTTGGCTTGTTGCTGTGTTGCACTATTATTGGCATCCCTTTTGGTCTCCAACACTTTAAGTTTGCAGGTATTGCATTGACACCATTTGGTAGAACCATCGTGAGTGACATTTAATTTTTTTGAGAAAAAATTTAGGAAAAGTTTTGTTGAAAAGAGAAAATGCTGTACTTTTGCATAGATTTTGATGGCTAGTCATGTTAGGGGCGTAGCTCAGATGGTTTAGAGCGTTGCAGTCACATTGCAAAGGTCATCGGTTCGAGCCCGATCGTCCCTACGAAAAAGAGGAAGAAGTGATTCTCCCTCTTTTTGTATATTATGAGTGTTCCCCTAAAACTGACCTTTTTGAAACAACTGACAATATAGGTATTCCTTTAACCTAATCTCTATTTTGCAAAAAAGAATAGAAACGTGTTTTCATGTTTCTCTTCTCTGGTTTTGTGATTCCGACAGGATTGACTATGTCGAACCCTGTCCCTTCTACAGGCTAATCTACAAAGGAAAAAGAGAATCAAGATGAAAGTTTACTTTCAAGATTGATTCTCTTTCCCTTTGTGATTCCGGCGGGATTCAAACCCACAACCTTCTGATCCGTAGTCAGATGCTCTATTCAGTTGAGCTACGGAACCAAACCGTAGTTAAACATATCAAGGAGTGATTCCGGCGGGATTCAAACCCACAACCTTTTGATCCGTAGTCAAATGCTCTATTCAGTTGAGCTACGGAACCAGTCCGTTTTTGTTTAACGGCTGCAAATTTACATACTTTTTTTGAATTGACAATGCTTATTTGCAGTTTTTTTTCAAATCTTTATTTCATCAGCTCAATACTGCGCTTGATGAAGTTGCTTAGCGCCTCACCTTTCAGCATGCCATTTTGCAGCAAAGCCAAGTCAATGAGCTGCTTCACCAGTTGGTTCTTGCCAGCAAACTCAGCAAACACAGCATTCTTCTTAGTCTTCAGTTCATCCCATTGCTTATCGAGGTCATTCACCATATCCTTATCAGCCTGTGGAATCTCTTCGTCTTTCTTGCCTTTTTGCTGATCCTTTAACTCGTTGCGTTTCTTATTCACGGCATTCATCTGCTCTTGAATAGGCTTAACGCTTGGTTGGCAATTAGTTTCCTCGTCAGCGATAACTTGCTTTACCAACGGATGGTCGCTATTCAGTACTACGTTGAACATATCAGGCATCTCACCATAAAAGCTCATACCTGTTTGAATGTTCGCCATCTCCTTCATACGACGCATATATTCACTCTGAGTAATAATAATAGGTATATTATTCTCACCCATCGCTTGCGTTATCACCTCAAATTCTGTCTTCGGCATCTTTGGCATCTGGTTCTTGAAGATAGCATTAACTGCTTCAAGCTGACTGGCATCTAATGAAGCAGCTTTCTTTTCCTCCTTAACGATAAGGTTATCAATCACATCGCTATCCACACGAGTAAAGCGGCACTTCTCAAATTTCTGCTCAAGCATACTCACCACAGCAATGTCCAATTGCCCATCCATTAACAATACATTATAACCCTTGTTGGTAGCAGTTTCGATGAAGCTATATTGTTCATCCTTGTTATTGGCATACAGGTAAATCAAGTTACCATCTTTATCTGTCTGGTTGTCCTTAATTAACGTCTTGTATTCATCAAATGTGTAATTCTTGCCATCCGTATCTGTGAAGAGGGCGAAATCCTTAGCACGATTATAGAATTCCTCCTGTGTAAGCATACCATAGTCGATGAAGATTTTCAGGTCGTTCCACTTATCCTCAAACTGCTTGCGATCTTTTTTGAAGATATCCTGCAGGCGGTCTGACACCTTTTTTGTAATATAAGTAGATATTTTCTTCACGTTGGCATCACTTTGTAGATAAGAACGAGACACATTTAGAGGGATATCAGGAGAATCCAGAACGCCATGCAGCAGAGTTAAGAAGTCAGGCACAATACCCTCTACAGAATCAGTTACATACACCTGGTTGCAATACAACTGAATCTTGTTCTTGTTCAGTTCTACATTGCTCTTCACTTTCGGGAAATACAAAATACCCGTGAGGTTAAAAGGATAATCTACATTTAGGTGAATCCAAAACAAAGGCTCGTCAGACATTGGGTAGAGTGATGAGTAGAATTTTTTATAATCCTCATCCTTTAAATCAGAAGGCGTTCGAGTCCAAAGAGGAGTCGTGTCGTTAATGATGTTGTTTTCTTCTGTCTCTACCTGTTTGCCATCTTTCCATTCCTTCTTTTTGCCAAATGCCACTGGTACAGGCAAGAAGCGACAATACTTTTTCAGCAAACCCTCAATGCGGCTTTCCTCAAGGAACTCTTTGCAATCGTCGTCGATGTAGAGTACAATGTCAGTACCACGACCTGGCTTATCAGTTTCTTCCAAAGAAAACTCAGGACTACCGTCGCAAGTCCATTTTACGGCTTGTGAACCTTCCTTGCAAGACTTGGTGATGATTTCCACCTTCTTTGCCACCATAAAAGCAGAGTAGAAGCCCAAGCCAAAGTGACCGATAATGGCGTTGGCATCGTTCTTATACTTCTCTAAGAAGTCGTTAGCGCCAGAGAATGCAATTTGATTGATATACTTGTCAATCTCCTCGGCTGTCATACCAATACCGCGATCCGATATCGTGATGGTTTTTTTGTCGAGTTTAACATTAACTGTAAGGTCACCCAGTTCGCCCTTAAAATCACCCATTGAGGATAAAGTCTTGATTTTCTGGGTAGCATCAACGGCATTAGATACTAATTCGCGCAAGAATATTTCATTCTCGCTGTACAGAAATTTCTTGATAATAGGGAAAATGTTCTCGGTTGTTACACCAATATTACCTTTTTGCATATCTTTTTGTTTTAATGTTTTACTTGTATAGAGGCAAAAAAAATGCCAGTCGTTTAAGACTGACATTTTGTCGTGACAAAGGGAAGATATTATATAAAATTCAGTTTATCTGCCTCGCTATTGTATTTAACAGTTATCGTAGCCCCCTCAGGAATACTCTCATTGATAATCAGCTCCGAAAGTTCATCTTCCAGGTAATTCTGAATAGCACGCTTCAATGGACGAGCACCAAACTGTACATCGTAACCATGCTTACCTAAGAACTGCTTTACCTCATCATCAATAACCAACTTATAACCAATACCTTCAATGCGTTTTTCAAGGGCTTCTATTTCCAAATCCACAATCTGAAGGATAGCCTCTTGCGATAATTGATCGAAAGTGATAATCTCGTCTATTCGGTTCAGGAATTCGGGAGCAAACTGCTTATTCAGTGCTTTCTGAATCACATTGCGAGAATACTCCTTATCATTAGCTCGCTGCCTAGCATTAAATCCGATACCACCACCAAACTCCTTCAGCTGACGGGTACCAATGTTAGACGTCATAATGATCACCGTATTCTTGAAATCTACTGTCCTGCCAAAACTGTCAGTCAGTCTGCCCTCATCAAGCAACTGCAGCAACACGTTAAACACCTTAGGATGTGCCTTCTCAATCTCGTCAAGAAGCACGATAGAGTAGGGCTTACGACGCACTTTCTCAGTCAGTTGCCCACCTTCTTCATAACCTACATAGCCCGGAGGTGCTCCAATCAAACGAGATACATTATATTCGTCAGTATATTCGCTCATATCTACACGAATCAAAGCATCAATTGAGCCAAACATAAAAACAGCCAATTGCTGCGCTAAGTATGTCTTACCCACGCCCGTAGGTCCCAAGAACAAGAACGTGCCTATGGGGTGATTTGGTTCCTTTAAGCCGATACGACTACGCAGGATAGCTTTCGATATCTTCTCGATGGCATCGTCTTGAGCAATCACACGTTTTTTCAGTTCCTCTTTCATGCCTGCCAAGCGAACACCCTCTGCTTGTGCAAGTTTCTGGACAGGGATGCCAGACATCATAGATACTACATCAGCTATCTGCTCTGCGTCAACCACTTTGCGATTACCCTTGAGATTTTTCTCCCACTCAGCTTTCATCTCATCCAGCTCAGCAGCCAAATCTTTCACCTTGTCGCGATAGCTGGCAGCCAATTCATAGTTCTGCTCTTTCACTGCTTCTGACTTCTGTTCAATGGCAGCAGCAATTTCGTGCTCCTTCTCCTCTATCTCATGCGGCACACTAATATTTGAAAGATGTACGCGAGAGCCTGCTTCATCCAAAGCATCGATAGCTTTATCTGGGAATTGGCGGTCGGTGATGTAACGGTCTGTCAACTTGACACACGCCAACAGGGCATCATCGGTAAAGGTCACGTTATGGTGGTCCTCATACTTGCCCTTAATATTACGCATAATCTGTAGCGTCTCGTCAGGGGTGGTAGGCTCCACCATCACCTTCTGGAAACGGCGATCCAATGCTCCATCTTTCTCGATAGATTTCTTAAACTCATCCACTGTTGTAGCACCAATGCACTGAATCTCACCCCTTGCCAAAGCTGGCTTCAGCATATTGGCTGCATCCATAGAACCAGAAGCTGCACCTGCTCCTATAATCGTATGAATTTCATCAATAAATAAGATGATGTCAGGGTTGTTTTGCAGCTCCTTTATAATGGCACGCAGGCGTTCTTCAAACTGTCCGCGATACTTTGTTCCAGCTACTACGGCAGCCATATCCAACATCACCACACGCTTGTTGAACAACATACGCGATACCTTCTGCTCCACGATACGGAGGGCCAGCCCTTCCACAATGGCAGACTTACCCACGCCAGGTTCACCAATCAAAATCGGGTTGTTTTTCTTGCGGCGACTAAGGATTTGTGCTACACGCTCTATTTCACGTTCACGCCCTACCACAGGGTCAAGCTTACCCTCAGCAGCAGCCTTGGTAATATCAGTTCCAAAGTTGTTCAGTGCGGGGGTATCGCCCTGCTTATGGATAGTAGATGTTTTCTGTTGTGCAGACTGTTGATTGCCAGTTGGTTGGCTTGGAGAACTGTAGCTATCTCCCTCCTCATCCTCTTCGTCCATATCGTCGTCTTCTGTATAGCCCATACCATCTTGCGTTTCAGCTGGTTTCGTTACCAGCAAATTTAATACATTTCGGTAATCCATCCCACAGTCATTCAGTGTGTTGGCTGCAGTAGTATTATTATCTTTAAGGATAGCTAGCAGCAAGTGCTCCGTATCCACTTGGTTGTCTTTCAACAATCGCGCCTCTAGCAAACTGATGCGCAGGATGCGACTCGTCTCTGCGTTAAATGGCACATCGTCATTATTTGTCTGTGTTGTCGTGGCATTCATCTTCAGCATCTCCTCCAGGCTGGTCTTCAACTCCAGCAAGTCCACATGTTGATTTTTCAGCAGTTCTATCGCTTTGCCTTCGCCTTCACGTAAAATGCCCAGTAACAGATGTTCAGGTGCAATACTGCTGTTCCTGAGTCTGTTAGCCTCTTCTTTGCTGAAATGGATGATGTTTGTTACTCTTTCTGTAAATCTGTTCTCCATGTATCTTTATACCTCTAAAATTAAAAATAAACAATACGCTTTGCAAAGATACGAAAATGTTTCATATCCCCGCATAATCGTAACAAATATTGTGCCATAATTTTTTTTTTACCAAAATCGCTTTTGTATGTCACAAAAAAGTAGTAATTTTACACGGTTTTTTGTATAAAGCCTTAAAGTGTAATTTTTAAATTTACTAAATGATTGACCAAGACAGAATTATAAAAGTAAACATCGAGGAGGAGATGAAATCCTCATACATAGACTATTCCATGTCTGTGATTGTGGCTCGTGCTCTGCCTGATGTAAGAGATGGTTTCAAGCCTGTTCATCGCAGGATTTTGTATGGTATGAAACAAGTAGGCAACACCTCTGACAAGGCATATAAGAAATGTGCACGTGTGGTAGGCGAGGTGTTGGGTAAATACCATCCACATGGTGACTCATCAGTCTATGGAGCACTGGTGCGTATGGCTCAGCCTTGGGCTCTACGTTACATGCTTGTTGACGGACAGGGTAACTTCGGCTCTGTAGATGGTGACGGCCCTGCCGCCATGCGATATACCGAGTGCCGACTGCGTAAAATTGGTGAGGAGATGATGCAGGACCTCGACAAGGATACAGTTGACATGCAGCCCAACTTCGACAATGAGGAGCTGGAACCAACCGTAATGCCAACACGCATTCCTAATTTGCTTGTGAATGGAGCCTCTGGTATTGCCGTTGGTATGGCTACCAATATGCCAACACACAACCTCAGCGAAGTTATTGATGCCTGTGTTGCCTATGTTGATAACAACGACATTACAACTGAAGAACTGATGCAATACATTAAGGGTCCTGACTTCCCAACAGGTGGCATCATCTTGGGTACTAGTGGTATCCGCGATGCTTACGAAACGGGTAGGGGACGCATTGTGGTGCGTGGCAAGGCTGACATTGAGACTGGTGGCACTCATGACAAGATTGTCATAAGTGAAATCCCTTATGGTGTCAACAAGGCTGAACTCATCAAATACATCGCTGATTTGGCTAACGAAAAAAAAATTGACGGCATCGCCAACGCCAACGACGAGAGCGATCGTGAGGGTATGCGTATCGTAATAGATGTTAAAAGAGACGCCAACGCTAATGTATTATTAAATAAATTGTACAAGTTGACGCAGTTGCAGACATCCTTTAGCGTTAACAATGTAGCATTGGTACATGGAAGACCACGTTTGCTGACTTTGCGCGACCTGATTAAATATTTCATCGAGCATCGTCATGAGGTGGTAATTCGTCGTACAAAGTATGACTTGGCAAAGGCACAAGAGAGGGCGCATATCCTTGAAGGGTTGATCATTGCCAGTGACAACATCGACGAGGTGGTGCACATCATCCGTGCAGCCAAGTCGCCTAACGATGCTATCGAAGGCTTGATGAAGCGTTTCGAACTGGATGAGATACAGGCAAAGGCTATTGTAGAAATGCGTCTGCGCCAGCTCACTGGACTGATGCAGGAGCAGCTGCATGCTGAGTATGAAGAGATTGAAAAGAAGATAGCGTTCTATGAGTTGATTCTTTCCGATGAGGAGGTATGCCGCAAGGTCATCAAGGATGAGCTTATCGAGGTAAAGGAGAAGTATGGTGACGAGCGTAAGACTGAGATTAGTTTGTTGGATGGCGATATCAATCCTGAAGACTATTACCCAGATGATGAAGTGGTTATTACCATATCTCATATGGGTTACATCAAGTGTACGCCATTGCATGAGTTCCGCACCCAGAATAGAGGTGGCGTTGGATCTAAGGGCTCTAATACACGCAATGAGGACTTTGTAGAGCATATCTACCCAGCAACGATGCACAACACCATGATGTTCTTCACGCAGAAGGGAAGGTGCTATTGGTTGAAGGTTTACCAAATTCCTAATGAAGGCAAGACCTCCAAGGGACGTGCTATCCAGAACCTGTTGAACATCGAAGCTGATGATAAGGTTACAGCATATCTGCGTGTAAAGAACCTTGCAGATCAGGAATTCAATAACAGTCATTACATAGTGTTCTGTACGAAGAATGGTATTATCAAGAAGACCTGCTTGGAGGAGTATTCACGTCCACGTCAGAATGGTGTGAATGCCATCAATATCTTGGAAGGCGACAAGGTGATTGAGGTACGCCTTACTGATGGCGACAATGAGATTATTATGGCGAACAAGAACGGTCGTGCCATCCGCTTCAATGAAACGTTAGTACGTCCAATGGGTAGAACAGCTACTGGTGTTCGCGGTATGACGCTCGATGACGACGGCCAGGATGAAGTAGTTGGTATGGTTTGCGTGAAGGATTCTGAGAACGAAACCATCATGGTGGTATCTGAGCAGGGCTATGGTAAGCGCTCTGACATTGAAGACTACCGCAAGACCAATCGTGGTGCCAAGGGTGTAAAGACCTTGAATATCACCGAGAAGACGGGTAAATTGGTAACCATCAAGACGGTAACGGAGGAGAATGACCTGATGATTATCAACAAGTCGGGCATTACTATCCGCCTGAAGGTAGCTGATGTGAGAATCCAGGGTCGTGCAACCCAAGGCGTTCGTCTCATTAACCTCGAGAAGCGCAATGACGAGATTGGCTCAGTATGCAAAGTCATGTCGGAAGCTGAGGAAGAGGAGATTGAGCAGAGTGCTAATGAAATGGAAAATATCCAGCCAGAGAATACAGAAATGGACACTCAGACTGATATAGATAATAGTGATGAATAAAAGTATTAATAATTAAATTTTTAAAGTATGAAGAAGTTATTTGTTTCTATGGCTTTTGTTTTGGTGGCAGGTAGTGCTTTCGCACAGATGGATGCCGTTAAGAATGCTACCAAGGCTGCTAACAAGGGTGATTTTGCTACTGCAACTTCACTGATCGAACAGGCTCTGAACAATCCAGAGACTGCTAATTTGGCTGACACTTGGTATGCTGCTGGTCAGGTACAGCAGAAAATCAGTGCAAAGCAGCTGGAGAACCAGGTTAAGCGTCAGAATTTTGACGAGGGCGCTATGCAGAATGCTGCATTGCAGATGGTTAAGTATTTCTTGAAGGCTGACCAGTTGCCAGATCAGAAGGGCAAGATGAACGCTTTCACTTCAAAGATGGCTTCAGCTATCAAGGCTGATATGGGTAACCTCATCAACGGTGGTGTAGCTGCTTTCAACGGTGGCGGTGAAGGTTCTGATCAGAAGGCTTTGGATTTCTTTGGCACATACGTTAGCTTAGCTGACGCTCCTATGTTTGAGAAAGAAAACATGAAGGCTGATCCTCAATTTGCTACTATAGCTTACTATGCTGCTTTGGCAGGTATTCGTTCTGAGAATTATCCAGCAGTTGAGCAGTATGCTCCTATGGCTCAGGCTGATCCTGAGAACGGTCAAAACGCAACTGAGTTCTTGGTAGAGGCTCTGAAGAAGCAAAACAAGACCGACCAGATGTTGACAGTCCTGAAGGATGCTTTGGATAAGTTCCCTGGCAACCAGGCTTTCTTTGCTAACATGATTGACTATTATACTTCAGCTGACAAGTATGACGAAGCTCAGGCTTTCGCTGACCAGATGATTGCTAAGGATCCAAGCAACTACTTCTACAATTATGTAAAGGGTTTCTTGTTCTCACAGCAGAAGAATGACGACAAGGCAATTGAGCAGTATGAGCAGGCTATCCAGAAGAATCCTGAATATGCACAGGCATACGCTGAGCTTGGTAAGTCATGGGTGTTGAAGGCTCAGGACTTCTCAGAGACTGCATCTTCTAATCCTAACGATCCTAAGTTTGCTGAAGACGCTAAGACTTTGCGTAGCTTCTATGAGAAGGCAATGCCTTACTTGGAGAAGGCACGTGAGTTGGCTTCAGATAACGTAAGTTTGTGGAAGCAGGCATTGAGCAGCGTTTACTACAATCTGCAGATGACTGACAAGTACGAAGAAGTACAGCAGGCATACTAATTTGAAACTTGAAACCGTAATACGGTTTTGCACATAACATAATTATTATTGGAACCCCGGAAGCACACACTTTTGGGGTTCCTTTTCAAAATCACAAACAACACCTTATTTATATATATGCGAAAGATTCTAGCTATTGTTGTCCTCTTGATCATTCCATTTAGCTTCTCATACGCCCAAAAAGACGTATTGAAGCAAGCCAAAGCCACACTCAAAAGCGGTGACGTGAAGGAGCTGCAGAAGCTGGTTGACAAGATCATTGTCAACCCTGAAACGAAGGATTTGGCGGAGACTTGGCATGTGGCGGGTAGGGTACAGCAGCGCAAGGCGGAGCAGCAGATGGAGAAAGCATATCTACGCAAGCCTTACGATACGCTCACCATCTACAATAGCGTGCTGAATATGAGCAAATATTTCCTTATCTGCGACTCTTTGGCGCAGAAGGCGATGAAACCCGGCAAAATCAATAAGTATCGCAAAGATAATCAGCGAGCTATCGTGGCTGACAAAGGTAACCTGCTCAATGGTGGCATCTATTACTATAATCACTCTTTAGAGGGTGACACCGTGAAACTCAAACAGTCGCTCGACTTTTTCAAGACCTATATCGACCTCACCATTAGTGATATGTTCGCCCAAGACAATCTGCTGCAGCGCGATTCTGTGTTTACTCAGGTGGCCTACTACGCCAGTCTTGCGGCAATGAAAGTGGGAGATTATGCCAATGCTCTGAAATACGCTCCATTCGCAGAGGACGATGCTACTGTAGGGCAGTATGCTATGGAGTTCATCGCCCAATCGCATCAGCATTACGGCAATACCACAGCTTGGTTGGAAACGCTGAAACGAGGTATTGAGAAGCATCCGCAAGACGACTTCTTCTTTGCGAGCTTGATTGACTTTTATGGTGAAAATGAGAAATACGACGAGGCATTGGAGTTTGCTGATGGTATGTTGGCGAAGAATCCTGACAACTATTACTATCTATTTATCAAGGGTTTCCTATATCAGAGCATGAAGCGTTACAATGATGCTTTGACATTCTACAAGCGTTCAATTAAAGCCAATCCCGATTATGCCGAAGCCTACAGCAATGTGGGTTTGGTCTATTGCCTTCAGGCCCAGGATTTCTCCGTCAAAGCAGTTACAGACATCAAAGACCCTCGTTATTCTGTAGATCAGGCGAATCTAAAATCGTTCTACCAAATGGCCCTCCCGTATTATGAGAAGGCCCGTGAACTCAAACCCAACGACCAAACCCTCTGGCTTAATGGTCTCCATCGTGTTTATTACAACCTCAGCATGGGTGACAAGTTTAATGAAATGGAGATGTTGATGAACCAATAAAATAATAAGCTTAGGGGCTTTTGTCCAAGGGCATGACATTAAATAGAACAAATATGAAAACAAGATTCAAGAAGAAATCCCAAATATTCGACATCGTGATTACCGCAGTAGCTGCCATCGTTTCGGTGGGCATCATGCTCTACGGAGTCAACCATTTCGGGCTAAGTGAGTCGTGGCCAGAATTAGTTCTTAACTTGTTCTACATAGCCTGCCTGGTCATGATGTGGATGTACTTCTTCAAGCAACTTGACACCCAGCGGTTTAACTACTGGTGCTCAGTATGCGTAGGCGTAACAGTACTGTTGCGCGACATTCTCTTTCCACCACCTTTGGCCTATTTTCCTCTTCATCTGGTGTGTCTAACATTATCTGTGCTGCTGCTCCTCATGCTCACCTTCTTTTATGCACGGAAGAATTGGAAGAGGTACTCCAAAAGCAACCTGTGGATGATTTGTATTGTCGATATGGTTATAGCCGCACTCTACAACTATGATATTTATCTTGAACCCATCAACGAATATACAGACTATCTGCTCACTGAAATCTGGATACGTCCTACGATCACTTATGGTCTTGTAGCTTGTTTCGTGACGGAAAAAGAAGGATACGATGAAAATTATAAATTGAAATAGTAGATAGAAAAAGAGGCACATATTTCTATGTGCCTCTTTTTCTTTTTGTCGTTCGATATCAATTAAATCAGGTATTGTGAGCTGATGGATTCATTGCATACCACACGGCGGATGGTTTCTGCAAAGATATCAGCGATGCTGAGCTGTTTAACCTTATCGCACTTCTTGCTGTAAGGAATGCTGTCGGTAAACACCATCTCCACCAGCTGTGACTCCTGGATGCGGAAAGATGCTGGGTCAGACATCACGCAGTGACTGGCGATAGCACGTACTGAGTGAGCACCATTTTCTATCATCAGGTTAGCTGCCTTCGTGATGGTGCCTGCGGTATCTACGATGTCGTCAATCAGAATCACATCCTTGTCCTTAACATCACCAATCACTTGCATCGAAGCCACCACATTAGCCTTCTCACGAGTCTTGTTACAAAGCACCAGAGGCACGTCGAAGTACTTGGCATATGCTCCAGCACGCTTAGAACCACCCACGTCAGGAGAAGCCATAACCAAGTTTTCGCCCAAGTTGAGTGACTTAATGTAAGGGATGAAAACACTGGATGCATACAGATGATCTACAGGGACATCAAAGAAGCCCTGAATCTGGTCAGCATGTAAGTCCATCGTAATCAGGCGGTCGATGCCGGCTACCGACAATAAATCAGCCACCAGCTTCGCGCCGATAGACACACGCGGCTTGTCCTTGCGATCCTGTCGTGCCCATCCGAAATAAGGAATCACTGCACAGATAGATTTGGCAGAAGCACGTTTGGCGGCATCAATCATCAGCAGCAACTCCATTAGGTTGTCAGAGTTGGGGAAAGTTGACTGTACCAAAAACACGATGGATCCACGAATGGACTCTTCGTAAGACACAGCGAACTCACCGTCAGCGAAATGAGTGATGTTCATATTGCCAAGCGGACAATTCAGGCTGGCGCAGATGCGCTCAGCAAGGTACCTTGAGTTGGTACCAGAGAAAACCATAAAAGGTGAAGTCTCTTTCATATTATGCTTTTAATTAATATTGATTTTTAGATTTTATCTCCAATGGTGTAGAGCATATAGTAGAGGTATTCCCAACCGCCCACCTTCTCAATCTTCAACGGCAATCCGTCGTCATCACGATCCAGAATCAGGTCGGTTTTCTTCACCTCATAACTTTGCGTTGTTCCAGCAGGACTCACTGCTACCAATTTCTTTACAGTGCGGGGATTCCATATCTTGCCCGTATAGCCCGTAAAGAGGTCGCGGTTATCGGCATAAAGATTCATATCCAACTCCTGATCGCCATCCAGCAGGCTGTCAAACTTCAGCTGATTCAGTGGCAACGTCAGCACACCGTCGTCAGTGAGGGTAGGTTGCAGAATGTCGATAGTTTCAGGGAGTGAAGTCTCGTCTAACAGGCTGGTCTCAAAAACAAACTGCTCCACAGCATCGCAAGGGATAGGTTGCTTGAATGTGCGTGGGTTAGCCAACTTCCAATTCACACAGTCGGGCAGGCTCCACACTGATTCTTCTTTCTCAGAGAAGCCCGTTATATCCACATAACCCACGATAGCTGCAGAAGGTAACTTGGTGAGGGCAGGGAGTTGACCCATTAGCAGGTAGTTGTCGATGCGATACGACCAACAGGAAGGTAATGCCTGATGGTATTCCGCAGGAATCTGCATCTTCGTGGCTACGATGGCTATCTTACCAGGATTCTCCTTAGGCTTCCACGCCATACTCATCACATCCTGCAGGCCTGCACAAATCAGTGATGCCCAAGGCTGTGGCATACAAATTGCTTTCATAATCGTTGACCGTTGAATGTTGAATGCTATTATTCATTATTCATTGTTCATTATTCATTATTCATTTGAACAACAGAGGGGTAAACTCGGTTAAGTAAATTCTCCAGTTACGCCAGATATGACCTCCATCAGTCTCCATATACTGATACTTATAGCCCAGATCATCCAACTTCTGACGATAAGCATTGTTGGCTTGAATCAGGAAGTCAGTCTTACCGATACCAATCCAGTAGAGGGCAGGCTTCTTGCTGAACTGAGTCTTCAGCTTTGCATCCTCATTCATATAAATAGGAGAAATGTTAGGGTCAGTAACGCCCAGCGCTGCAGAGAACAAACCGATATAGTCGAAGGTATCAGGATTGTTAAGAGAGATGAACTTTGAATGGAAGCCACCCATTGACAGACCTGCGATAGCACGACCCTGCTTCTTAGCAATGGTGCGATAGTTGGCATCAATGAACTTCACCACATCCATAAAGCTGCTCTCGAAGGAACCCTCCATTGTCTTAGGCAGGTTCATTGAAGGAGGAACGAAACCTGCAGAAGTTTCACCTGGAGCTGCCTCTTGAGATACGTTGCCGTTAGTCATCACCACAATCATTGGCTCAGCCTTACCCTGTGCGATGAGGTTATCCAAAATCTGAGCAGTACGACCCTGTGTTAGCCAAGCTTCCTCGTCGCCACCCATACCATGCAGCAGGTAGAATACAGGATAACGCTTGTTGCTGTTTTCATAACCAGCTGGGGTATAAACGCTCAGACGACGGGTAAGACCATCTTGAGTGTACCAGCGCTTGGCTACTGTGCCGTGAGGAACAGCGTTAACTTTATAAAGGTCTGAACGACCACCACCAATCAGCAGGATGCTGCTTAGTGTTGATACATCTCGATTCACATACACATTGTTCATGTCAATCACACGCTGACCGTCAATCAGGAAGTGATAGGTGTAGAACTCTGGTGCTACAGGTTGTGGGGTAGTGTATTCCCATACACCATCTTTCTCTGTGAGGTCAGCCACACCAGTAGCTTCAATTTCCATTTCGTTGTCACCAAACTTTACAGTCTGTTTCTGTGTAGGCAAGAAATCGCCAGTAACTTGAACAACAACGGCTTTAGGAGCTACAATACGGAATGTCACCGTATTGTCAGGGTGAATTTCTGGAGACACAACCCCTGCGCCTCCGAACAATGCCTGCTGTGCAAATGCAAATGAGGTTGCCAACAGTGCCATCAAAGTCAATGATACTTTCTTCATATTGTTTTAATTTAAATAATCGTCAATCTAATAATTCTGCTATTCTCTCATACAGCTTCTCGCCCCTGAGGTTACGTTCCAGGATAGTACCATCCTTGTCAATTAGTACTGTGTGGGGGATAGCACTCACGCCATAGATAGCAGCTGCCTCACACTGCCAATATTTCAAGTCCGACATCTGGGGCCAAGTAATGTTCAGGTCAGCAATACCTTTCTTCCAAGCTTCTGCTGTCTGATCCAGTGAAACGCCCACAATCTCGAATCCCTTCTTCTTATATTGGTTATACACCTTAACCACATTTGGCATCTCCTGCCGGCAAGGTCCGCACCAGCTAGCCCAGAAATCCACAAGCACCACCTTGCCCTTGCCTGCGTAGTCGCTCAACTTTACAGGTTTGCCGTCGGGGTCCTTTAACTCGAAGTCCGTGAATTTTTTACCTACTTCCGTAGCTGTCAGCTTCGTTACCACTTCCTTGATTCTATTGATACTTTCGTCTTTTAGGAATTTATCAGGAATCTGCTGCACAATCTCCGCTAGATCGGGTGTGTTCATATAAAAGTAGAAATTCTTCAGCATGTGCATGCCCACCTCATTGGTAGCGTTGTTCTTGGCACCTTTAACCAGCACGCTCACATATTTGTCCTCCAGCTCTGCACTCAGCTTTTCAATATTGGCGCGAGTCTCGTCACTCATGTCCTCTTCGTTGGCAATTTTCTCATAGACATCGTTCATCTGTTCTTGGATGTCGTAAATCTCGTCACGAATCTGCTGGTAAGCGTCGTTGTTAGGTGTACCTGTGGCGGATGTAACATCGGTACTCATCTTCACCATGATAGTTCCGTTCTCCAGGAAGAAATCCATTGCCTGGTCGTTTTCAGTTCCAGGTTGATACATCAGGTATCTCAGTTCTGGATTAGCTTGCTCTCCCTTGAACTCGAACTTGCCGTTCTTGATTATGGTGCCTTGCTGTTTAGCAGACTGCCTGCCGCTCATCTCCACCAGGAAAATAGAGTCACCATCCTGAGCATCAGCAATTTCACCCTTGATGGTGTATCCATTGTTTCCTGTGCAAGCTGTAAGGGCAGCCAGCGCACCCACGTAAAATAACTTTTTCATTTCACTTAATCCATTATCTTTAGTCTATTTGGGAACAAAGGTAATTATTATTTATGAATTGAACAAACAATCATTGGCAATATATAGGAGGGCAGACACAAAAAAACCTTCCCGATTGGATCGGGAAGGTTGTACTTTTTAGCAATGATTAGCTTTATTCAGCGGCAGGAGCTTCAGCAGCAGCCTCTTCAGCAGCCTTAGCAGCTTCCTCAGCAGCTTTAGCGGCCTCTTCAGCAGCCTTCTTCTCAGCCAGTGCCTTAGCCTTTACCTCGTTAACCTTCTTCTCAGCTTCCAGACGAGCCTCGTTAACGGCCTTCTTGTCAGCAGCAGCCTTCTCAGCCACAGCCTTCAGACCATTCTGCTTGTCTTTCTTCCAAGCCTCAAAACGCTTCTGTGCCTCAGCCTCATCGAAAGCACCCTTCTTCACACCTGTCAGCAAGTGCTTCATCAGGTAAACGCCCTCATGAGACATGATGTTGCGTACAGTGTCAGTTGGCTGTGCACCTACATTAACCCAATACAGTGCGCGGTCAAACTTCAATTCTACAGTGGCAGGATTGGTGTTAGGGTTATAAGTACCAATTCTCTCAATGAACTTTCCATCACGTGGAGCTTGTGCATTGGCAATGACGATAGTATAGAACGCGTAGTTCTTATGACCATGTCTTTGCAGTCTAATTCTTGTTGCCATAATTTGTTTGTTAAATGTTTAATTAAAAAATCTGTAATGCCTTTATCTCGTAAAAGCGGGTGCAAAGGTAGTGGTTTTCTCCGACTTAGCCAAATAATTCCTGAGTTTTTTATGTATATTTCCTCGGCAGACGTAACAAAATCGCCAAGATGGCACAACAACCTACACAGAAAGGATAGTAAAGAGAACCAATGATGCTCACGGGGGCGATACTTGCCAGTCCTGAGGCTATCAGCATTTGTGCCCCGTATGGGATGATGCCTTGCACCATACAAGAGAATGTATCCAAAATGCTTGCCACTTTGCGTTTATCCAACCCAAACTGCTGCGATATCTGCTTCGCAATGGGAGCGGTGGTTATAATAGCGATGGTATTGTTTGCTGTGCACAAATCCGCCATTCCCACCAATGCGCCGATGCTCATTTCCGCCCCACGTTTTCCTTTAATATGTTTCGTCATCTTCTTGATGATAAATGCAATACCTCCGTTAAAACGAATCATTTCCAGCATGCCGCCAGCCAATAGTGTCACTATGATAAGCTCACTCATACCCAAGATACCTTCGCCCATCGCTGCAAACCAGTCGAAGAATGGTGTACCCGTCAGCGTACCCACGATACCCGTAGCTGCTAAGCCTATCAGCAACACCTGCATCACATTCACCCCGAATAGTGCCAAGCCCAAAACCAATAAATAAGGTATCACCCGTAGCCAGTTCACTTCGCCTACATCAGGAGTCACTTCCAACGACATACCTTGTATAAAATATATAAGGAGTGATATTACTGCTGCGGGCAGAATGATTTGTATGTTCACGCGGAACTTATCCCGCATCAGGCAGTCCTGCGACTGAGTAGCGGCAATTGTGGTATCGCTGATGAACGACAAGTTATCGCCGAAGAACGAACCGCCCACCACCACTGCCGTCATATAGGGTAGGTCGATACCCGTCTTTGCCGCCAGTCCACTGGCTACTGGCACCAAAGCCGCAATTGTTCCTACACTGGTGCCGATAGACAAAGAGATGAAACACGATGCCAGGAAGATACCTGCCAGCAGCAGATTACCGGGCAAGATGGTTAATGTCAAGTTTACAATCGAGTCAATAGCACCCATCTGTTTCGCCCCTTGTGCAAACGCACCAGCTAGGATGAATATCCACACCATCAGTAAGATACTCTTGTCGCTTGCTCCTCTTGAGAACACACTGATGCGATCCTCCATTGGGAGTCCTTTGGTGATGCCCACTGCATAGCACGAAGAGAACAGAAACGCCACCGTAATTGGAATCTTGTAGAAGTCGTTTAGGATGATGGAGGTCACCAGATAGAGGCAAAGGAATACCGCCATAGGACTCAGGGCTAACCATCCATGAATTCTATATTTAGCTTTGATGTCTTTCTCTTCTCCTGTCATTTTGGACTCTAATATCATTTTGTCTGCAAATATACAATTATTTTTTTAATTCGTTAGTATTTCAAATCTAATCACCACCTTTTTTGTTTTTATCCCAATAATTTGTGTAACCCAAAATAATTTGCTATGTTTGCAAATAAAATAATTGAGAACTAACGTGTGAATAATAATAATTAATAATAAGATAATATGAAAAGAACATGGATCATGGCCCTGATGATGGGCCTACTCTGCCTGCAGGGCTGCAAGCAGAAAGCAAGCCAGAGCGAGAGCGTGGCAACTGAACAAAGTGATAATGAGATAGAACAGCTGATCTACCACTACCCGCTGGGCAGTACGGAGGTAGTGCTGCTGAGCGACGGACAGAACACGGGTGACCCGAGCGTGCTGATTGGTGCATCGGAAGAAATCATCAAGGAGTTTGTACCCACGGGCAAGGCTGGTAGTGCATTCAACATCTTCCTGTTGAAGCTGAACGGCAAGAACATATTAGTGGATAGCGGCATGGGATTTCATCTGGTGGAGAACCTGGCTAAAGAGGGCATCAGTCATGAGCAGGTGGACATGGTGCTGCTGACACACATGCATGGCGACCATATTGGCGGACTGATGAAGGACGGACAGCGGGTGTTCCCTAATGCTGAGCTGTACATCTCAAAGAAAGAGGTGGCTTACTGGACAGACAAGAAGATACAGGCTTCACTGCCCGAGGGACAGCAGCGCGGCTTTGCGGGCGCACAAGCAGTGGTAGAGGCTTACAAGGACAAGCTGCACCTGTTTGAGCCTCAGCAGGCAGAGAAGATGGAAGAACTGATACCTGGCGTAAAGAGCATAGCCAGCTATGGTCACACACCGGGACACACGTGCTATTTGGTGGAGAATGGCGGCAGCAAGCTGTTTATCTGGGGCGACCTGATTAACTTCCCCACCGTGCAGGTGCCACATCCTGAGATACCTACACGCCACGACATTGATCCAGTTAAGGCAGCAGAGAGCCGTGCCCAAGTGCTGAACTGGCTGGAGAGCCAGGGTCTCACAGTGGCTGGCATGCACGTGCCTTATCCTGGTATGGGCAACCTGACCAGAACGCAGCGCGGACTGGAACTCCAACTATTGAAGTAAAATGTAGATGTCACCTTTTTTGAGAGGTCATCAGCCATCTTCCCTTGAAAATTGACAACTATTACAATTTCAAGTAAAAATCCTCAGTGAGGGATCTATAGGCAGGAGAGTATTGGCTCTGGGTATCCATCAGGTAGAGCTCGTCTTGCTGGCAATCTCCCGGATAATACAAGTCAGGCTCGGCACCGCGCCAATAGGTAATGAACACCCTGCGGCAAGGCTTGCCGGGCTTAGTGTAAATATGGGTGATATGTTTGGGGAAGAAATGGTTACGCTCAGCCATCTGCTGCACGAAAGCTTCTGCTTCAGCAGGGATAATCAGGCAACAAATGCCATCTGGTTGCAGCAATCTGCGGACCTGCAGGAACAGCTGGTGGTAGTTCAGAGTGTCATTATGTCGAGCCATACTGCGCTGCTTGTCGGGTGCTTTCAGGGCATCGGTGAAGTAGGGGGGATTGCTTATGACTAGGTCGAAAGGCTCTTCAGAGACGAAGTTGTTGAAATCGCCCTCTATCAGTGTAAGTCGGCTCTGCCAAGGGGATGCGGCGAAGTTCTCACGGGCCTGTTGGGCAGCCTCTGGGTCAATCTCGATGGCGGTTATCTCAGCCATGGTGAAACGCTGTGCCAACATCAGGGCAATAAGCCCGCTGCCTGTTCCTACGTCAAGGATGCGACGATGAGTCCCTGTAGGCGTAAGGACACCAGCCAGCACTCCGTCTGTACCTACCTTCATGGCGCATTTGTCGTGCCATACGGTGAATTGCTTAAACTGAAAAAAAGCGTTTGACATATCGGTTAATCCCATTAATTGGTGCAAATTTATGGATTATTCAGCTATTTCTGCTGTTTTTTCACCCTGTTTTTTGTTTTTTAAGATGATAGAGGGTGGGAAAATGAATAAATAGCAGTAACTTTACACGCTTTTTGTAGGCTTTTGCCATATATGTGGCACGAAAATTAGATAAAAAAGGTAGAAAGACGATGAATAATTACTTGTTTAACGACGAAGAAAACAGACAAGAGAATGTGATTTCCGTGTTCACAGATCTTGATGGAAGTTCAGATGAAAAATTTATGGGCATAGAAGTGAAGGAGGAGATACCCATCCTGCCAGTAAGGAATTTGGTGCTTTTCCCTGGTGTGATCATGCCCGTAACCATAGGCAGGAAAGCATCATTACGACTGGTGAAAGAGGCAGAACGCAAGGGAATGCAGATAGGCGTGTTCTGTCAGAAACAATCAGAGATAGAAACCCCAGAACTAAGTGACCTCCACAAGGTGGGTGTGGTGGCAAAGGTTTTGCGTATGTTGCAGTTGCCCGACAATACCACCACCGTTATCGTACAGGGATTCAGACGTATCAAGCTATTGGAACTTACTGAATTTGAACCATATCTCAAGGGTAGGGTGGCTCCCTTGCAGGATATCTTAAGTAATAAAGACGATAAGGAATTCAATGCGTTGGTCGAAGCGGTGAAAGATGCTGCATACAAGTATATTCGCCTGTCGGATATGGTACCACCCGATTCAGCTTATGCGGTTAAGAACATCAACAGTTCTCTTTTCTTGGTAGATTTCCTATGTGCTAACCTGCCGTTGAAGAAGGATGAGAAGATGGAAATGCTGTTGATAGACTCACTAAAAGACCGTGCATACCGCTTACTGGAATTGATTACACGCGAGGTACAACTGGGTGAAATTAAGGCTTCTATACAGATGAGGGCGCGTGAGGACATTGACCAGCAGCAGCGTGAGTATTTCCTGCAACAGCAGATCAAAACCATCCAGGATGAGCTGGGAGGCAACGGATCGCGTCAGGAGATTGAGGAAATGCGTAAGAAGGCCAACTCGCTGAAGTGGAGCGAGGATGTGAAGAAAACGTTTCTCAAGGAGGTGGATAAGCTGGAGCAGATGCATCAGCAATCACCTGAATACAGTATGCAGGTAGATTATCTTAAGACGATGATGAGTCTGCCTTGGGGTATCTATACCACTGATAACCTGAATATTCAGAACGCAGAGAAAGTGCTAAATAAGGATCACTACGGACTGGATAAGGTGAAGGAGCGCATCCTGGAACATCTTGCTGTCCTGAAGCTTAAGGGTGATATGAAGTCGCCCATCATTTGCCTGTATGGCCCTCCTGGAGTGGGTAAGACCTCGCTGGGTAAATCTATCGCTTCGGCATTGAAACGCAAATATATACGTATGTCACTTGGTGGGGTGCATGATGAAGCGGAGATTCGTGGCCATCGTAAAACCTACATTGGTGCGATGCCAGGCAGAATTATCAAAGGCATCATCAAGGCTGGCTCGTCGAATCCCGTGATTGTGTTGGATGAGGTGGATAAGTTGGGCATTGACGTGCACGGCGACCCTTCATCTGCATTGCTGGAGGTACTTGACCCAGAGCAGAATGGCACATTCCACGACAATTATCTGGATGTGGATTACGACCTCTCAAAGGTGATGTTCATCGCTACAGCGAACAACCTGCAGAACATTCCTCAGCCTCTCTTAGACCGTATGGAGCTTATAGAACTGAGTGGGTACCTCACCGAGGAGAAGATAGAGATTGCCCGTAAGCATTTGGTGCCTAAGCAACTGGATGCCAATGGTATGAAGAAGGGTGATGTAAAGTTCCCTAAAGCTACGATAGAGGCTATTATCGAAGATTATACGCGTGAGAGTGGTGTGCGTGAACTGGAGAAGAAGATTGGTAAGGTGCTGCGTAAGATGGCACTCCAATATGCAAAAGATGGCGTGCTGGAGAAGACTGAGGTGAAACCTGCTGACTTGCGCAACTACTTGGGTGTACAGGAGTATAGCCGCGATAAGTATCAGGGCAATGACTATGCGGGCGTTGTGACAGGCCTTGCGTGGACAGCAGTTGGTGGTGAGATTTTGTTTATCGAGACCAGTTTGAACCGAGGCAAGGGCAAACTTACCTTGACAGGTAGCCTAGGTGATGTGATGAAGGAGTCGGCTATGTTGGCGGTGGAATATATCAAGGCTCATCCTCAACTCTTGGGTATTGATGTGCGCGTGTTTGACCAGTGGGATATCCATATCCACGTGCCAGAAGGTGCTGTTCCTAAAGATGGTCCGTCGGCTGGTATCACAATGGCCACTTCTTTGGCATCAGCGTTGACACAACGTAAGGTTAAGGCGAATTTGGCGATGACGGGAGAGATTACATTGCGTGGCAAGGTGCTGCCTGTGGGTGGTATCAAAGAGAAGATATTGGCGGCTAAACGTGCTGGTATCAAGGAAATTATCTTGAGTGAAGCCAACCGCAAAAACATAGAGGATATTCAGCAGATATACTTGGAAGGCCTCATTTTCCACTTTGTGAAGGATGTGAAGGAAGTTTTCGATTTGGCGTTGCTGAAAGAGAAAGTGGCAGATCCTATAGAGTTGACTGTTGAGGAGGAACATAATAGAAAAGATGAAGATTAAGTGCCTTAATGTTCATTATTTATTGAATATATGATGACTTTTGAGTTACAACATACTGATAGCAAGACCAATGCGCGTGCAGGACTTATAACCACTGCTCACGGTCAAATAGAGACACCTATCTTTATGCCTGTGGGTACGGTAGGTTCTGTTAAGGGCGTACAGGTGACTGACTTGAAAGACGATGTGAAGGCTCAGATTATTTTGGGCAATACTTATCACCTGTATCTGAGGCCAGGATTGGAGGTCTTGGAAAGGGTGGGAGGCCTGCATAAGTTCAATGCTTTTGATCGCCCCATGTTAACGGATAGCGGTGGTTTCCAAGTGTTTTCACTTACGGGCATCCGTAAGATGAAAGAGGAAGGTGTGGAATTTCGTTCGCATATAGATGGCAGTAAACTTTTTTTTACTCCTGAGAAGGTGATGGATATTGAACGCAGTATAGGTGCTGATATCATCATGGCGTTCGATGAATGTACACCTGGTACTGCAGATTACGCTTACGCAAAGCCATCGATGGAACGCACGCATCGTTGGTTAGATCGTTGCATCCAACGCTATCGGGAAACGGAGCCGAAGTATGGCTATCACCAGTCGTTGTTCCCCATAGTGCAAGGTTGTGTGTATCGTGACCTACGTACGCAATCGGCTGAGTATATAGCTTCTAAGGAAGCTGAAGGCAATGCGATTGGTGGTCTGGCTGTGGGTGAACCTACAGAGGTGATGTATGAGATGATTGAGTTGGTAAATGGCATCCTTCCCAAGGACAAGCCTCGTTATCTGATGGGTGTGGGCACTCCTGCGAACCTCTTAGAGTCGATAGAGCGTGGGGTTGATATGTTTGACTGTGTAATGCCTACCCGTAATGGTCGCAACGGTATGTTATTTACCAAGCAGGGAATCATCAACATGAAGAATAAGAAGTGGGAGTTTGATTTTTCACCTATCGAGGAGGACGGTGCTTCGAAGGTGGATATGATGTATAGCAAAGCATACCTGCGGCACCTGTTCCATGCTCAGGAACTGCTTGCTATGCAGATAGCATCGCTGCATAACTTGGCGTTCTACTTATGGCTAGTGGGTGAGGCAAGGAAGCATATCATCGCAGGCGATTTCGCTTCGTGGAAGCCTAAGATGGTTGAACAAGTATCACAGAGATTGTAATGGGAAAGTTCTGGAACATAGGAGGATGGAAAAACAAATTCGAGCAATGGTTGAAGAATCATGCTTGGGCTCAAAGCCTATGGAACTTGATGCCGCACAAGTATTTGAAGCGTCTTGATTACTACATCATGGCGAAGTTCTTGGGTACTTATGTTTTCGCTATTGCTCTGATTATTTCCATTGCGGTGGTATTTGACTTCAACGAGAAGATGGATCGTTTCATGCAGCACGAGGCTCCGTGGAACGCAATCATTTTCGATTACTATCAAAATTTCATACCTTATTTTGCCAATCTATTCAGTCCGTTGTTTGTGTTCATCGCCGTGATTTTCTTCACTGCAAAGATGGCGGAAAACTCTGAGATTATTGCGATGTTCTCCACAGGTATGAGCTTTAAGCGTATGTTGCGTCCCTATATGGTGTCTGCTGCGATTATCTCTATTGTGACATTTTTCCTGGGGGCTTACATTATCCCGAAGGGCAGTGTGACGCGCATCAATTTTGAGGATAAGTATTACAAGGAGCGTAAGACGAATACTGCTCGCAATATTCAGATGCAGGTGGATACTAATGTTGTGGCTTATATTGAGCGTTATGAAGATAATCGCAAGACGGGTTATCGTTTTTCGCTGGATAAGTTTGATGGTAAACAGCTTGTGTCGCACATGACTGCTCGTACGATTGTGTATGATACATTACATGCTAATCATTGGTCAGCCCGGGATTATATGATTCGTGAGTTGGGGGGTGAGCGTGAGGTCATTAAGAGAGGTAATCGTATTGATACGTTGATCAAGTTAACACCAGATGACTTGATTTTGATGCAGAATCAGCAGGAGATGATGACGAATCCCGAGTTGAGTGAATATATTGACAGGCAACGTGCGAGGGGCTTGTCAAATACGAAAGAGTTTGAGATAGAGTATCATAAACGAATTGCAATGTCATTTGCGTCGTTTATCTTGACGTTGATTGGTGCTTCGTTGTCATCGCGAAAGATGAAGGGCGGTATGGGTTTGAACTTAGGTATTGGCTTAGGCCTGAGCTTCAGTTATATCTTGTTCCAGACAGTTTCTTCTACGTTTGCGGTTAACGGCAATATGCCTCCTGTTATCGCTGTGTGGATTCCGAATATTCTCTACGCTTTTATTGCGTTTTTCTTGTATCGTAGGGCACCGAAATAACAATTGACAATTGACGATTGACGATTGACAATTATAAAGAGTAGAGTTGAAATTATCAACTCTACTCTTTATATAAATATGCATTAATAGTCAATTGTTAATTGTCAATCGTCAATAATCAATCGTCAATTGTCAATCGTCAATTGTCAATTGTCAATTGTTATTCTTCTTCAGGTTTCATGTTGGTATAAACATTCTGGACATCGTCGAACTCCTCCAGACGCTCCACCATCTTATCGATAGTTTCACGATGTTCAGGAGCTACATCTTTCAGGTCGTTAGGAATGTATGTAAAGTCGCCACCAACGTCCTCGAAACCTTGCTCCTCCAGGCGCTTCTGGATAGCAGAATAGCTCTTAGGATCGCCATAGATGGTGATGGTTCCTTCTTCATCGTCAACATCGTACTCCTCGTCAACGTCGTAATCAATCATGTCCAGGATGAACTCATCCATATCGAGGCCATCCTTTTTCTTAAAGGTGAACACACACTTGTGGTCGAACAAGAATGCCAGAGAACCCATGGTGCCCAGGGTACCACTGAACTTGTTGAACACTGAACGTACATCAGCCACCGTACGGGTAGGATTATCAGTCAGTGTATCCACGAAGATAGCCACACCATGAGGGCCGTAGCCTTCATAAGTCATACTCTTGTAATCGCTTTGATCTTTGCCCATCGCATTTTTGATGGCGCGATCGATGTTATCCTTCGGCATATTCTCACGCTTACAGTTGGCGATGAGTGAACGCAACGTAGGATTGTTTTCAGGTTCTGGACCGCCAGCCTTTACAGCAATGGCGATTTGCTTGCCCAGACGGGTGAAGGTCTTAGCCATGTGGCCCCACCTCTTCAGCTTAGCAGCTTTTCTATATTCAAACGCTCTTCCCATTGGTATTTATGTTTAGTTAATTTAAATCAAAATTGCAATGCAAATATTCATAGTCGCAAAGCGATTTATGAAATTGACAATGAAAAATTTCAATTATCTCAGTCTTGCTCCTGCTTTCTCCTCCAGGTTCTTGATAAGCTTCTGCATCACCTTATCAATGACCTTGTCGTTCAAGGTCTGCGTTTCATCTTGGAGAGTAAAGCTGACAGCATACGATTTCTTGCCTGGCTCTAGGTGTTTGCCCTCATATACATCAAACAAGTTAACGGACTTGATGAGTTTACGGTCAGAATCGAAGGCAATCTTCTCGATCTGGGCAAATTGCACACTCTTGTCAACCAACAGCGCTAAGTCACGGCGTACAGCTGGGAACTTAGGTAACTCCTTGAAGCTCACCTTATGAGAACGGATGCTACGCAATACCTCAATCCAGTTGATGTCAGCATAATACACTGAATTGTCGATGTCGAACTGCTTCAGGATCTTACGGGTTACAGAACCAATCATCGCCAAACGTTTGCCACCCTGTGTCTTGATAACAATAGCGGAAGCATAGATGTCGGTCTTCAGATTCTCAACTACAAGGTCACGCATACGCAGACCCATACGACCGAAGATATTCTCAATATAAGCTTTCAGCATGTAAGCATTGTTCTCTTCGTCACCGTGGATCCAAGAACCCTGCTTGTCCTTACCTGTGAGCCACAAAGCCAAGTGATAGCTCTCTGAATAGGGAGCCAAAGCCTTCTCCTCGTTTCGCTTCTCCTCGCGGTAGTAATAGCAATTACCGAACTCAAACAACTTCAAGTCGGGATTCTTATGGTTCGCATTGCGAGCAATCGTCTCCAAACCACCAAACAGCATCGTCTCACGCATCACATTCAAGTCGCTACTAAGCGGGTTCATCAGTCTTACCAAGTTGGCAGATGGATAAGAAGTCAACTCGTCATAGTAAGCAGCCTTCGTAAGCGAGTTGTTCAAGATCTCGTTGAAGCCTGCACCCACCAACTGTTCAGCTACCAGATTCTGCAGCTTGTTACTCTTATCAGTCTCTGTCTCAGCAACCAAACTTGACTTCAAGGTGGTAGGGATCTCTACGTTGTTATAACCATAAATACGCAGAATATCTTCAATCACATCGCAGTCACGTTGTACGTCCACGCGATACTGAGGTACATCGAGAGTCAATCCTTCAGCGGTCTCAGCCACAATCTCCATCTCTAAACTTTTCACGATGCTCTTTACCGTCTCAACAGGAATGGATTTACCAATCAGGTCGTTCACACGCTTGTAAGTTACTTCTACACGGAAAGGAGGGAAGTCCTTGCAAGAAACATCTTTAATGTCAGAAGAAATCTCACCGCCAGCCAGCTCCTTCACCATCAGGGCAGCCAACTTCAAAATATAAATGGTATTGTTTGGGTCAATGCCACGCTCATAACGGAAAGAAGCATCGGTACTCAATCCGTGACGACGAGCTGTCTTGCGAATCCAAGTAGGGTGGAAGTATGCACTCTCGAGGAACACATTCTTCGTCTCCTGGGTTGTTCCACTCTCCAAGCCACCGAACACACCACCAATACACATAGGCTCTTCTGCGTTGCAAATCATCAGGTCGCGATCGCTCAACTTACGCTCCACACCATCCAGGGTTATGAAAGGTGTACCTTCAGGCAAGGTCTTTACAATCACCTGGTTACCCTTAATTTTATCAGCATCGAAGCAATGCATAGGATGTCCGTAAGCAAACAGAATGTAATTGGTGATATCTACAATGTTATTGATAGGACGGAGGCCAATCATGCGCAGATGGTTCTGCAACCAATCAGGACTCTCTTTTACAGTTACACCCTTTATGGTTATGCCAGCATATCGAGGACAAGCATCCCCGTTCTCAATAGTCACGCTGATATCCAAGTCATTATTATCCACTTTAAAAGCATCCACACTCGGCTTATGTAGTTGAGTTGGGATACCCCGTTGAACTAAGTAAGCATAGAGGTCGCGAGCTACACCATAGTGTGAACAAGCGTCAGCACGGTTAGGCGTGATGTCCACCTCGAGTACATAATCACTCTTGATGTTGTAATAATCTTTGGCAGGAGTTCCTACCACTGCATCTTCAGGCAGTACGATGATGCCAGAGTGGTCTGTACCAATGCCTATTTCATCCTCAGCACAAATCATACCACATGAATCGATGCCACGAAGTTTGGATTTCTTGATGGTGAAGCAGTCATCACCATCATAGAGTTTGGTTCCGATGGTAGCCACCACTACTTTCTGTCCGGTTGCTACATTAGGTGCACCACAGACAATCTGCACAGGGTCACCATTGCCTAAATTCACAGTGGTTACGTGCATGTGGTCTGAATTGGGGTGAGGTTCACAAGTAAGCACCTCGCCAATCACCAAACCTTCCAGTCCGCCCTTGATGGCCTGAATCTCTTCCACGCCACCCACTTCCAAACCGATAGAAGTCAGTGCATCAGCCAGTTCCAATGGCTTTAAGTCGAAATCAACAAACTCTTTTAACCAGTTATAAGAGATATTCATATCATTGAAAATTTATTGTTATCACCAAAAATCATGCAAAGTTAGCATATTTTTTCTGAAAGAGGCACTAAAATCGCAAGAAATTGATTACTTTAGCAGAGTAAATTGAATAATTAAGGTTTGATGATGGGTATAGACGTGAAATATCAGACTGGTTTTGTGCTCAGTGGAGGCTTTATCAAAGGCTTTGCACACCTTGGTGCTATACAGGCTTTGATTGAGCACGACATTCGTCCACAGATTATCAGCGCAACAAGTGCGGGGGCGTTGGTGGGGGTGCTTTATGCCGACGGCAATGAGCCTTATCAGGTGCTGGAGTTTTTTGAAGGACTAAAGTTCACTGACCTCACTAAACTGGTTTTGCCCACTACAGGTTTCTTTGATTTGGAAGAGCTGCAAGAATTCCTCAAGTCGCATTTGAAGCGTCAAAGGTTGGAACTGTTGCCTGTGCCGATAGTGGTCACTGCCACCGACTTGGATTACGGTCAGACGGTGCTTTTCCGTGAGGGCGAAATTGCTTCTTGTGTGGCGGCATCATGCTGTATGCCCGTCTTGTTCTCACCAATTGTGATAGATGGTGTCCACTATGTTGATGGGGGCGTACTGATGAATCTGCCTGTAACACCTATACGAGAAGAGTGTCATAAGATTTATGCAATCAATGTGAGTCCAATGCCGCGTCCTGAAAGCAAGATGAACATCATCAACATTGCGGAGCGAACCTATCACCTGATGTTTCGTGCTAATGCGATGAAGGAGAGGGCACTGGCTGATGTGCTCATTGAACCTGTGAACCTCTCCGGCTTCAGTAATATGGATTTGGAGAAGGCAGATGAGATATTTAAGTTGGGGTATCAAACTGCAAAAGCGATTATTGACAATTGAAATTGTCTTTGCATTATTGAGATCTTACTTGGCAATAATGAATAATCACTTTGCTATTTTAATTATGAAAAACATGTTAGTATGAAAAAGATAATTTATCAGGTGTTGCCTCGATTGTTTGGCAACCAAAACGAACGCTGTGTGAGGAATGGAAGCATTCGCCAAAACGGATGTGGAAAAATGGCCAACTTCACACCTTTAGCATTGAAGAAAATCAAAGAGTTAGGTGCTAATTATATTTGGTACACAGGTTTGATAGAACATGCCACTCAGACAGACTATTCACGTTATGGCATCCAGCCCGATCACCCAGCGGTAGTGAAGGGTAAGGCAGGCTCTCCATACGCAATCAAAGACTATTATGACGTGGATCCAGACTTGGCGATGGATGTACCAGGTCGTATGCTGGAGTTTGAGACATTGGTTGAGCGCACTCATCAAGCCGGACTGAAGATGATTATCGACTTTGTACCCAATCATGTGGCCCGCCAATATCATAGCGACCAACTACCCGCTGGGGAGAAGCAGCTTGGAGTAACGGATAATACCTCTTTTGCATTCAATCCCACTAATAATTTCTATTACATTCCCAACACGGAGTTACAAGGACAATTCGATATGCAGGGTGAGGCGGCATTGCCTTATCACGAATATCCAGCCAAGGCTACGGGTAACGATAAGTTCGATGCTTATCCTGGCGTGAATGATTGGTATGAAACAGTGAAGCTAAACTATGGTATAGACTACATGAATGGTTGGCAACGCTATTTTACCCCTGAACCAGATACTTGGCACAGGATGCTGAATATCCTACTCTTTTGGGCAGGCAAGAACATCGACGGTTTCCGTTGTGATATGGCGGAGATGGTGCCTGTGGAATTCTGGGAGTGGGCGATACCTCAAGTCAAGGCTCAACATCCAGGTATTGAGTTTATTGCAGAAGTCTATAACCCAGCACAATATCGCGATTATATCTATCGTGGTCATTTCGATTATCTTTATGATAAGGTGGGGTTGTATGACAATCTCTTTGCCATCATTCAGAACCGTCAGTCTGCAACCGCCATTAGTGGATGTTGGCAACAGGTGGGTGATATCCAAGATCACATACTGAATTTCTTGGAAAATCACGACGAACTACGCATCGGCTCTCGTTACTTTGCTGATGATCCGCGTAAAGCCATTCCGGCTTTGGTGGTTTCCGCTTGTCTGAATACTAACCCGATGATGCTCTATGCAGGTCAGGAGTTGGGTGAGGCTGGCATGGACGAGGAAGGCTTCAGCGGACTTGACGGTCGTACTACAATCTTCGACTATTGGAGTCCTGACACCTTGCGCCGATGGTACAATGCAGGAACTTTTGATGGTAAGAAGCTTACTTTTGAAGAGAAGGCTCTGCAGAAAGTCTATACTCGTGTGTTGAACCTTTGCAATAACGAGGCTGCTATCCGTGAAGGTCTGTTTTTTGATCTCACTTATGCTAATATTGGAGGTTGGCGATACAATGAGCATCGTCAGTTCTCTTTTGTACGTAAAGCTGACAAAGAGGTGATTTTCGTTATTGTCAACTTCGATGAAGACCCTGTTGATATTGCTGTCAACCTGCCCGTACATCTATTTGATTATTTCAAAATGCCTGAGATGGAGCACGTCAAGGCACAGGAGTTGCTATCAGGCAAGAGTGAATATATCAATGTGTCACCCAGTCATGCGATGGATATTGTAATACCTGGCTATAGTGCTAAACTGTTGAAGATTAAAATGTAATGAGAAAACGCTTGAGATGTTTATGGTGCTTGATATTCCTGGCTCCCATTTATCTTTGGGCGCAGGATATGGTTACAGCTGTGGGCAACGACGGTCTGGAAAAGACGGTGAGCTATGATGTGGAGAGCTTCACTGATATTCGCGACAAGAAGTTGGAGGATGTGCTGAAGAAGATGCCAGGCATCTCAGATATGACCTTTGATGGAAACACCTCATTTAGTTATAATGGTTTGTTTATCGAGAAGATATATGTGAATGGTATGGACATCCTACAAACGGGTGACCCTGTATATAATATGAAGCCTGAGGATGTGGAACGTGTCGAGATTACTGAAAACCACATAGTAATGAAGGTGATGAAAGGTATGCAATACAGCAATAGTGCCTCTATCAATGTAATCCTGAAGGAAGGAGGAGAGTCTCAGTGGTCGGGTTCCATGAAGGGTGGACTGGGATTCAAGCCTTTGTTGGTGAATACAGATCTCAACGCTATTAATTTGGGTAGTAAGATGCAGACCACCTTGCAGTTTAAGGCTGATAATACGGGTTTGAACTTTGCGGGTGTGCTGAATGGCTTTGGTGGTATTGAGGAAGATTGGATGATGTCTAATAGTATATATGGTGGTAGTGGCATTGACTTCAGCTTAAAGAACTTTCTTAACGTACAACCTACTTTGGCACCTCTTTCTCCTGAGCGGGTGAGGTTTAATAGAAGTGCCATCGCCAATTTGGGAACATCTTGGAAGCTCAACAACGATTATCAGTTGAGTCTCAACTTGTATTACCACACAGATCGCCTCACCGCATCCAGTTTTGACGAGACTACCTATTTCTTGAATGGCAACGAAACGATGGAGCATATCATGGGTGAGCAGGCTAAGAGCCATCAGCACGATATCCAGGCAGATATCATCTTGCTTTCCAATACAGATAAGCAATTCCTGCGTAACCAATTGAGCTTTGCTACAGAGTGGTATGATGTGGATAAAACAATTACGGGTACCTTCAACAACGACCAGTTGGCTGAGTCCAAACCACTGTTTCTAAAGGATGATTTTGTCTTCAAGCACCACTTGGGGAAGAGCATCCTCACCCTCAACGCCAATGCGGGCTTGTACCTTAGACCTCAGGAGTTGCATGTGAAGCAGCAGGAGGAAACTTTCAAGCAAAACATCAAATCGAGTTCAGCTTATGCGGAAGTTGGGGCGATGATTGACCGCAAAACTGGTAAGTACCTCACAATCTCATTAGAAGGTGGAGCTACAGTCAATTTCCGTTCGCTCGATATGCAGTTGGCTGGCTTCAATCCGCTAGAAATCCCTAACATAGACTCACAGACCAATATCTTTAACGCTTATACAGGCTTGTCGTTTACCTTTATAACTGACAAAATGCAGGCAGAGCTGAAGTTCCCTTTGAAATATGGGCATTATAATTTGAAGAATAAACCAACTGCTTTGGATATCAGCAAATCTAAAGTCTATTTCTCGCCTGCTTTCTCAGTCAAGTATGAGGCTTCTAAAAACCTTTCGCTTTCATTGGAGGCAGCATTGAAATCCAACGAGCGCAAGCGCATGAACCTCTATCCCGGTATGTTGTTCAGTGATTACTATACCATCAATGCGGGCTATCCTGGTTTTAGGGGCTATCGAAATACCACTTTGGAGTTGGCAGGACGATATAGTCATCCTAAATCCTCGGTATTCGTTAATGTGGACTTATCATATTGGGGATCTGATACTTATTTGTCTGAAATTATGAGTATTGATAATGGTTATTTCATCAAGGGTTATGGTGAAGGCAAGTATCATTCAGATTGGTGGGAAGCGAATGCCAACATCAGTAAGGGTATCGAGTCATTGAAAGGTAAGATAGGTATCAGTATCAGGAGTAATCTGTCGAAAGACGTGATGGAACGTAATGGTACAGAGATTCCATTTACCAGTAGCACCATTTCTGTATCACCTTATATCAATGGTCGCCTCAATTCATGGTGGAATGTGGTGTATAAGTTGGAATATAACACCACCCACATAAAAATGGATGAGTTTGACACCTCAACTAACTCGCAGAGTTATACACAGACGTTGGAGATGATCTTCTCTCCGTGGAAGAAACTGAACTTCAGTGTGCTGGGTGAGCATTACTATACAGAATTTACTGATGACGTGTCGAAGCATTTGGTATTGTTTGATTGCAAGGCAGAGTATAACATCAATGATGCTTGGCAATTCATCCTTTCTGCTAAGAATATCCTAAATCAGAAAACATATAATTACACGCTGGCGGATTCCGAGATGTTTACTAAATCGTATTCATCTTACGAAATCCGCCCACGAAATATCTTGCTAAGCCTCTATTATAAGTTTTAGCGAGCTAAACGTAAAATCTCAGCCTTCACAATCGGCTCCATAATGGCATAGCCATCCAGGTTAGGATGCACGCCATCAGAAGAATACTTCTTAGGCAACCCTTGGTTCTCATCCTTCATCAGGTTGAAGAGATCGATGTAGCTTATACCATTCAGCTTCGCATAGCTTTCCAGCATTGCATTGATTTGTAGAATCTGTTGAGTAGAGTCAGTAATTTCTGGCCTCCATCCGTATTTGTTAGCGGGTAATATACTCAGAATGATGGGTTTGATACCATGTGCAATAGCCAGTTCCACCATCGAGATGATGTTGCCTGCCACATGCTCTACAGGTATGTATTTCTGATTGCGAGCCACATCGTTGGTACCTGCCATAATTACTACCACCTTTGGATGCAGGTTTAGCACGTCAGCACGGAAACGGGCTAACATCTGGGCAGTTACTTGTCCACTAATACCACGTCCCACGAAATTATTCTCAGTAAAATATGCCTCATGCATACGAGCCCAATTGTCCGTAATAGAGTTACCCATAAATACAGCAATAGGGTTGCTCACCGATTGGTTAGCCTCGGCATATCGCTCATAGTTTGCCCATGTTTTCAGGTCATTGATGTCAAAGTTTTGGGCTTTAGCATTTGGCATATAGACCATCGTCATCATGATACCCAATAAGGTACAAGACAAAACAGAAAAGAAATTCTTCTTCATAGCTCAATTCGTTTTAGTTTTTTATGCCGTAAAGATAAGCATTATTTTATTACGATAAACCAGGTATTGCAAAAAAACTTGGTGGAAAGTTTGTAATTCGGATAAAAAGCCTTACCTTTGCACCCGAAAAATCGACATTGTTGTATTTACATGGAGGTTCCGTAGCTCAGCTGGATAGAGCAACAGCCTTCTAAGCTGTGGGTCCCGCGTTCGAATCGCGGCGGAATCACAAGAAAAAAAAGAGGGAGACATGAAAGCTTGCTTTCAAATGTTTCCCTCTTTTTTGCTTGTTAGCTGACCCGTGGCAGGGTCAGTGATGTGTGCAGTCAATAGCTTATATTATGTTGATCTATGAGGACAAAAAAAAGCCCCCGATAAAGGACGAGGGCTACCTAATGTTTTCACAACAGAATAAGCTATATTGAGGATGCGAAGATAGTTGTTTTTCCTCTTACCACAACACACTCTTTCAAGCAGTTCATAGTAGGTAGAGATTAATAATGAAAATGATTTTCCAAATTATCTTACGAATTACGAAAATTTGCAGATAAGATAAGTTGTTTATGTGTTATCTTATTCGTAAGATGGTTGTAAGTTCGTAAGATATTTTACGAAAAATGAAAAATTTCTTGCCCAAACACTTGACAAAGGCCTTCAAATTTTGTATATTTGTAAGCCTTTTGCGAAAGGCATATTTATTAACCTTTTTAATATTGTTTTTATGACCAAAAAGATTTTGTCCGGCATGCCTGCCAACTACGAGGTATGCTTTCGTAACGAATGCCCATTGAAGGAAACCTGTCTGCGTCATCACGCATCACAGGAACATCGTAAGAACATGCGGTTCATCACTATCGTCAATCCTTATCTGGTGGAAGATGTTACCGACAGCTGTCCGTTCTACCGTTCCGACGAACCTGTCAGCGTAGCTTACGGCATCAGTCACATCTTCGACTATGTACCCTCCATTAAGCACGACTTGCTATATCACAGCGTGAAGGACTATTTCGGTAAGTACACTTATTACCGCATTTACAACAAGAAGCGCCCCATCTGGCCGGAAGAGCAGGAGATCATCCAGCGAATCTTCAAGAACAACGGCATCAATGAGCCTGTGAAGTACGATGAATACACGGAGATCATCAACTGGTAATGTAATGCCTACGGTTGTCTTATACCTACTGCCCACTGGTCTGGTGGCGTATGCCCGCTGGTCTGAAACCATAAGCCTTTCGGTCTGATGGTGTAAGACCGTCAGTCTGTTGGTGTCTGACCGGCGGTCAGTGCACATCTGACCGATAGTCACACTACATCTGACCGGCAGTCCGATGCCAACGGACAGGAGTGGACTCTACTAATATTGAACATCAATTAATTACATAACACCATTAACTAAGTAATGAAGTTTACATTGATTCGTACCAACGATGAGGCCCGAACCCTCTCGTTGAAGACCTTGACTCCTGAGGCGATGATGGAGTTTATTATGACCGAAATGAAGAGCAAGCCCGTGAGCAGGTTCCGTCAGGAATTGCCCGTGATGGAATCCTTAGGTGCCGGCTTCGTGCAGCAGGCCCTGCAGAAGCTCCCTCGCATCTCCGTAGCTGGTGTTTGGAAGAAACATGGCACCTCGGAAATGGAACTGAAGGAGTACAATGGCCTGGTGCTGCTGAATGTCAGCAAGTTGGCTAACCTGCAGGAAGTTGAGACCGTGAAGCGGCTGGCGCAGTCGCTGCCATCTACCTATGCCGCTTTCACAGGCAGCACGGGCAAGAGTGTCAAGATACTGGTAAGGGTTTCCCTGCCAGACGGTTCCTTGCCTTCGGGAATCGGGGACATCGCCCGTTTCCACGAACAGGCATATTACCTGGCATACACCACCTACAGCGGCGTGGTGTCTTACCACATCACCCGCGAGGACCCCACCTTGCAGCAGAGCTTCCGCATGACCTACGACCCCGAGCCGTTCTTTGCCCCGGATGCCTATCCCCTGAAGGTGAACATGGATTACTACATCACGCTCTCCGATACCGAGGAGAATGCGGTGGGCAATCCTTTGGAGCGCTATGAGCCTGGCCCCGACAGCTATGAGGAGTTCGAGAAGCGTTTCCGCATCCTCGTGAACATGGCACTGAAGAAACTGGATATTCGCACCATCGATACCGATACGGAACTGTTCATCGGGGCAGTGGCGAAGGAGTGCTGCCTGGCGGGCTTCCCCAAGGAGGAGGCCATCAAGCATGCCGGCGCACTGGCGGTAGGGGCTATGGACAAGGAGACTGTCCGCTCCATTTACGAAACTGTCTATGATGCCTATGGCGAGAAGTACGCCTCGCAGCCTACCTATAACAAGACCCAGCAGATGGAGCTGTTGTTCCACCACTACATGAGCGACCGCTATGTATTGAGGTACAATGTGTTGAAGGAGGTTCCCGAATACCGAGACAACAACTCCTGGAGTCCCACCTTCCGTCCCATCGACGAGCGCCGGCTGAGCAAGATGATCCTGGAGGCTCGTCGCAGGGGTATCGGGGTAACAGAGCGCGACCTGCTGCGTTATGTGAAATCGACGGACGTGGCTGACTACAATCCCGTTGACGACTACCTATCCAACCTGCATGGCCTGTGGGACGGTAAGGATCATATTGGTGCGATGGCAAATCGTGTCAAGAACGACAACCCGCATTGGAACAAGTGGTTCCGCATCTGGTTCCGCGGATTGGTAGCTCAGTGGAGGGGATGGAACAGTCAGTATGGTAATAGTGTGGCGCCCGTCATCATTGGTCGCCAGGGATGGCGCAAATCTACTTTCTGCCGATTGTTGTTGCCGCCTGAGCTATCGTTCGGCTTCACTGACCAGCTGGACTTCGGCAACCGCCGTGACATCGACCTGACCATCAGCCATTACCTGCTGGTGAACATCGATGAGTTCGACCAGCTGACGAAGCATTCGCAGAACGGCTACCTGAAGAACCTACTGCAGCGCACGGACAGCAAACAGCGTAAGTTGTTCACGGATTCCGTGAATGAGAAGCGCCGTTATGCCTCGTTTATCGGTACGAGCAACGTAAGTGACTTACTGACAGACCCTACGGGCAGTCGCCGCTTCCTCTGCGTGGAGCTGACGGCCCCCATTGATACTGTAACGCCCATCGACTACACCCAGCTCTATGCCCAGGCGGTTGCTGAACTTGACCAGAAGTTGCCATACTGGTTTACGGAGGATGAGGTCAAGGAAATCATGGAGTCCAACCGCGCATTCATGCAGATGGAAGAACAGGAACAGCTCTTCAGCGAGTATTTCCGAGCAGCAAATTATGGTGATGAAGGAAAGTGGATGTCACCTACAGATATCCTGAAGCATATCAGGAATGTACATGATAAGAACTTCAATATGTCATTGACTGCTTTTGGACGATTCTTGAAGAACATGCCTGAATTGCCTTTCCGACGTGGCAAGAACACCAGTGAATACAAGGTTGTTTTGCTGTGATTAACAAGCCATCTTACGAACTTACGAATATCTTACGAATAGAAAGTGTATAAAAAACATTGTCTATCTTAGATATTCGTAATTCGTAAGATAATTGTCAAATCATTCCTTTATAATCTGAATGAGTTAACACCACCTTTCAATTCGTAGTCTTTACCCTGATAACGTAATGTGCCAGTCAGACCTTGAGGCAAGGTGATGGTGGCCTCCAATTTCTGACCCTTCTTATAGTTTACTTGGATTTCCCCCAACGGATGAGGCATCGAACCACTTGCTTCCATCAGCTTACCCAATGCAGGTGTAATCAACACTTTACCAAAAGCGGGTGCATCACTGTGGATACCCAGTACCATACGCAGGAACTCAATGTTCATACTGGCACTCCAGGCGTGGCAGTCGCTGCGACTCGGTTCGGGCGATTCCATTGCTGTAGATAGTCCCACCTTGAACAAGTCTGTATAGGTAGAGATATGATCCAATAACTGATCACTGATACCTGCCTTATCCATCGCCATGTGTAAGTAATACTGGAAATAGATGGTTGCCTGATTCAGACTCTTGTCTTGCAAGATACGCTCGCACAACAGCTTGGCATCATTGCCTTTCACAATACCAGCCAAGATAGCTAAAATGTTAGAGTGTTGCGAGTAGTTCCTCTTATCATGTGTGTCAGCATAGAGTTTCCTACTTGCGTCCCAATACTTGGCATTGAAGTCCTTGCGGATATTTTCGGCAATTTCCTCATAATGGTCTGCCATACCCTCTATACCCATCGCTTCTTCCATTTTGATGGTCTCATCAAGAGCCAAGAGATACATCAAGTCCTGGAAGGCTGAGTTACCATTGTCTTCACGAGGTATCACACCGCGAGGGAAGCCTTCTGCCCAATCGCAGAAATACCAGTAGGGTATCCTGTTCAAGCTGTAGTCTTCTTTCAGGAATGACTCATACCAAGCCAAGATACTACGAACCGCAGGTAACAACGTCTTTACATAAGCTTCATCGCCACGCATCATCCAATAGTCGTAAATCATTCCGATCCACGACAAGGCGTAAGATGGTATCAGTTGTCCCAGGTCATCGGGATAACGACTCAACGTAATGCCTTCGTTATTCATGGAGTGACGACCCATCTCAATGGCATTCTTCACCATATATTTATCGCGTGTGTTATACATGGTCAGCATGGTTTGGATGCGGGTATCGCCAAAATACATGAGTTGTTCATAGTACGGACAGTCCATGTAGGTTTCATTGGCACAGAGTCGGGCTGTGCGCCAACCTACTTCAATCAGTTGGTTGAACAGGTCGTTGCCTGGGGCATTAAACGTACTTGCCAACTGGAAAGGATAGGCACTGAAAATATAGTTTATATCTTTGATTTCCAATGGCTCTTCGGTTGTCTTGATGCTCAGTTGCACATATCTCCATGTTCGCCACCAGAGTGGGGTAAACAAGCGTTCTGAGCCTCCGTCGGCAGTGATGACATCCTCATAGCCTACGAAGAGTTTGCCATCCACTTCGTTGCGGTTGCCTTTGGCTCCGGAGTTGCGACCTTTCTCGTTTACTTCGTATAGTGCCTCGGCATAACCGATGTGAATCTCCGCACCTTTGCCCTTGCTGAAGAGCAGGTTGAGATAGCCTGTGGTGAGAACCTTATTGTCGAGCAATAGCTTCGCCTGCGTATTGGCAGGGATGGTCAGGCTTATAGGTTGTTTTAGGAACCCACTTGGAACCTGAACACCTTCGGCAATGCGGACGGAAGCCAGACGCATAGGTGTGCGTTCCATCTGTGGAATAGGAGAGGGGATGAGCGGCAGACTGTAGCTGTCTTGTGCACCCTTGAGTTCACCTGGCATACCGGTCTTTACTTTCTTCCATTGGCTGTCATCGAATCCAGCCTGTTCCCATCCCCAAGGATACTTGCCGGCTTCAATCTTCTCAGTGGGACCAGCTGCATAGTAGCAAAGCACTTGGCCATAACCCACTGCGATGGGTGAGTAGGCTGTGTTGCGAATGGCTTTCCAACTACTGTCGGTATTGATGCCTTTCTCAGCTTCAGTGTTTCCTTGCACAATGAAGGTGGCAGAGCCTGCAGACATCTGTGCCACAGGCTTCTGACTGGCAAAGTTCCACACTATGGCAGCTATCTGGTTGTCGCCAGCCTTAAGGTATGGAGCAATATCTACAGTCTCGAAATTCCAGTTCTTGATATCAGTACGGGCAGGACCTAAGGAAGCCAGTTGTCCATTAATATACAACTTATATCGGTTATCTGCCGAAACATGGATGATATACTGCTGTGGTTTCTCTGTCAGACTGAGCGTCTTACGGAAATGATACACACCATAGTCGCTGAGATTCGGATCATCTGCGGAAATCCATTGGGCTTTCCATGCTTTTGTCATTAAATCCGGATTGATAAGATGCTGGTTGTAGCCGGGCAGGTGAATCTGTGCCGACAAGCCCATGGAGAGTAGCAGGGCTAAGAGAAAAGCGCTTACTTTTTTCATGATATTGGATTTATTAATTTTGACAAAGATAAGTAAAAGGAATGGGATAAAAAAATAAAATCCTGAACTTCTTGCGTCGTCCAGGAATTTTATCTGCAAACTAATACTCTTTCTATGATTGTGGTGTCACCAGGAATCGAACCGGGGACACAAGGATTTTCAGTCCTTTGCT
>JAFXVZ010000030.1 GCA_017534535.1 Bacteroidaceae bacterium | reverse complement strand
TTTTCCACCGTGTCCAAGATTCAACAATCTTTTCTCCAAACCATTTTATTCACAATCCCAACATAGCTCTGAATAATTTTCACCACCTTAGTGCTGACATTCTCTTCTACATAATCCGGTACGGGAATGCCGTAGTCTCCAACCTTGTTCATTTCTACTGCAGTATCCACAGCCTGCAGCAGACTCACCTCATCGATACCTGCTATGAAGAAACAAGCTTTGTCCAGTGCCTCTGGGCGCTCTGTAGATGTGCGAATGCAAATGGCCGGGAAAGGATGACCGACTGAAGTGAAGAACGAACTCTCCTCAGGCAAAGTACCCGAATCACTTACGACAGCAAATGCATTCATCTGAAGGCTATTGTAGTCATGGAATCCAAGAGGCTCATGCTGAATTACGCGCTTATCAAGCACAAAACCAGACTGTTCAAGTCTCTTGCGACTGCGAGGATGGCAGCTATACAATATCGGCATATCATACTTCTCTGCCATTTTATTGATTGCATTAAATAGACTCAAGAAATTCTTCTCAGTATCGATATTCTCCTCACGATGAGCACTCAATAGGATATACTTTCCCTTCTCCAGTCCCAGACGCTTGTGAATATCACTAGCCTCAATCTCAGACAGGTTCTCATGCAGCACCTCGGCCATGGGGCTACCAGTCACGTATGTACGCTCCTTTGGCAGTCCACAATCAGCCAGATATCTGCGCGCATGCTCAGAGTAAGCCATATTCACATCGCTGATAATGTCCACGATTCTGCGATTGGTCTCCTCTGGCAGGCACTCGTCTTTACAGCGGTTGCCGGCTTCCATGTGGAAGATGGGGATGTGCAGGCGCTTGGCACCAATCACGCTCAAGCAGCTATTGGTATCACCTAGAACCAGCACGGCATCTGGCTTTACCTCCACCATCAGCTGGTAGCTCTTGGCAATGATGTTGCCCATGGTCTCACCCAGGTCATTGCCAACGGCTTCCATATACGCATCCGGATCAGCCAGTTTCAGATCCTTGAAAAATACACCATTGAGGTTATAGTCGTAATTCTGTCCAGTATGTGCCAACAGGCAATCAAAATACTCGCGACATTTATTAATCACAGCTGCTAATCTAATAATCTCAGGTCTTGTGCCAACAATTATAAGCAGCTTCAATTTACCATTATCTTTAAACTGTGCCATACAATCGAATATTTATCTAATTGATTTTCTTTAAATTTTGAGCGTAGCGACCCTTATACCTTTTCAAAGAAAGTATCTGGTTTGTTGGGATTGAACACCTCATTACAATACATCACAGTAACCAAATCCTCTCTATCACTCAGATTAATGATATTATGTGTGTAACCAGGCAGCATGTGTACCGCCTCAATCTTATCACCACTTACTTCCCATTCCAACACCTTGCCTTCAGGGTCGTTCAGGTTACGCTGTTGAATCAGCCCATGGCCCTTGACCACAATAAACTGCTCGAACTTGGTGTTGTGCCAGTGCTGACCTTTGGTAATGCCGGGTTTAGAGATATTGATGCTCACCTGACCTGCATTGAGTGTGTGAACCAATTCGGTAAACGAACCTCGCTCATCCGCGTTCATCTTTAACGGGAAAGCGGTTTTCTCATACGGCAGATACGAGAGATATGTCGAATACAGTTTCTTTGCAAAACTGCCAGCAGGTATCTCGGGTATCATCAATGTCTTGGGTTGCTCAGAAAAGCTCTTTAAAAGCTCTACAATCTCACCCAAGGTCACTTTATGAGTAACAGGGCAATAGCGGTACTTTCCGTTTTCAGTAGGAACCACATCCAAACCATCAAACTCACACTTATGAGCCTTGCCCTCCATGGTGGCAATCATTTCATCCACCAAGTCGTCAATGTACAATAATTCCAACTCTACTGACGGATCATTCACCGTATAAGGCAGATCGTTAGCAAATGCATTGCAGAAGGTTGCAACGGCACTATTATAGTTTGGTCTGCACCACTTTCCAAACAAATTAGGGAAACGATAAATCAGTACTTTCGCACCAGTTTCTTTACCATACTCCAAGAACAAGTCTTCACCAGCCTTTTTCGAGCGACCATACTCGCTATTGCCAAAGCGTCCGGTCAAAGAAGCCTGCTGACTTGAAGACAACATCACAGGACACTTATTCCCGTGTTTCTTAAGCGTATCCAGCAACGTACTGGCAAACCCGAAGTTGCCCTGCATAAACTCCTCTTGATTCTGCGGACGGTTGACACCAGCAAGATTGAAAACGAAGTCTGCTTTCTGACACCACTCTGAAAGTTGCTCTGGAACAGAGTCTATGTCATACTCCCAGACCTCGTCAATCTTCAGTGATGGTCTGGTCTTATCCTTCCCATCCCTGATGTTTTTCAGTGCACAGCAAAGGTTTTTACCAACAAAGCCCTTGGCTCCTGTTACAAGTATCTTCATTTTATACGAGATTAGGTATACCGTTCAACTCATTCTGGATATACTCCAGACTAGCTATCTTAGCTTTAGTCTCTTCCAGGTTCAACCGATAGGTGTTATCCGAATTGAACTCCTCAATAGTTGCCCGTTTTACGTCACCCTCTTTGAAGTACTTGTCATAGTTCAAGTCACGGTTGTCTGCAGGTACAGCATAGAAGTTACCCATATCAATAGCCTTGGCGGCCTCCTCCTTGGTGAGCAATGTTTCATACATCTTCTCGCCATGACGGATACCAATCACCTTGATTTCCTCTTTCTTTCCACCAAATAACTCGCACACTGCCTCTGCCTGTGTTTGGATGGTACATGCTGGTGCCTTCTGCACCATGATATCACCGTTATTTCCATGTTCAAAAGCAAACAGCACAAGGTCAACAGCCTCTTCAAGCGACATAATGAAACGTGTCATCTTAGGCTCAGTCAGCGTAATGGGATTACCCTTACGGATCTGATCTATCCACAAAGGAATCACACTTCCACGGCTACACATTACATTACCATAGCGCGTGCAACAAATCTTCGTATTCCCACTTAAGCGGCTCTTAGCCACAGCGATCTTCTCTTCGATGGCCTTGGTGATGCCCATTGCATTGATGGGATACGCCGCCTTGTCCGTGCTCAGGCATATCACGCACTTCACCCCCGCGTCTATGGCTGCGTCCAATGTATTGTCTGTACCAATCACATTGGTTTTAACAGCCTCCATAGGGAAAAATTCGCAACTGGGCACCTGTTTCAACGCGGCAGCATGAAATACATAATCTACGCCCTTCATGGCGTACTTCAGAGTACTCTTGTTTCTCACATCGCCAATGTAGAACTTAATTTTGTTTGCAACTTCTGGCATCCGTGCCTGGAAGTCATGTCTCATGTCGTCTTGTTTCTTTTCATCACGGCTAAAGATACGTATCTCCCCGATATCTGTACGTAAAAAACGGTTCAGCACTGCATTACCAAAACTGCCTGTACCCCCTGTAATCAGGAGCGTCTTGTCTTTAAACACACTCATTGTATATTCAATATTAAATAATTATTGTTCTCTTATCTCAGTCTCAAGTATAACCAAACAGATATTCATCTATTATGGTCGCTTGGGGGGCTAGTCAATGCGAGCTTGATGAATTTGAAATAGCGTGGCATCCTTTTACCATAAACCTTTGGCTCTCTTATCACACGAAGCCAGTACTCCATACCACCGTGCTGCAACCATTTTGGTGGTCTGCTCAGCACACCAGCTTTAGCGTCAAATGCCCCACCTACACCATAAAACACACCAACATTTATCTCATGTTTATATTTTAAAATAAAACGCTCCTTACGTGGTGAAGAGATGCCTACAAATAAGTAATCAGGCGCACAATTATTTATTTCTTCAGCAATCTGCGGTTCCTCCTCATCTGTATAATACCCGTTTCGCATTCCTGCGATAATCATGTTGGGATATTCTTTCGCAAGAACAACTCGCATTTTGTCGAGTGTTTCCTGTTTTGCTCCAAAAAAGAATACTTTTTGTTTCTTCTCGTTTGCACACTTCATGAATTCCTCAAAAACCTCAGGTGTAGGCACACGATGATTAAACTTATACCCTTTCATTTGTAGAAATTTGGTGGGCAGAAAACTGTCAACATTCACGATATCACTATCCATAATAGCTTCATGAAGCA
>JAFXVZ010000029.1 GCA_017534535.1 Bacteroidaceae bacterium | reverse complement strand
TCAATCGTAGCATACTTGGAAATATTTAGGTATGGATCACTTGCAGTTCCACCATCTCGAGCCGTAGCACTGAGGTTGATGGTAACACTTGCTGCACCAGCACTGGCCAACAACAGAGAACCAGCAAAAGTTCCTTCCTCTGCTGAGTTGAAAGTAATGCTGACGGAAACGCCTTCTTCCGTGGCCTCAAAGGAGTTCTTGTCCAAAGAGAACACGCCATTGGGGTCAGTCAATGTTGCTGTCACATTTCCTGTCAGGAAACGACCTCCTACGTTAATTGTCTGGGAAACCTCCTTGTCAAGCAATGCCGTAAACTCAAGGCTTTCCTTATCTGCAATGATGGTAGGAGTTGCGGCCTCTGCCGTTCCTGTCAAAGAGATAGTCACATCCTCTGCATTATTGCTTGAAAGCGTAATAGCTCCCGTCTGCGTACCAGCGGTTGTGGGTGCATAGGTAACAGTAATCTCAGCAGAAGCCGAACCATTGGATTGAGTGATTCGAGTCTTGTCAACACTAAACACATTGCTCCCACTCTTCGAGACGGTGATATTACCTTCCAGGTTTATGCCTGTAACAGATATCGTTTCCGTATAGGTTCTTGTGGCATAGCCCTCAAATGCAACTTCAGTCTTATCCACCTTTATCGTAGGAGAAGCGCTAGCACCCAGGATATACTTGATACCAGCCAAAGCATCAATCTTGCCTTGCCCAAAGTGCGAGGCATTTGTTCCACTGGTATACGAATCCTTGATGGCCGTTTGCCTCATCACCTCTTTGATATCGTTAACCGTCATGTTCTTGCCGACTTCCTTGGCAGCCTGCATCCAAAGGGCTACAATGCCGGCAGCAACTGGCGTCGCCATCGATGTGCCTTCCATTTCTGCATAAGGATTGGTTGTATTGTTAACAACCAAGTCTTCCTTAAAATAATTCCCCCAGTAACTATAATTATCAACCGATGTCGTATGATTGTGGTTGATTCCAGCTATCAATCGTGCACCAGGTGCTGTAATCCAAGGATACTGCAACCCAGTAGGACTCTTTTCAGCTGTTGCATAACTTGAAAAATATGCGATATCGCCAAGAGTGTATTCATCACTCATGTCATGGGAAGTGCCATTGTAATCTTTCCATGTATTGGCTGACACATAAGCACCAATAGAAATAGCATCGGGAATTGTAGCTTCATCACTGACACTCATGAGGTCTGAGCCTGCCGTCCATTTGTGCCCCGATGTTGTCAGATGACTGGTGAAATATGCATAGCCACCCGCCCATACATCAACCGTGGTACTTCCACTATTTGGATATATTTCAAAAGCAAGAGTATAATTACTGTTGTAGTTACTGTCATAACTTTTTGACTCCAATTCATTAGCATAAAACATTATTTGAGTTTTACCCGGTGCACTCACATAATTCTTAAAAGCATAGAGATTACCACTATAGTATGTACTCACGTTCACAGGTGCACCTGAGGTTGTGGGAGTAACTATAACCGTATTCACAATAGCGCCAGTACTACTATTGAGTACATAAACCTTACAGGTGAGGTTTGCTGTAGTGTGTGCCCATGCGCTGGCAAGAATGTTTGTGTAAAAAAAGCCATCATCCGTGTCGCTATAGTAATGCGAACGGATAATTGTGCCAAACGGACTTGAACTACTGGATGTAGCCGAAGCGCTGATGCCTCCCGTTGATTTTCCAGCATCATTCGATGCTGCAAAAAGAATAACATGATTAGGGTGGTTGTCACCAAAATAGTCGGAAACGAGGTCAGCCCAATCTCCTGTGCCATCGTGAGGACCAAGATGGCTTCCCCAACTGTTGCTGACAACAAGTGGTTTGTTCTGTCCGTCAGCATATGTCACCATAGCCTTAAGAGCATTCTGCATATAGGTATCATTGAGATCCTTGACTCCAGCAAGGTAAAGGTCGGAACCTGGAGCCATACCGCCATAGGTGGCATTCGCATGATCGTCTGTTACGGTTACTGTCGAACCATTAACTAAAACGCACGAGCCGCCAGCCGTACTGGAAGTGTGTGTACCGTGGTCTCCACTTTTATCATCAGTGGTAAGGCCACTAAAAGATGTATATTCCTTTGCGCTGGTACCATTATAAACATATGCGCGCTTCATGCGATAATTACCATCCTTGTCCTTGAAGGCTATGTGCTGGAAATCAATACCTGTATCTATTATACCAAGCACCACACCAGAACCATCATACTTCTTCGTCAGTCCTTCGGCAATAGCATCTGTGGAAAGTGTTATAACATCATCTGTATTAGTCTTCTGACGTGCTATAAAAGTGCTAGGACGCATGAGTGTGGCAGCTTTAACCCTCTTTACATTGGCAAGATCTGACACTTCTTCAATCTTATCCACAGGGATGAGAGCCGTAATGCGGCCCCTAGTGAATGTTTCCTGCACCTTCACACCAAGGGCTTTAAGTTCACTTGTATTGCTGACGTCATCAAGAGTAATAAAACATGACATATACACCTGCCCATCAATGGTGTCAGGCCTTGCAACAAAGCGGTCATATTTACGCATAGCATCAGGAGCAACAGGATGAAGACCACGTACTTTTTCCCTTGCTTTTACTGTTGGACTAACATCCAATTCCATCTCTCCTGACAGTTCCTGAAGGAATATCTGCGTAGAGATTGACAATTTCTCTTCATTCTGTGCGAACAGATGCATTGGCTGCCCAAAGAACAAAGCGAGCAGCATTACGAACACACTTCTCAGTGTAAATCTTCTTATCATAAATAAAGTTAGTTAGTACTCTTTTTACGTTTTACTAATACTTAATCTATCGCAACGCGTCTCACGACGGCAAAAGAATAAGAGTTTTAAGCCAATCCGCGCTTTTTGCGACAAATTGGTGCAAAGGTAGGATGTTTTCGTGATAAATCAAAACATTTTCTAGACTTTATCCTAACAAACATAAAAAAAAGCGTTGCAGGAGAATGTCCTGCAACGCTACACCAAACAAGCGATTGTCTGCGTTTATACCAGATTGGGATTATCCTTACCCCATTCCTCAACAGCAGGAATGATGCCAAGGTCGATGATTTCGTCACGCATCTTCTGCAGGTGCTCATAAGAAGCTTGAAGTGCAGCCATTTCCTCAGCCGTACCCTCGGGAGCAGTGAAGTGAACACCATCCTTGTCAATAACAGAAGGCATAGCCATCATTACATGCTTGAAGCCACACTTGTCACAGTTCACATAGCAACCAGCAGGCCAAGTGAAGGGTTCACCACCCATAGCACCCTCAATCATCTT
>JAFXVZ010000028.1 GCA_017534535.1 Bacteroidaceae bacterium | reverse complement strand
GTTCATCCTGAGCCAGGATCAAACTCTTCATTGTAAAATAATATCTCTGATAACCCCAAAAAGGGGAATATCTGCTTCAATAGTCAGGATGCACCGTATTCAAATCAAATTGAAACTTGACGGTTCACATAACATTATATGTACAAACCTTATCTTCAGACCGACCCGACACCATACAAAAGAACGGTGCCGGACGCTGCCTGTCCTCTGTCCATCAATCATTCATAGAACTCTTCAAATAAGCTCCCCTCTCGGAAAGCGGATGCAAAGGTACACACTTTTTAAATTCCTACCAAATAATTTCGGGAAAATTTTTCAAAAAAATTGATACCTTATCTATAATACGCGCGATAAGCACTACTTTCTGCCCAAAGAGCCACCTAAATTAACCTGCAAAGTTAATACTTGATGCCAGTTCAGCCCTGCTTTAGTAACGTTGAAAATAGCACCTGCGTAAGCTGACACATACTCATTCACGATAAACTGATACTTGATATCTGTACGGCTATAAGCAGAAGCCTGGTAATAGGTGTCACCCCAATAATATTCTCCAAAGAAACGGTTGCCAAAAGGTTGTTGATGGTTACCTGCATATATAATCTCCTCAAAGGAAAAACGCTTATAATTCGCATTAATCTCACCCAAGAACCCAACAGGCGTGCGCTTCCCATCGTCCAAGCCACGCTCGCGGTCAAAGCTTACCAAAGCTCCTGCCCTTACATCCAAAGCTGCATCTGTAACACGACTTTGCAATCGATAACCCACAAAAGGATGTCCCACCAAGTTATCATGGATATGCTGCTTATCATCAGCATGCCAAGTAAGTGCATAATGATAATAGTACCCCTCCAAGCCCACATAAAAACGAGTTGCATATTTATCAAAAGCATCTTGGTTTACCTTACCTATAGCATGCTTAACGCTTAATCCCACCATGAACTGCTCGCGTTCAGTATCAGATCGGAGCCCCGTCCAATCCAAGAATGCTTCAAAATAGCCTCTGGAATGTTGATGCTGGAAAGCGATACCCTGAATAGTAGGACGATAGTAACGAATGGTATCACTAAACAAAAATGAGGGATAGTCGCCCAACAATTTATCACGTTGGAAACTACCAAAGGTGAAAGTCAAAGGAATTGTTTTATAATTATAATATAAAATAGGTGTACCATCAGCATAGCCATGTTTCTTGCCAAACTCCAGAAGTCCGCTATAACCACCCATCAAGCTATGTTTACCTTCACCCCAACTCAGACCTATTTCAGGTGTTGCACGAAGCCCACTATAAGTCATTGTGGTACGGTAAGTATCATCGCCCTCTCCATTGTCAAAGAATCCTTCAGCCCCTAATCTCCACTCCAACTTTTGAGCAGCAGCAAAAAGAGCCACAGATGACAGCAACAGAAATAACAGCAATTTCCTCATAAATAGTATTACTTTAAGTCCTCCAACATGCGTTTCAATACCACCGTAGCAGATATCTCACGATTGGCAGCCTCAGGAATTACCAAAGAACGAGGACCTTCAATCACATTGTCAGTAACAATCATGTTACGACGCACAGGCAAACAGTGCATGAAATGCGCATCATTCGTCCAACTCATGTGCTCCTCGTCAATGGTCCAACCCATATCTTTGCAGATTACCTGTCCGTAGTTAGCAGGACTTGTCACACCAGGACAACTCCAATTCTTGGCATACACAAAATCAGCACCTGACAAAGCCTTCATCTGGTTATATTCCACTACAGCATTCTCCACAAAACGAGGATCCAACTCATAGCCTTCAGGATGAGTCACCACAAAATCCACATCAGCAGCATTCATCCACTCAGCAAAAGAATTAGGCACTGCCTGTGGCAAAGCCTTAGGATGAGGGGCCCATGTAAGCACTACCTTTGGACGCTTCACCTCCTTATGTTCCTCGATAGTAATCAAGTCTGCAAAAGCCTGTAAAGGATGTACCGTTGCCGTTTCCATAGCAAAAACAGGACGACCGCTATACTTGACAAACTGATTAAATACTGTCTCGGCATAATCATACTCACGATCCTTCAGTCCTGCAAAAGAACGCACGCCAATGATGTCACAATAGCAACCCATCACAGGAATTGCCTCCAGCAAATGCTCGCTCTTGTCGCCATCCATCACCACGCCATGCTCCGTTTCCAGTTTCCAGGCACCCTGGTTTACATCCAACACTATTACATTCATACCCAGATTCATCGCAGCTTTCTGGGTACTCAAACGCGTCCTCAAACTTGAGTTAAAGAAAACCATCAGCAAGGTTTTATTCTTGCCCAATTCCACATACTTGAACCTGTCATTCTTTATCTCTATGGCCTCATGCAAAGCTAGCTGAAGGCTGCCCAAATCATTTACACTGCTGAAATATCTCATACTACTAATTATTTTCTAATTTGTCCATCTCCCTCAATCATCCATTTATAAGTGGTAATAGCCTCCAGCGCCATAGGTCCACGTGCATGCAGTTTCTGGGTGCTGATACCTATCTCAGCACCCAACCCGAACTGAGCGCCATCACTAAAAGATGTAGGCGCATTCCAATATACACAGGCTGCATCCACCTCACTACAGAACCTGCCAGCTGCATCCTTATCTTCCGTAACTATACACTCGCTATGTCCAGAAGCCACCTTGTTAATCCAAGCGATAGCCTCCTCCAAAGAACCCACAGTCTTAATAGCCATCTTATAATCCAAAAATTCAGTGCCAAAGCTATCTTCTGTTGCTGGTTGCAACAAATCTGCAGGATAATGCCCTTGCAATGAAACAAATGCTTCCTTGTCGGCATAAATAATCACCTTACTATCAGCTAACGGAGCGCACAACTCAGATAAAGAGCCTAAACGACTGCGATTTAGCAACACGCAATCCAGCGCGTTGCAAACAGACACTCGGCGTGTCTTGGCATTATTAATGATAAGTGCACCTTTTGCCACATCACCAGAAGCATCAAAATAGGTATGACAGATACCTGCACCTGTTTCAATCACAGGAACGGTTGCATTATCGCGTACAAAGTGAATCAAGCCACTGCTCCCACGAGGAATAATCAAATCCACCAACCCTCTGGCATGAAGTAAAGCAGCAGTTGCCTCACGATCGGCGGACAACAACTCCACCACATGCTCATCGATGCCAAAACGTCGCAACACGCTATGGATGATGCCCACAGAAGCCATATTCGTAATCTGCGCATCACTACCACCTTTTAGTACACATGCATTGTGGCTACGCAAACAGAGTGAGAACACATCAAAACTTACATTAGGGCGAGCCTCGTAGATTATACCTATAACGCCAAACGGGACACTCACTTGTTTTATCTTTAATCCATTGGGGCGGACAGTATCTCTTAGCACTTTTCCAACAGGTGATGGCAACAATGCCACATTACGCATATCAGCTGCGATACCCTCAATACGTTCCTGTGTCAACTTCAAACGATCAAACTTCGGATTATCAGGATCCATACGTGACAAATCCTCATCATTCGCTTTCAAGATTACAGTTGTCTGAGCTACCATCTCATCTGCAACCGCACAAAGCACTTGGGCAATCGTCTTGTCACTGAGATGCAAAAGAGACCTTGAAGCCTCACGCACTTGCTTTAGTTGTGTTATTATATCCATAGCCTTTATTCCATATATAAGTAATCATAATGCACCACATACTTACCTGCATGTTGACCCATCGTCGCTTTTGCCTGAGCAGCTGTACAGTTAGCCTTACCCACTCCTATCTGAGTTCCATCAGCATCCATAATGCGGATGATATCATCTTTCTCGAAATCTCCTGACACATCTATGATGCCAATTGGCAAAATACTAACAGCCTTATCACCTCGTAACGCCTCCAAAGCCTTTGCGTTGATAGTGATTTCACCTTTAGCAAATCCTTCGCTATGGGCAATCCACTTCTTCACTCCACTGATAGGTTTTGCCTTTGGCACAAAACGTGTACACACAGTATCAGTATCGTGTAAAAGATGTAACAATATATCATCGCGCTTGCCATTGGCAATAATTACTTCGATTCCTTCATCCGAAACCTTACGAGCAATACTCGTCTTCGTCAGCATACCACCACGGCCAAAGCTGGACTTGGAAGTCTGTATATAGTCAGTCAAATCCATCCGCCTGTCAATTTCACGAATCACCTGTGAGTTTGGTTCTGAAGGAGAGCCATTATAAATGCCATCAATATTGCTCAAGATAATCAACGCATCAGCATCCATCATCGATGCAATCAAACCACTTAACTCATCATTATCGGTAAACATCAGTTCCGTTACACTGATGGTGTCATTCTCGTTCACTATAGGAATAACCCCATGTTCCAGCATTACCGTCATACAATTTTTCTGATTCAGGTAATGTCTTCGAGTGCTGAAGTTCTCTTTCATTGTAAGTACCTGACCCACTACAATGCCGTGATCACGAAACAACTCATAATAGCGATTAATAAGTTTTGCCTGTCCTACTGCAGAAAACAATTGGCGTTGTGAGGTAGTATCCAAGTGATGCGAAGGCAACTTCATCTCACTGCGTCCTGAAGCCACAGCACCAGAAGACACCAAGATGACTTCAACTCCCTCTTTTCGAAGCTGAGCTATTTGGTCGACTAAGGCCGACATGCGAGTAACATCCAGCGTGCCGTCCTTTCGTGTGAGCACATTGCTGCCCACCTTAATCACCATTCGTTTCATAATTCGATGTGCTTTACGCTAACCGATTCATTAAGGAAAATGGAAGCAGATTCCGAGAATTTCTCTTCTGATTCAGTTGTATAATATATGCAGCTTTGTCCACGGGTGCACTTGGCATCCATCTCTGGATGTCGGTACAAATAATCCTTAAGACTCTCTGCCACCAGTTCACCTTGTGTAACAATATTGATATGCTCTGGGGCATATTGCTTAATCTTATTCAACAATAGCGGATAATGTGTACAACCCAATATGATGGTATCAATGCGATCATCCTGCGCTAGCAACTCATTCAGATATTTCTGTACGAAATAATCAGCACCTTCATCATTGGCTTCATTGTTCTCCACCAAAGGCACCCACATGGGACACGCCTGACTATTTACCACCACATCTGGAAAGAGCTTCTTAATTTCCAAGGGATATGATTCACTCTTCACCGTGCCTGGGGTTGCCACCAAACCTATATGACGAGTATGGGTTAATCCACCGATACACTCCACCGTAGGGCGAATCACACCCAGCACCCTGCGATTGGCATCCAGCCTGTGCAAATCATTCATCTGGATACTACGCAAAGCCTTTGCCGAGGCTGTGTTACAACCCAAAATCACTAAATGGCAACCCAGTTCAAACAACTTCGTCACAGCCTGTAACGTAAACTCATACACAATCTGGAAAGAACGAGTACCATAAGGATTACGGGCATTATCGCCCAGATAGATATAGTCATAAGCAGGCAAGGCCTCACGTATCTTGCTTAAGATCGTGAGGCCTCCATAACCTGAATCAAACACCCCGATAGGGCCAGGTATGCTTGACAACCGGTGGTTCATAACTATCCTATTTTACGCCCACCTTGGCCTTAACCTTGTCTGTGATATCCACGCTCTGAGGACCTACGGCAACAATGCCAGTGACATCAAAGACATAAGCGTATCCCTCTGCATCAGCAATTTCCTGTACAGCCTTCAGCACCTTCTCCTGAATAGGGGTCATAGCTTCCTGCTGAGCCTGCTGCAGTGACTGTGCTGCCTCCTGCTGGAACTGCTGCTGGCGCTGATACATATCCTGAACTTCTTTCTGACGGCGCTCTAAGATATTACGTGGCAGTGAATCTTGCTGAGCTACAAGCTCTTGATACTTCTTATTGAACTCCTCTTCTGTACGCTGCAGTTCATCCTGGTAGTTCTTCTGCATTGCCTCAATGTCAGCAACAGCCTTCTTGTATTCAGCCATCTCAACGATAATAGCCTGTGGATTCACATGAGCGAACTTCTGCTGAGCCATTGCACCCAGCACTGGTAGGGCGATCAAAGCAACGGCCAAAACGATTTTCTTAAACATCTTAAATTCCTTTTTTATTGTTATTATTTATTTGTCTTTTAGCTTATCGGCTGCAAATGTAGGAAATAATTTTGAATTATTCACCTAATTCCGCCAATACTTCATCACTAATGTCAATATTTGGTGATGCGAAGATAATACTAGAGGCTGAAGCACGGTCAATTACCATGCTGTAACCCTTATTTTGTGCAATAGCCTTTACTACCTCATAGATATCATCCATGATAGGTTGCATCAGCTCCTGCTGTTTCTTAGCCAGTTCGCCTTCCTGTCCAAAATATTTGCGACGAAGTTCTGCGGCAGCTTTCTCCTTCTCCACAATGGCATTCTCACGTTGCGTACGCTGAGCCTCTGTCAAGTTCTTAGCTGACTGATAGCTCTCATATAGCGTCTTAGCCTCTTCAGAGGCCTTCTGTACTTCCGCCTGCCATTTCTTTGACAATTGTTCTATTTCACTGTTTGCATTCTCATAAGCAGGAACATTCTGCAAAATGTACTCCATGTCAATCAATGCAAAACGCTGTGCACTGGCACCCAGGCTCATGGCACACAAAGCAAACATCAATAACACAAACTTCTTCATAATTCCTTCTTTTTATTAAGTGATACAATCAAAACTCTTGACCCAGCACAAAGTGGAAATTACTACCACTATACGACTTTGATCCATTAATCTTGTCAAATCCATAACCCCAGTCGATACCCATCATACCAATCATTGGCAGATAGATGCGCACGCCTAAGCCGGCAGAGCGTTTCATGTCGAATGGGTTGAATTTGGAAACGTCATGCCAAGCGTTTCCTCCTTCTAAGAACGCAATAGCATAGATAGTACTGCTTGTCTCGAGCATTAAAGGATACCTTAATTCTAATCCAAAGCGGGTATAAGCATATCCTGCCTGGCTTCTCGACATAGTCAAAGAGCTATTCTCATATCCACGAAGTGCCACACTTTCAGTAGCATAAGTGGTGTAACCCGTCATACCGTCACCACCTACATCAAAAGTTTGGAATGGTGACTTTTTATATTTGTTATAATGTCCTAACAAACCAAATTCTGCACGTACCATCAGCACTGGTGTACGCTTAACGGTATAAGGATCGGCCAATGGGATGAACACCTTTGACTTGAACTTCCACTTGTGATATTCAATCCAGCGGTACATGCTATTATAATCGTCCTGGTTACTCTGGTCATACTTGCTATAATCCTTTCCATCAAATGAGCTCCATGGAGGTGTCAACTGTAAAGAGAAACTAAACTCCGAACCCTGACGCGTGTAGATAGGGTTATCGGTAGAGCGACGAGCCAAAGTAAAGTTCAGCGCAACCTCATTAGAGCTACCATCTGTCACAGGGAAATACATCCACTGACTCAACATATAGCGGTTGAACGACAGTTCAGCAGAGATCTGAAAATAATTGTCAGGCCAATTCAGACGCTTACCAAACATCACAGACGCGCCAATCATCTTCATATACTTATCGGGGTCATAGTAGTTTTCATAGTTAGAGTATCCATAACCGCCATAGCCATAGCCACCATAACCGCCGTACCCACCATACATACTACCCATGCCATAACCATAGTTATACATGTCCATCATGGCAGTATTGTAATAACGGCTACTGATATCGGTTTGCACATAATAATAAGCCGATACCTGGAAAGCGTTAGGGCGCTTGCCACCAAACCATGGGTCAAGGAATGAGATACTGTAGCTTTGGTAATAACTACCATTGGTTTGACCGCTCAATGTCAAGGTCTGTCCCTCACCCTGTGGCAACAAACCACGGTGTTTTCTATCAGGATGCAGCAAATTCTTCATAGAGAAGTTCGTGAACTTCAAACTCAGCTTACCGATGACACCCGTCTGACCCCAACCGGCAGAAAGCTCAACCTGATCATTAGGCTTTGACACCAAAGGGAAACCAATATCCACCGTACCATCCTCAGGACGAGGTTGCACATCTGGCTGCAACTGCTCAGGATCGAAGTGACCCATTTGCTGAATCTCACGCAAAGACGTCATGATATCATCCTTGCTGAACAACTTACCCGGCTTCACATACAACTCTCTTCGCACTACATCCTCATACAAACGGTCGTTACCGCTGATGGTCACCTTATTCACCGTTGCCTGCTGCCCTTCGTAAATGCGCATCTCCAAATCGATAGAGTCGCCCACAATATTTACTTCAACGGGGTCAAGGCTATAGAACAGATAACCATTGTTATAATACAGGTTGCCCACTGATTCATCGTCGGTTACTGTACGCTCCTCCAACTTTTTCTGATTATACACGTCACCCGACTTCATCTGTAGCACTTGCGCCAAAATATCAGAAGGATACACCGTATTACCCACCCAAGTAATGTTGCGGATATAATACTTATCACCTTCTTCCACCTTGATATACACATCCACCGTGTTATCATCGAAGTTGGTTACGCTATCCTCTAGGATGACCGCATCGCGATAACCCAACTCGTTATACTTATCAATAATCAGTTGCTTATCTTCCTCATACTTCTCAGGGATGAATTTCTTTGTGCGGAAAATATTCACCAACTTATTCTTCTCGTTGGTCTTCTTCATCACACGTTTCAGTTTATTGGTCGAGATGGCCTCGTTACCCTCAAACGTAATCTGATGCACTTTCACCTTCTCCTTTTTATCCACATTCACGTCCACAATAATCTCATTCTTCCTCTCGGGATCATCACGTTGCACCAGTTTCACCTCGGCATTCTTGAAGCCCTTGTCATCGAAATAGCGTTTGATGATGGTTTCCGCACGACTTATAGCATTTGGTGTAATCTGACTACCTTTAATCATACCGATGCGCGCCTGCAAGTCTTCCTGCTCAGATTTCTTGATACCATTATAATTCACCTCACTTACACGTGGACGCATTGACACTTTGATTCTCAGCCAAATGCGGTCGCCCACAATCTTATCTGCCGAGATACTCACATCAGAGAACAAGCCATGTTTCCAGTATCGTTTCGCAGCATCAGTAATGTCGTCGCCAGGCACCTCAACGGTCTCACCTACTCGTAAACCCGAAATATTAATAATAATATTATCCTCATAGTTATCTGCACCCTCCACAGCGATGTCGGCAATGACATATTTCTTAGGTTCACCGGAATACATAATCACCGGTGTTCCGTCATTCAGCGCATCAACCGCCACCTCTTCCTGAGCACGGGCAACATTGAACATGGCACATGGCACATTAAACAGCATCAGCAGCAATGCCACTCGCATGAATATGCTATTTCTTATCTTCATCACTAACTCTTAATTTCTAATTCATTAACTTGTTCACTGGTCAATCCGTACCGACGCTCACGATTCTGATAGTCAGCTATCGCCTTCCTCAGCTCGGGCTCCTTAAAATCTGGCCAATACGTATCGCAGAAATAAAGCTCTGCGTAGGCGCACTGCCAAAGCAGGTAGTTGCTCAATCGCTGTTCCCCACCTGTACGAATCAACAAATCCACATCCGGCATGTCTCTCGTAGCCAGATGTTGCTGTATGGTGTCACTGTCGATGTCCGACAGCTCCAATTTTCCTGCTTTTACCTCTGCCGCTATCTGGCGAGTAGCTTCGGTAAGCTCCCACTTCGACGAGTAGCTCAGCGCTAGCACCAGCGACATACCGGTATTTTTTGAAGTATGCTCCATGCAATTCATCAGCTTACCCTTCACGAAGTCAGGCAACTTCCCGATATCTCCAATCACTTTGAAACTGACGTTATTCTTCATAAAGGTTTCCTCCTCAATATGCTGGAAGAGCAACCCCATCAGTGCCGTCACCTCTTGCTCGGGACGGTTCCAATTCTCAGTAGAAAATGTATAGAGAGTCAAATATTCGATGCCCAATCTGACAGCCTCCTCTGTTATTTGATGCACCGTCTCAGCACCCACCTGATGCCCCAGCGAACGTTCTAATCCACGTTGCTTTGCCCATCGGCCATTGCCATCCATAATGATGGCCACGTGCCTCGGTATGCGATTCAAATCCAACTGAACATCTTTCTCCATACACCTATTTTATATAGATAACTTATTCAGACGACCTCTCCACAGCTGATTGTTCTCGCCCTCGTTACCAATCACGAGCAGCCAGATGAAATCGGCCTCATCAGCAATCATGGCATAATAATCATGCTCACTTACCGCTTCCGGCAACTGGAACTTACCTACGCATTTGGCCCAAACCAGGCCACCCATCGACTCATACATCACATCCAACCCACTACCTACCATATAAAAGAACTTATTGTAGAACATCACGGTAGGGTTATTCAACAGCGGACAGAAGAACTCCGTATTGGTAGTCATGCCACCCCAGTCGTCTCCATCAATACTCATCCAAGGCACAATTCTGTCAGTAAGCTCATCTATATCGCCCACCAAGATAGCTCGTTCCACACCTGTACTAGAGATATAAGTATCAGCATTCACCCTACCCACGGGGAATCCCGCTTGTACAGGCTCACCAATAATCCAAGGCTCGTCAAGTGAATAAGTCAGGCAATAGCTATCAACAGAATATAAGCTGTCTATCTCCACTTCTTTGATGGCAGTCAGTTTGTCACTGAATGCTGCCAAGAGCGATATTACGCCTCCACTCAACACCTCATTTTTCTCCCAATACTCGCCAAACTCACTGGTATAGACATCACCCGATGCTGTTGCCATACAGAGTGTTCCTTGGAAATTGCGAGCTGAATGAAGCATGGCATCCTCAGGCAAACCCTCCATAGTGAAGGTCTCCCAAACATAATCGCTCTGGCTCACATCAGCCTTCATCAGCAGATTGCCCTCCAGCATCACCATCAGCTCATGACCACGCTTCAACATCTGAAAGTCGGTAGCATAGTTAGCCTCCAAAAAATCAGCAGGCAAGTTAGGCATCGCCTTCCACTTAGCCGCATTGGGGTCTTCCTTATGCACATTCACCTGTAAGGAATATTCCTGAGAACGACTACCGTCATTTGCCACAATCTTGAAAGTCATACCAGGTTTATTGATGGCAGGCGTCAGGTCGGATACCTGTCCAGCCACGAAAATAGAGTCGAGCAAGCCAGAAGCAATAATGCCGGAAGCCGAGAAAGTGCGGATTCTAATTTTGCTCAACAATGTGTCCGACCCCACTGGCAGGGAATCGGTATTAAAAATCCTGTGGTTCACCTGATCAATGGTGAAAGGATAATTTGTTCCATATATCGTATCAATGGCAAAAGCCGTCACAACGGTGCTCACGTTCATCTCATAGTCTTCATCATTGCCCTTCACACATGCACCGAATCCGATGCAGACACCCAGCAAGCAGGCTATGGCCATTAAGAGTTTTGTTCTCATGAAAGTCTTCTTTTCTTATTTACAACCTGCAAAATTAAAAAACAATTTTCTTATGAGCAGATTTCTCGCGAAGTTTTATACAAAATTATGGAATATATGGTAGTTTCGCCCCATAATTAGCTTTTTTTTGGATGATTTTTTAGAAAAAAATATACTTGGAGCCAAAACACCTTGTCCCAAAACCTGCGGACAATGCTCCACATATGCTTCATCCCACAATCCCTCATCAAGGAAAGACTGTAACAATTTTGCCCCACCTTCGACCAACACCGACTGTATTTTCCGCCTCATCAGCTCCTCCATCAGTTGGGGCAGGATGCTCCTACTGAAATCGGCATGCAAGGTTTCAGTTCCTTGAACTGTCTCCTCTTTTTCAGTCACCACCAACGTTGGTTGTGAGCCATCGAAGAGGTGCAACCCACGTGGCAAGCTCAGTGTTCTGTCTATTACGATACGCAAAGGTTGTTGTCCACTCCAAACCCGCACATTCAAAGAGGGATTGTCAAACAGAGCTGTACGGGTGCCTACCAAAATGGCCTGATGTTCTGCCCTGCGTTTATGCACCAGCATCTGCGTCAAAGGCGACGAAAGTTTCACTGCCTCTCCATCCTCACGCACCACATCCATAAAACCATCTGCCGACTGTGCCCACTTCAATGTGATGAAAGGGCGATGCTTCAACTGTACGGTGAAGAAAGCTTTGTTTAGGTTTATGCACTCCTCCTCCAACACACCCACAACCACTTCGCATCCTGCCTCTTGCAGAATCTTGATGCCCTTGCCAGCCACCTGACTATAAGGATCCTGGCAACCTATCACCACCTTGGGAATGCCCTTCTCCACAATCAGGTTGGCACATGGAGGTGTTTTGCCATAATGGGCACAAGGCTCCAAGCTCACATAGAGGGTGCTTCGCCTCAGCAACGAGGGGTCTTTCACACTGCCTATGGCATGTACCTCAGCATGTGCCTCCCCGCATTTGGCATGATAGCCCTCACCGATAATCTGTCCGTCACACACCACCACTGCTCCCACCATTGGATTGGGAGCAGCACCCAAACGTCCATTTTTGGCCAGTTGGATGCATCGCATCATATATTTTTCGTCATTTGTCATCATCTTTTCTGCATTTTTACGTATTTTTGCAAACATTATGCCAAACGTCATTGCCCACATACGCCAGACTTTGCTGCCGCTTTACGGACAGAAAGAAGCTGCAGCACTGACCCGCATTATCTGCTGTGAGATGCTGGGACAGACAGCTACCGATTTTTTCCTCGGCAAAGATATAGAATTATCTGCAAATCAGAAAACTTTTCTGCAAGCTATCCTCGAAAGGTTGCAGGTTTTTGAGCCTATTCAGTACATCCAACAAGAAGCGCCCTTTATGGGACGCAGGTTTTTTGTGGCACCTGGGGTACTCATCCCTCGTCCTGAGACAGAGGAACTAGTGGAACATTTGACGAAGCTGTTACCCTCTGATGCCCACGTTTTGGACATCGGCACAGGCAGTGGATGCATCGCCATCTCATTGGCATTGGCATTGCCTGAAGCACAGGTGTCGGCTTGCGATATCTCAGAAGAAGCCTTGAAAATAGCACGAATAAACAACGAACGCATGCAGGCTCAAGTATCTTTCTTTCAGATAAATATCCTCAACTATGAGCCTTCGTCTTCAGAGACAGGATCATATGATGCCCTGGTGAGCAACCCTCCTTATATAACAAGAAGTGAGGCAAGCACTATGGAACCGAATGTGTTGCAATACGAGCCCCATTTGGCTTTGTTTGTACCAGGCGATGATGCCCTGTTGTTCTATCGCAGGATAGCCACCCTGGGTAAGACCTTGCTAAAGCCCCACGGCCATCTGGCATTTGAAATCAATCGTGCCTACGGTGGGGAGGTAAAACAGTTGCTGGAAGAGCAAGGTTACCAGAATGTCCGCATCGAGCAAGACTTATTTGACAATAATCGTTTTGCATTTGGAACAATGAACAATAAATAATGAAACCATTATCATCAACCGAAGCCCTGTCAAAGGCAGCTACCTATTGTGCAAAGGGTGAGCATTGCGCCACTGACATTCGAGAGAAACTCCGCCAATGGGGTTTTGAGGACAATGCCGATGGCATCATCGACAAGCTCACACAGCAAGACTTCATCAACGAAGCCCGCTATGCCCGTGCCTTCATCCACGACAAATACCGCTTCGCCAAATGGGGGCGCATCAAGATAGAACAAGCCCTCCGACTGAAGCAAATCAACGCTGAAACCATCCACCAGCAAATGGATGAAGTGATTGACAATGAGGAATACAACCAAAACCTCCGTGACCTCTTGGCACAGAAGCGCAAGACCTTGAAAGATGAGGACAATTACCAACTCCGTGCCAAGCTCGTGCGCTTTGCCCTTCAGCGTGGCTTTACCTATGAAGAGGTGTTTTGCAACATAGATGATTGAAAAAACGCATAATCATTTTCGGATTATCATTCTTTTGTTTACTTTTGCATTTGATTTTTTAGAAAAACAAATAAGTATTATGAAGACGTTAGAGAGATTGTTCGCTGAGAAACTGCTGAAGATCAAGGCGATTAAATTGCAGCCAGCCAACCCGTTCACTTGGGCATCCGGCTGGAAGTCACCATTTTATTGCGACAACCGCAAGACACTGTCTTATCCTGCCTTGCGCAGTTTCGTGAAGTTTGAGATTACCCGTCTCATTCTGGAGCATTTCCCACAAGCTGATGCCATTGCAGGTGTGGCGACTGGTGCCATCCCTCAAGGAGCATTGGTGGCAGATGCCCTTGACCTGCCATTCGTGTATGTGCGTTCAAAACCAAAGGATCATGGTTTGGAGAACCTCATCGAGGGCGAGTTGCGTCCAGGAATGAAAGTGGTGGTAGTAGAAGACCTCATCTCCACAGGCGGTAGTAGCTTGAAGGCTGTAGAGGCCATCCGCCGAGATGGTTGCGAGGTGATTGGTATGGTGGCAAGCTATACTTACGGCTTCCCAGTGGCAGAGAAAGCATTTAAGGAAGCAAAGGTGCAGCTGATAACCCTCACCAACTATGATGCCGTGATTGAAGCAGCACTGAAAACTGGCTATATTGAGGAAGAAGACATTCCTACCCTGAACGAGTGGCGCAAAGACCCTGCTCATTGGGGAGATGATTTGAAGTAAACTATTTGAAATATGAGTACCACGAATTTCGAGAGCGACAGCAAGCTCATCGAAGCACCCCAACGCAAGGTGTTCGAGAAATTGTCTGACGCCGACAACCTGGAGAAACTGAAGGAACGCATCCCAGCCGAGAAACTGGATAACATCAGCCTCGACAACGGTATGCTGACCTTCAAGACTCCCATGGGTGCCGTATCCATGCAAATCAAAGATACGGAGCCTTTCCACAGTGTGACCTATGGCACAGTGCAGTCACCCATCCCGTTCGACATCCGCATGGAACTGATTCCCAAGGGTCCCGAAGCATGTGAGATGAAACTGATTGCCGGCCTCCAACTCAATCCTTTCATGCTGGGTATGGTGCAGAAACCCATCCGCGATGGCTTGAATCGCATCGTTGAAGCCCTCGCACAAGTTCCTTATTAATGAACAAAGAACAATGAACGATGAACGATGAACAATGAATAATTAGAGCATCCCATTCTTCATTATTCACTATTCACTATTCATTCTTCATTATTATCCATTCATTGAATGAAATGAAACTTTGGGAAAAATCCACAAAGATAGATCAGGAGATAGAGCGATTTACCGTAGGAAGAGATCGTGAGATGGATCTCTATCTTGCTCCCTACGACGTGCTGGGCAGCATGGCGCACATCACCATGCTTGAGAGCATCGGCCTCCTCACGGCTGATGAACTTAAAGTCCTGCTCCAGGAACTCAAAAAGATATACCAGATAGCCATCAAGGGCGAGTTTGTCATCGAGGAAGGCATCGAGGATGTACATTCTCAGGTGGAACTGATGCTTACCCGTGCCTTGGGTGACATCGGCAAGAAAATCCACAGCGGACGTTCACGCAACGACCAGGTACTTCTTGACCTCAAGCTCTTTACGCGTGCCCAACTGCAAGAGGTAGCAGAACTCACCCGTCAGCTGTTTGACACTTTGATAGAGCAGAGCGAGCGTTACAAAGATGTACTCATGCCAGGTTATACACACCTGCAGATTGCTATGCCCTCATCGTTCGGCTTGTGGTTAGGTGCATACGCCGAGAGCCTCGTAGATGACATGACGATGCTGCAAGCGGCCTATCGCATGGTGAACCGCAACCCTTTGGGTTCTGCGGCTGGCTATGGCTCATCGTTCCCCCTGAATCGCACCATGACCACCCAACTCCTGGGCTTTGACTCGATGGATTACAACGTGGTTTATGCGCAGATGGGACGAGGCAAGATGGAACGCAACGTGTCATTTGCCCTCGCCAGCATAGCAGGCACCATCGCCAAGCTGGCATTCGATGCCTGCATGTTCAACAGCCAGAACTTCGGCTTCGTGAAACTCCCTGACGAGTGCACCACAGGTTCCAGCATCATGCCACACAAGAAGAACCCCGATGTGTTCGAACTCACACGTGCCAAGTGCAACAAACTGCAGGCATTGCCTCAGCAGATGATGCTCATCAGCAACAACCTGCCCAGCGGCTACTTCCGTGACTATCAGATACTCAAGGAAGTGTTCCTGCCAGCCTTCGATGAGTTGAAAGATTGCCTGAAGATGACCATCTACATCATCAGTCGCCTGAAGGTAAACGAACATATCCTCGACGACCCTCGTTACCAACCCATCTTCACCGTTGAGCGTGTCAACGAGCTGGTACTGCAGGGAGTGCCCTTCCGTGATGCCTACAAGCAAGTGGGTTTGGAATTCGAGGCAGGCAAGTTCCAGCATTCGGGAGAGGTGCACCACACCCACGAGGGCAGCATCGGCAACCTCTGCAATGCTGAAATCGCCACCTTGATGCAGCAGGAGATGCAGAAATTCAACTTCTCTCAGGTGGAGAAAGCGCAGCAACGGCTATTAGACATATAAAAAGTTGCTGATATTTTTTGCAGATTGAAAAATACCGACTATCTTTGCACCGCAAATATAGCTGATGCCCGGATGGTGGAATCGGTAGACACGAGGGACTTAAAATCCCTTGGCTATTGCAGCTGTGTGGGTTCAAGTCCCACTCCGGGTACCACACTTAACAACAGAACCGCCTGCAATTCAAACAATTACAGGTGGTTTTCTTTTTAAACAAGAAATTCATTTTACTAATAAAAACAGCATTATGAACAAAAAATTGATTCTTACAATCGCGTTCTTAGCCACCATTTCTCTCTCCTTTACATCATGTAAGACATCAGAGGAGGCAGTAATTAGCCGACTCGAGAAACTGACGGAGCGCATCGACAAGAATGGGGCCAAGTTCGACTCAGACGATTGGCTGCAAGCCTTCAGAGATCTTGAGGACATCCACAAAGACATGGAAAGCTGTGATTTCAGCAGTGAGCAACTCAAGCAAGTGGCGCGTGCCGATGGTAAGATTTCTGCCGTTGTAGCAAAAGAGGGCGCCAAAGCATTAGGTAAAGAGGCATCCTCCTTCATGAAAGAGTTTGGTTCAATTGCCAAGGAGTTCCAGGAAGGCTTTCAGGAAATCTTCAATGAAGAAAACATGAAAGAAATTGAAGACGAACTAAATGAAGCTCTGAAGGAACTTGAGAAAGACATGAAAGAACAATAAGGTATCTTTCACTAAGCAAGAACCCCCTCTGCAACAGAGTGGGTTTCTTTGTTTAGGATACTAGTTTGTCCAACCTATTCTTTGACTTTAAACTCAAAGACAAATGGAGATTCTTTGGTAGAAGGTTTCCAATTTCCTGCTTTATCACCGTTCGGGTTACCAAATTTGCAGAAGTTAGTCCATGCATCTAGCATCTCGTCACTCAAGTTATAGTCACCCTCTGTAAATGGGCGCCAACTGCGGTCAAGTGTATGGAACACATACCACAATTCTGAGCTATGGAACGAACCCTCCAATGCCTTACGGCCATCAATAGGCAATGGTCTGTTAAAGAGGTAAAGGAAAGTAGAATGAGTGGAAAGACTGTCACGAACCTCGGCAAACCGTTGCTCACCTGGTTGCATACCAGGCATATCATCCTGTGTCCAACAAATTAATTGCTTGAAGCAAATGCCCCGATTAGTTGAAGCAAATGGCTCGATTGGTTGAAGGGAAGGATATCTATAATCGTGCCAGTACGATTTTGATTGAGAAGTCGCTTTGCGACTATGAAGATTGATATCGTGCTACGCAAAAATGAGATCTATTACATTACAATTGCTCATACTGCTTTACGTTTGGATTACAAATCGAACGAACGGCAGAAAGATGTAGTAAAGAAAATTTTTTCTGTTTTAATGTTTTGAAGCTGTTTAAATAACAGCATGATGATAGCTCCCTGCCGGTAAAACCGGCAGGGAGCTATCACGATATATGCCGCAAACATCAAGAGAATATCAGACTTTTCTGATTAGAGAGGGTATATTTGACATAAAAATACTAAATCATACCCATAATGTGTCCCCCAAGACTTCTACCATTATAGCGCATTGATATGTTCGTCAAGCCAGTGGAGACGGGTGGTGATGAAGTTCTTCAGGAATCTCACTTCGGCATCATACGAGCCACGATCTTCGTAGTTGGGCCATATCTCGCCATGAATTGACCAGCCTGCACCACCTGTTCCTGTGCTGCTGAAGTTGCGGCCAATGGCATATTTCATCTGATTTACCTGCTCTTGGATGAAATCGGGAAGTTTGTCGAGCTGGGGCTTCAGGGTGTTCCACTTCTGCTTCAGCGCACTGACGAAAGTCGGGTCAAGGAAGAAGCGGTTGAACCAAGGAGAGCAGGTCTTGATATACCATCCGTCAGGTCCTGTGGAACTGGCTCCTTGCTCCCAAGTGATATGGTTGGCATTGCCAAAGGCGATGTCGAAGTCCCACACGAAAGGCTGATAAACCTTGCCATCACCCTTAAGTGCCAGGTAGCAGCTGCCTCGCATGTTGCCGTCGCAATTCTTCGAGAGCTCTTGAACAATATAGTATTTCAAGAAAGAATCAACATCAATGTATTGGCTATAGCCTGCTTCTGGATCGAGGAAAGAGTCGCCATACAGCACAGCTTCGGCACGATTGAAACAACTCCTTACATACTCAAACTGTGCCTCATTTGGTGTCTCAGGATTCTTGAACATCAAAGGCAGGCTGGCATAACTTGTGTGGAACTGGTGAGAAGCATCGAAGTGGAAATCCAATTCCATGAGATAGTCTGCCTGCAAGTCAGCTGTTTCAGTTGCGCTAACATCCACCAGGTTGAGGTTGCACCTCTCCTCAGACACTTTTACATGCTCAGCCAACTGATAGACCCCGAGATACGTGTTGTTGAGGTATAGCTCGACATTGCGTGAACGAGGGGTCCAGTCCATTCCCACAATGCGTGAGATTTCAAAAGCTGTGGAATTTCTCAGCAATGACCTGTCGCTATAGTTCGCCAGTAGCACCCATTCATTGTCGGTACTCATACCCAATAACTTTGCTTTGTTGTCAAGCTTGATTTTATAAGGTTTCTTGGGCATGATCCATGTGGAGTTGCCTCGCCCTCGGATGCGTCCTGATCCTGAGAAAGGTGTGCCATCAGTGTACAGTTTGCCGTCATCATTGATGATTACAGAGCAGTTGATGTAGTTCTCTTTATCATTGATGGTAGCATGATTTTCAGTCTCAATTGTCACCACCGGAATTTTCGTTTCTGCCACAGGTGTTGGCGTTGGATTCACGGGCTGAACAGGTTCAGGTAAGATGGTATTGTCTTTGTTGGAACATGCCGATAACACAGCACATGCAAGAGGGGTTAACAATGCCAATGCGACATATTTCAGATTCAGGTTGTTCATGGTTTTCATGTTAGATGTTTATAAGGGTTCATTCAATCAATAGGCAAAGGTATTGAGATATTCTGAATTATACAAGAGCGTTGTGGGGAAAAACGCAGACAGGGACGCTGCTCACGCAGTGTCCCTGTCTGTTAGTTAGTTCAATGAGATTTTGAGAGAAAGAAACTTCGCAGTTTCGTTTATCACTAACTATATAATGTTTAAAGCAAATGAAAATGTTATTTTAATAAAGCAAATGAAAAAACTCTTATTTTATTTTCTCTTGTTGTTCAACCGGTTTCAGCTTGCGGCTTAAACTGTCTTTGGTTTGCAGCTCGATACCGTCGAGATCATCCCCCAAAGCTACTGAAGGAGAGGAAATCTGTTGTCCGATGGTATCGTTCACCGCCATCTGCCGGTTGTCTTGCAATAAGGTACGCTCAGCGAGGTTTCCCAGTGCCAGCAGCACAGCCACCGCAGCAGCAGCTCTGAGGATGGGAGCCAAACGGCTGAAGATTGACACGCTCTTGGCCTTAACCACAGGCGCCTCTGCCATCTTGAGCATACGCTCATCGAAGTCGTCGCCGAGATGCTCATCCTGCAGGAACTCCTGATAGACGAACAGGTCCTTGTAGGGCATCAAGTGCTGGGGCACCTCGTCGCTGCAGAAGAACTGGCGTAACTCACGTTCTTCGCTCACGGTGGTTTGGCAATCCCAGTACCGCTTCAAAAGTTGTTCAACCTGTTTAGAGTCCATAAGCATTCAATCTTAAAAAACCTTGCTTCACTTTCTGCCTTGCCCTGAACAGGTTAATCTTCACTTGTTCTTCGGTGATGTCCAGCGCATCGGCAATCTCCTTATAGCTTTTTTCCTCAATGTCGCGCATCTGCATAATCTGTCGTTGCTTATCGGGCAATTCCTCAATTAGTTGATGCACGAGCTTGAGTCGCTCCTTTTGCTCCAGCACTTCGTGTGGATTTGGCTCATTCTGCAATCTGTCATGCTCAGGCGTAAGTTCTTCTGTCCGGGAATCCATCTTCTCGCGCTGGTCGATGGCGAGGTTTTTCGTTAGTGTGAGGCAATAGGCCTCGATGGAATCCAGCTTGCTCAACTCTTGCCTTTTGTTCCAGACCTTGATGAGTGTTTCCTGAACGATATCCTCTGCTTCGGCTCTGTCGAAGGTTATTCGCAGGGCAACCCGGAAGAGTTTGTCCTTCAAGGGAAGGATGTCGTCACGAAAGCTGATTTCTTTCATCTCTTTATACATATAGACGGATGAAACTGGAAAAAGTTACAGTTTCTCTCAAAAAATTTTCGTTCCTTGCTGGCCGCTGACATCATTGGCAGAGGTGATGACCACCTGTTTGACACCAGCGTGAAGGGCTTGAAAGGCATTTTCAAGCTTGGGAATCATGCCTCCCTGGATGACGCCTTGTGCCACCAAATCAGTGAATTGCTGACGAGTGATGGTGGGGATGACACTATCGTCATCGTTCTCATCACGCAAGACTCCCTTCTTCTCAAAACAATAGATGAGGGTGACGTCGAAATAGGGGGCAAGGCCTTTGGCTGTTTCTCCTGCAATGGTGTCAGCATTGGTGTTGAGGATGTTACCCTTGCCATCGTGGGTGAGGGGAGCCATCACGGGGATGATGCCCGCTTGCAACAGGTCGGCCAGTCGTTTGCCATCCACCTGCTTCACATCGCCCACAAAGCCATAGTCGATGTCCTTGACAGGGCGTTTGTCGGAGAGGATGACATTCATATCGGCACCTGTGAGGCCAACAGCATTGACGCCACGCGCCTGTAAGCCTGCCACAATGTTTTTGTTGACCAAGCCTCCATAAACCATCGTGACCACCTTCAGCGTTTCGGCATCGGTGATGCGACGGCCATTGACCATCTTGCTCTCGATACCGAGTGTAGAAGCCAACTTGGTAGCTGAACGGCCTCCACCATGAACCAGTACTTTAGGACCTTCGATGGTGGCAAAGTCATCCAGCAGTTGCTGCAAGCTTTCCGGCTCTTCTACAATCTTACCACCGACTTTGATGATTGACAATTGACGATTGACCATTGACCATTGACGATTGACTATTGACGATTGACGATTGAAACTTATTAGAACAAAAAGTCATTATTCTTCATTGTTCATTCTAAATAAGTGTAACCATAGAGGCCTGAGCGATAGTTGGAGAGGAATTCCTTACCCTCATCTACCGTAATCTTACCCTCCTTCACACTCTTGCTAACCCATGTCTCCAACGTGCGCACCAGTTTCTTAGGGCTGAATTGAACATAGTCGAGCACCTCAGCCACCGTTTCACCATCAATCACCTGGTCGATGGAGTAACCCTTCTCATCCACAGATATATGCACCGCATTGGTATCACCAAAGAGGTTGTGCATATCACCCAAGATCTCTTGATAAGCACCCACGAGGAACACACCTAAGTAATAATGTTCCTTCGTCTTGATGGAGTGTACAGGCAGGTAGTTCGATACACTGCGTGTGGTGATGAAGCTGGCAATCTTACCATCAGAGTCGCAAGTAATATCCTGAAGGGTTGCCTCCTTGTCGGGTTTCTCATCCAAGCGCTGCAGAGGCATGATGGGGAATATCTGGTCGATTGACCATGAGTCAGGCAACGACTGGAACAGAGAGAAGTTGCAGAAATACTTATCTGCCAACAGCTTTGGCAAGCCACGCAATTCGTCTGGGGTATGCTTTAAGCTCTGTGCAATATGATTCACCTCACGCATCACACTCCAATAGAGGCACTCAATCTGTGCACGCGTCTGCAAATCCACCAAGCCGTGACTGAACAGGTTCAGTGACTCGTCACGAATCTGCTCGGCATCGTGGAAGGCCTCGAGCATGGTATTCTGGTTCAGCTTGTCCCAGATGCTATAAAGCTCACGCACCAACTCATGATCTTCGGGCTTGATGTCCACATCATCGTCCCACTCAGGCAGGTGAGCTGTTTCCAACACATCGAAAATCAGTACGGAGTGGTAAGCCGACAGAGCTCGACCGCTCTCGGTGATGATATTAGGATGAGGGATGTTATTCTTGTTACTGATATCTACCAAGGTAGAGATGGCATCGTTCACATACTCCTGGATGGAGTAGTTCACACTACCTTCATTGGTGCCCGAACGGGTGCCGTCGTAATCCACACCCAAGCCACCACCAATATCCACAAACTCCACGTTGAAGCCCAAGCGATGCAGCTGTACGTAGAACTGCGAGGATTCAACGAGAGCCGTCTGGATATGGCGAATCTTCGTTACCTGACTACCAATGTGGAAGTGAATCAGCTTCAGGCAATCCTCCATCTTCTTCTCTTTCAAGAAATCGAGGGCTTCGAGCAACTCGCTGGATGTCAAACCGAACTTGCTGGCATCGCCTCCACTCTGCTCCCACTTGCCACTGCCAGAGGAAGCCAACTTGATGCGGATACCGATATTGGGACGTAGGTCGAGTGTCTTTGCTATCTTCGCAATCAGGCGGAGCTCGTTCATCTTCTCCACCACAAGGAAGATGCGCTTGCCCATCTTCTGCGCCAACAGTGCCAGCTCGATGTAACTCTCGTCCTTATATCCGTTGCAGATAATCAGTGAATCAGAGTCCATGTTCGTAGCTATCACGGCATGCAGTTCAGGCTTCGAACCTGCCTCCAATCCGAGGTTGTATTTCTTACCGTGACTCACCACCTCCTCCACCACGGGCCTCATCTGGTTCACCTTGATGGGATAGATGATAAAATTCTGAGCCTTATAGTCATATTCCTCTGCCGCACGCTTGAAGCAATGCGAAATCTTCTCGATACGGTTGTCGAGGATATCGGGGAAACGCACCAGCATGGGAGCGGTGACGTCACGCAACGCCAGCTCATCAACCAGTTCTCTCAAATCGACCTCCACCCCGTCTTTCAACGGAGTAACGACCACATGACCCTTGTCATTGATACCAAAGTATGAAGCTCCCCACCCCTTTATGTTGTAGAGTTCTTCAGAATCTTCAATACGCCATTTTCTCATTTCTACTGTTATCTTACTATTAGGTTGTTAATTGGATGGCAAAAGTAATAAAAATAAGAATAAAATCACTATATTTGCAGGAAAAACAACAAATATGAAGAATTATCAGATTGAAATTTGCGCCAATTCGGCTGAGAGTGCCTTAAAAGCAGAACTTGGAGGGGCTCATAGGGTGGAACTTTGTGCCGGCATCCCCGAGGGTGGCACCACTCCATCATCAGGTGAGATTTTCATGGTTGCACGTCTGATAAAAGATACCAAGCTGCATGTCATCATTCGCCCACGTGGGGGTGATTTCTGCTATTCAACTATGGAGTTGCATATCATGTCAATGGACATTTCCATGGCTCAAACGCATAAAGTGGACGGCTTTGTGTTTGGCTGTCTGACGACAGAAGGCGATGTAGATGAGGTGGCGATGAAGTTTCTGATGGAAGATACGCGAGGGAAGAGTGTGACCTTCCATCGGGCTTTCGATATGTGCAGAGACCCTTTCCAGGCATTGGAGGATATTATTAGCTTGGGATGTGACCGCATCCTGACCTCTGGGCAACAAGCTACTGCTGTGGAGGGTATTCCGCTGATTAAGCGATTGGTAGAACAAGCAGCTGGACGTATCATCATCATGCCGTGCGGTGGAATCAATCCGCAGAATATCCGCAAGATTGCCGAGGAAACAGGTGCTACAGAGTTTCATTTCTCTGGCCGTAAGGCGATTGAAAGTCGGATGCAATACCGCAACCCTAAGGTATCGATGGGAGGCACTGTGCATATCGACGAATATAGTAAGTTGGTGACTGACCCAGAGGTGGTGAAGGCAGCGATGGAAGAATTAAGGAGAATGAACAATGAATAATGAACAATGAATAATGAACAATGAATAATGAACAATGACTATGAAAAGTAAGTTGTTAGGGCTGATGGCTTTGGCTTGTATGCTGAGTCTCAACACAGAAGCAAAGGTTAGGTTGCCACACTTGGTAGGTGACAACATGGTTTTACAACAGCAGACGGAAGCTCGCCTGTGGGGATGGGCAGATGCCGGCAAGACGGTGAAGGTGACTGTTTCTTGGAACAACGACACCTATACTGCTAAGGCTGATGCACAAGGCAAGTGGATGGTAAGCGTAAAGACACCAGCTGCCTCGTTTACTCCTCTGAGCATCACCTTCGACGATGGCGAGAAAACCACCCTGAGCAATATCCTGAGTGGAGAGGTTTGGGTGTGTGCAGGACAGAGTAATATGGAAATGCCTCTGAAGGGCTATAACGATTGTCCTGTGGAGGGATATAACAATGTGGTGGCAGATGCCATTAACTCAAAGGGCATCCGTCATGCCAAAATTCCAAGCATCATGCGTATGCGACCTCAAGAAGATGCCGATACCGAATGGATTGAGTGTAACCCCAATACGGTGCCCGACTTCAGTGCCACAGGTTACTTCTTTGCCCGTATGGTGAGCAAGACATTGCAGATTCCGGTGGGCATCATCGAGGCAAACAAGGGTGGTACGCGTGTGGAAAGTTGGTTCAGCGAGGAGAATCTTCGCAAGTATACAGATGAAACACTCGACTCATTGGCCAATGTAAAGAAGTATCCGATGGATTTCCATCGCCCGATGATGTGGGGCAATGGTACCTTCCATCCCATCCTGAACTACACCGTCAAGGGCATTGTGTTCTACCAAGGTTGCTCTAATACCGATGACCATCGTGAGCAGTATGCCGAACGCTTAGCTATCTTAGCAAAGCAGTGGCGAGAGCAGTTTGGCTTGGGTGAGATACCTTTCTATTATGTGCAAATTGCACCTTATTTCCAAGACAATAAGAATGGCGTGGATGGTGTCAACGGTGCTTTGTTGCGTGAGCAGCAATTCAAGGCTTTGAGCTTGATACCTAATAGTGATATGGTGTGTACCAACGATGCGGTATATCCCAGTGAGACACACAATATCCATCCTACGCAGAAGCAGAAAGTAGGTGAGCGCTTGGCTTTCATCGCACTGAACGAAACCTACGGCATGGAGGCTTTCCGTTGCAAGAGTCCTTCTTATAAGGAAATGAAGATTAAGGATAATCAGGTTTCTTTGTCTTTCAACGATACTTATAACGGCTTGACTCGTCAATATGGTTTCGAGGGTTTTGAGATTGCTGGTGCCGACAGGGTGTTCCACAAAGCTACCCAAACCCAATCACAATACTCTTGGTTTACAGGTGAGCTGAGCATCACCATCTCGAGTGACGAGGTGAAGGAGCCTGTAGCTGTGCGCTATTGCTTCCGCAATTTCCAGTTGGGTAATGTGGCGAATATGGCTGGCTTACCACTTATTCCTTTCCGTACGGACGATTGGGATCAGTAAGCTCAGGATACTTTACGCCAAAGTGACCAGTGATGGCGGCTAAGAGGAAGTAATAGTTATCCGCCAAATAATTATAGCCAGAGGGAGCGCCTCCTTTCGTGCGCCAATCCACACTCTGAACATATCCGGGGAATACGCCTGAATGGGTGTATTCCCTTTCAAATGTGGCAAGCATTTTGAAAAGGATGTCATCAGCTTCATTCCTAAGCCCCACATGATAGAGGGCATTGAGGAAATGACAAGCTGCTTGCCCACAAAGTCCACCATTCTCATAGCGACCCCAGCGAGTCATCTCGTCCCAAGTGCCTTTATCTTCTTTTGCCACAGGCAACAATGGTCCTGGCACACCATACACCCCATCATATCCTTGTTCCTGCATCTTGGCGAGCATGATGCGCATCATCTTCTCACCTTGTGCTTGAGGTACTAAGTCCTCATTAATCGCCATCGAAGTAATGAAGGTAAACATATAATCGTGCATCCGTCCGTCTTGACTTACCCAACCGGCATAGACGCCCGTTTCAGGATTGTAGAAGGTTTGGTGGAAAGCTTGTTTGAATTGTTTCAAAGCTTGCTCTATTGGCTCCGTATTTTCATGTAGTTTCTGGAAAATCTTCTGTACACCTCCCAAAGCCCTATAAGCTTGTAAATTCAAGTAGGCATCCTTATGCCCAAAGGCAAAATCGTCCCACCAATTAAAACTGGTTCTGCCATCTTCCAACTTATTACCATGAAAGGGAGCCTCGAAAATGCCATCATGGTCGATGTCCCTATCCAAAACACCCTTCACCAATCGCTTAATCTCAGGCAGATACTGACGGATGAAAGACCAGTCGCTGGTAGTAATGAGGTAGTCATATAAAGCAATCAGGGTTATTTCCGTACACTCGTAACCAAAGTCGGCTATGCGGTTTGTTTGTGGGTCAATGCGTTCTTGCAACGCTATCTCGATAGAGTTTTTTAATCCATCAATCATAGAGAACGAGGCATCCAATGCAGGGGTGAAGGGCAATAAATCGGCCCGAAAAGCCAAAGCCAAATGTCCGATGCCAGAGAGCATGATGTTATCACCCATCGTCATCGTCTCTGGATTCAAGGTAAAGGCATTCTGCCAGCATCGACGCAAGCCATCAAACTTTTTGTCACTCAGGTCAACACCTGGCAGATGGGGATAGTTGTCTTCCAAAACAGTAAACTTGATGGTGGTTCCCCTAATAGGTTTCCGAGCATGAAATGATAGTGCTACACTACCTAGATGCACCGACTTGCGATAGGTATGTCCCCCACGATTGAAAGGACCTAAAGAGAGGCCTGTGTTATCATAGTCGGGCAGGAAATGTTCCTGCAGATAGACATCGGGGTCATCAGCTTCAATCTTTACCAAGCCATAATCCGGGAAATGCAGCACAGCAGGAAGTTGGAAGGAAGCTTTCACTATGCGAGGTGTATAGAAAGTTTCAGGAGTATCGTATTGGGCAGATGGTTCGTCTGCTGTCTTTTGTGACCACACAGATACAGGTGATACATCAGGAGCCGTATGAAGGCGGAATAGCTCTCCCTCCATGCTTCCTTCAGCTTTGATGTCCATAGCAAACGTATGGGCTCCTTGCGGATAGATGGTGCAACTGCGATGCTCTCCGTTTCCAAAAACTACTTGCTCATAGCAGATGTTTCCATCGAGGTAAGTGGCTGATGCCTCACGCTTGCCAAAAGAATCTTCCTGATTGGCAACGAGTACTCCACCCTTTCCGGGGCGAAGCAGAGAACGGTCGGTATAACGCGTACTTCTGGCACCTGCCTCCACACCTAAATATGACATCATGGGAAAGGCCTTTGCCCAAGCCACCGCATAATAGGGAGATACAAAGGTTATGAACTCTCCACCCCGATCTATTCTAACCTGGGTGGAATCTACTTGTGCCGACATGGTACAGCACAATAAACCACAAAGGCAAAGAATGATACTCCTTTTCATTTTTGTTGTTGGATATATGACAAAACATCAGAGAAAGTACCTACCCATATTTCAGAATGAGAAGCCAAGAAATCAATCATCTTCTGGTGCTCCTCCACATCCACACTGATCCAGTCGCCCCCAATGCCATGAAAGAGGATGACACCTGCTCCTCCACTTGCCAGTACCTTTTCTATATAAGATGTCAGTTGCTCGGCCTTATAGCCAGGAAGGGCAGTAAAAGATGGTACATTATTGGGCATAAGCTGAGAGGGGGAGGTAATAACCTCTTCTGAGTCGCTCATACGGGCAAAGGTGCAGATGCCCTGTGATATCATTGGTGTGCCATAGTCATGCCCACCTGCCTTGTATTGCCCACAAGGATAGGCATAGCTATGTTGACTCTTGCCATCGATGGCACTCAGGAAAGTATTCATGATTTTGATTTCGTTGAGCATCTCCTCAACGGTATAGCAATTGAGGGCTCGACAATGGCTTGATAGGGTATCGGCTTGGGCTTCATTACAAGGGTGATAGATGGAGTGGTTGCCCAGTTCATGCCCCTGCTGGCTCACTTCCCTCCACTGGGATAAGTCTTTCGCATCCAGATAATATCCCATCAGGAAGAAGGTACCCTTGAAATTGTGCTCGTTCAAGGCGGGAACCACATTTTGCAGTTGCGACTGCAATCCGTCGTCATAGGTGAGCATAATGGCAGCTTTCTTGCCTGCTGGCCATTGTATCTGTGCCATCGCCAAAAGGGGAAGGCAAAAGAACAAAATGAATGTCAATAGCTTTTTCATAGTTTTTGGAATTAGGTTTGCAAAATTAATACCCCAGCAACTTGTGGAGTTCCTCTATGGATTTGTCTATTTGGGTGCGACTTTCCAAGCGATTGCTGTCGAACACATAGGTGGCTTGGCTATAGAACTGCTCACGATATGCCAACTGCTCACGGATATAGTTTTTCATCTCTTCACCACCCATGTTCATCAGCAACGGACGCTTTGCCTTGCCAATTTCCAATCTATCGTACAGGGTATCCACATCGGCTTTCATATAAACGGTTTGGCCTTGCTGGTTCATGTATTCCACGTTGTCGAAGAAGCAGGCAGTACCACCACCCGTAGAAATCATCACGTCCTCGAAATCGCCTACCTCGTGGAGCATCTTGCGTTCCATCTCCCGGAAAGCCTGTTCGCCCTTCTCGGCAAATATCTGCTTCACCGTTTTGTGGAAACGCCCCTCGATGTACCAATCTAAGTCAATGAACTGCAACCCCATCTTGAGGGCATATGCTCTGCCTAAAGTGGTCTTGCCAGAACACATATATCCAATGAGAAATATCCTAACCATCTAATAATTCGCAATAATTTGGGCGTAAAGTTAGCGAAATGTTTTTGTTTTGTGTATCTTCGCAGCGAAAAGTTTGCATTTACAGGCGAAAAAGATGGGTAAAAGACAGAAATATTATGTGGTATGGCGTGGCTCAGAGCCAGGTATCTACCTCTCATGGGAGGAATGTGAGCCACTGGTGAAGGGCTTCCCAAATCCCAAATACAAGGCTTTCAATACTGAGGAGGAGGCAAAGATTGCTTTTGCAGATCCTGATTATCCTTTAGGCAAACAGGGGAATGGTGAACCTTTGGCGCCTAAGAAATCAAAGATTGAGGTAATGAAGTCAATAAAGGAAGGAAAGGAGGATTTGATTGACCAAGCCGTGAAGGGTGGCTTATTGCTCAATGCTTTGGCAGTGGATGCAGCTTGCAGTGGTAATCCAGGGATGATGGAATATCAAGGGGTGTATGTGGCGACTGGTCAACGTATCTTCCACTTTGGCCCTATGTTCGGCACTAACAACATTGGGGAGTTCCTCGCTATCGTTCATGGTTTGGCTCTCATGAAGAAACAGAACATCAGTATGCCTATCTATAGTGATAGCCGTAATGCCATGAGTTGGGTGAAGCAGAAGAAATGTCGCACAAAGCTGGAGCGAAATGCCAAGACGGAGGAGTTATTCCAACTCATCGAGCGCGCGGAGAAATGGCTTTGCGAAAACACCTACGAAACACCCATCTTAAAGTGGGATAAAGGGCTTTGGGGCGAAACTCCAGCGGATTTTGGGAGAAAATAGTTCAACTTTTCAGATTTATCATTATCTTTGCTCATAAATTAAGCAGTAAATAATATGAAGAAGACATTTATCTTAGGAGTATTGATACTGATGTGCCAAAGTATATTGGCTCAGATTGATACGAGTGGCAACTGGTATAGTGGACAGCTGCTTTTCTCGGCTCGTAATATAGGGAATGGTCAGGTTTTGATGAATGGTATGGCTGAGGGCGAAGAGATAGAGTTCGTGCTGGCTCCTGTGGCTGGAAAGCCTGATACCTTCCAGGTGAAGGACAGCCCTAATGGTTATGTGAATATGTACGAAAGTGCGAAGACGGTGAAGCACCTGCAGGAGGGCAATGTGGATGTGCTTTGCTTCTACAATGATAAGAATCAGCTGGAGGATGTTATATCGAAAGAGGATGAGGATGATAGCGAGGTGCTGAACAGAAAAAGATGGATTCAGCAGATGAAAGGTTATTATGTAATTGAGTTTGACGGAGATGTCTATAATCTGGAATGGGAAGATGATGTCTTGAATATTGGTGGCATCATGGTACCTTATGAGGCAGAAACATTCAATGGTACCCCCACAGGTTATATCAATGTGGAAGAGACAGGTGGCACTTTCCTGATGGGTTTGTGGCAGGTGGAACCAACACTGGAGGGCTTTCGCCTGCATGAGGTTGAGTATGATGACATGGATTTTACCTCCTTATTCGACAGAAAGAAGGGTGAGCTATTCTATGAGTTCTGGTATAACGACGAAGATACTGACCGCTTTGCCTACGCAAGTCTGGTATTGCTGAACGACAAGCAGTTCAGGGAGTTCGACAAACCAACCCTGCGCATTATACGGAACTCTATCTTGGCACATAACGGCTATGTCTTTTCATCAGCCGACTTGCAGGAGTATTTCGGTAATCAGGCTTGGTATCGCCCTGCTGCTTCGAATGACGAGGTTTATCCTAAGCTCTCGCTGATTGAGCGATTGAATATAGAACTGATTCAAGCGATGGAAGGAAGATGATTGACAATTGACAATTGACCATCGACGGTTAAAACCATAAAAACTATAAAAAATGAAAAAGTTAGTTGGAATCATAGCAGCATTGGTACTTTGTTGCCAACTGATACAGGCACAAGACCTGACTGGTACCATCTTGAAGGATGGCAAACCACAGAAGAATGTGAGTGTGTGGCTGAAGATAGGCAAAGCCTCAGCCCTGACGGATAAAACCGGACAGTTCACCCTGTCTGGTGTCATGCCTGAAGATACTCTACAGGTATCTGTCAGCTCGAAGTATGATGCCAAGATTGTGGTGGGTGAGCTGAAGAACATCACCATCAATCTGGGCAAGGAAGGATTTACCGTTGAAGGCGGGCTGGAAGAAGTGACGGCAGCTTATACACCTGTGCCACAGATAAAACGAGGCAGTAAGATTACCCATGATGTCATCATGCGCAGTGGTTTGAAGACAGTTTCCGACATCATCCGCCGCTTCGTCCCAGGTGCCCAGGAGTCGTCTTCATTTGGCGAGAAGGTGCTCTCTATCACGCGAGGCAGTAATTCCATGCGAGGCCCTGAGCCCCCGCTTTATGTGGTGGATGACATCCCCTTTGAGGTGAACAATCCAAACGATATCGTAGCAGTAGAGGATATCGCCGAGCTTTCCGTTGATCGTGACGGAACTGCCTATGGTGCTCGCGGTGCCAATGGCGTGGTGATTATTAAGACTTTGAGGGGAGGACAACCATAATTTCTCCCCTTTTGCATTATTTAACAAAGAAAATGTTTGCTTCAACGAAATTATTTCGTTTATTTGCACACACAAAATCGTTGGAGCTATGATAAAACTTACCCAAAAAGAAGAATTCGCAATGGATCTGTTCTGGGAGAAAGGTCCGTTGTTCGTGAAGGAGTTGATGGATTTCTACGAGGAACCCAAGCCTCACATCAACACTTTATCATCTGTAGTACGTTCACTTGAAGAGAAAGGTCTGCTCACCCATGAGGCCTTTGGAGGGAGTTTCCGTTACAGCCCTGCCATGACTCGTGAAGAGTTTGGTCAGCAAACTTTCAAGGGAGTCATCGGCAAGTACTTCGACAATTCTTACCTGCGAGCCGTATCTGCCCTTGTCAAGGAGGAAGATATCTCAATAGATGAGTTGAAGAAGCTCATTAAGATGGTGGAGAAAGGTAGTCTTTAAACTTTAGGCATGATGGGAGCTTTTTTAATCTATATCCTCAAATCAGCGGTTTGCCTGGCTTTGTTCTACCTGTTCTACCGCTTGCTGTTGAATCGTGAGACCATCTGGCGATTCAACCGATTCTTGTTGCTCTCGCTCTTGGTATTCAGCTTTGTGTTGCCTTTGATACAAGTACATACCTCGAAACCTGTACAAGTGAATACGGCTTTGATCTATGCTGAAGACTGGTTCATTGATGAGGTAGAGGCCTTGCCTACTGATGCCATTGCCGCCCCCACTATCCCTGCTTTCACTTGGACACAAGGAGTGGTATTAGTATATATTTTAGGTGTACTCAGTATGCTGGTATTTAACATAGCATCCTTGTGGCAGATACGGGGTTTGCTTCGTCAAGGCAGAAAGGTCAAGATGCCCGAGGGCTATACACAGGAAGGTGTGCAACTTGTGGTACTGCCAATCAATGTATCTCCTTTCAGTTGGATACACTATATTTTTATTTCAGAGGAAGATTACCAACACCCTCGTGAGATTTTGATACATGAGTATGCTCACTTGGCGCATCGCCATTCGTGGGACTTGCTTTTCTGCGAACTGTGCCTTTGCTTGCAATGGTTCAACCCTGCGGCTTGGTTGGCGAAGCAGGACTTGATGACCTTGCATGAATATGAAGCAGATGATGCCGTACTTTCAGCTGGTGTCAATGCCCAGCAATACCAAATGATGTTAATCCGCAAAGCAGTGGGCACTCGATTGGTAACTATCGCCAATAGCCTTAACCAAAGCAACCTGCAAAGGCGTATCCTGATGATGCTTAAACCAAAATCTGGCAAATGGACAGTATTGAGGAGTCTTTTCGTTTTACCATTGGCAATTGTGGCAATCGCCGCATTCGCAAGGCCAGAGGTGAAGTCTGCCTCCCATGACTTGGAAGCAGTACAACTGAATAACATATTGCCTGACACTCCACCATTGGAAGAACCAGCTCCTCAGATAAATCCAGAAGATACTGCAATCTACCCAGTAGTACAGTTCATGCCTGAATTCCCTGGGGGTATGGTGGAGCTGATGAATTATATCAGCAGTAATGTACGCTATCCTGCTGAAGCGTTAGCTGCAGGCATTGAGGGACGAGTCACCACCATGTTTATTGTTGAAAGAGACGGTACACTCAGCAATATCCAAATATTGCGTGGCTTGGAACCGTCATTAGATGCAGAGGCGCTGCGTGTCATCCGCTCTATGCCTGTATGGAAACCTGGCAGGCAAGGAGACAAACCGGTACGTACTCGATATACAGTGCCTGTGAATTTCAGGATTCAAAGCTCGAAAAAGACTTCGCAGTTTAATCCTCCACCCTTTATAGACGAAGACGGCATCTACCAGGTTGTGGAGAAGATGCCACAATTCCCAGGGGGGATGCAAGCTTTAATGAAATATATTAATGACAACATACGCTACCCCGAGGAAGCTAAAGCTGCTGGTATCACGGGACGAGTTACTGTGCAGTTTGTAGTAAACAAAGACGGCTCCATCAGTAATATCTTTAAGTTACGTGGTTTGGAGCCTTCATTGGATGAAGAAGCGTTGCGAATAGTTGCCTCTATGCCAACATGGATCCCCGGTATGCAGCATGGAGAAGCAGTAGCAGTGCGTTATACCATACCAATAACATTCCGCCTATGAAGTAATAACCCTAATAATATAACATTATGAAAACCATTTATTTAGCAACCACAACAGTGGCTGCTCTGGGTATCCTATGCGCTTGTGGCCCAACAAGTAATCAGCCTGTGGGCTTAGACAATAGTCCTGTGGTGGCACAACGAATTATGACTCCACAAGGGGATGAAGTGGTGGTAACCAATATGGATTTGATGACTGACACCATCGATTTCCCGATGTCTCTCCTTCTCTCCGATTTGGAGATAGTGAAGTTGGATGATAGCCAAGAAGCATTGATAGGTGACGGCTATACCTTTGTCAGCCCTAATCACATCGTTTCCTTGGCTTACCAGTCAGGTGTGAAGCTGTTCAATAGAGATGGTAGTTTCATCACCTCTGTTTCTAAGAAAGGCAATGGCCCTGATGAATATCGTAATGGATTATACGATGCTCAGATTGACGATTCGAATAATCGTTTGTACTTTGTCAATTTCAATGCCAACAAGATAATGACCTTCGACCTGCAAGGTAATGCTCAACAGCATATCCCTTTGGCAAAGCAAGTGAAGAAAGGCAAGTTCCACATTGATACAGAGAAAAAGCGGGTTTATATGGCTGCTTTATGCTTTGAGAAAACAGAACCTGCTTTCTATATTCAGGACTTTGAGGGTAATATAATCCAGGAATTCCCATCCAATCACTTGGCTTCGCAAGTGATGGATTTCAGCAACGAAGTCTATTCTCAGCAAAACACCTCAGCTTTGGATTATTCCATGTTCTGGTGGGGACAAGACCGATTGGATTCTCTTTATCATTACGATGAAGCTACTAATAGAATGGTGCCTAAGTTTAGTACCAACTTAAATAGCATAGATAATATGCATAATTACATTGAACTACCTAATTATTACTTGGTTTCACGTTTTCAGTCCAATCCACCTAAGTCAATGTTGGCTATGATAGACAAGCAGACACTCAAGGGTAGCTATGTTCGCCTCATTCTCGACATGATGGGTAATATAGATGTAACTAATACTGGCTTTGTGGATGGAAACTATACTTTGAATATTCCTCCTTTCTATCTGCAGGAGCAGTGGATGAACTGGGAAGATCTCTCTGCCCTACCTACTGGTGTGGCCAAGTTCGTGAAGTACATCCAAACAGAGGACGCTGAAGACATGAACAATATAGTACTGATTGGCAAACTCAAACAAAACAAGGACGAGGGCTTTACCCTGAAAGACATGAACTTTGACCCTAATGGCATAGTAAAGAAAAAGCCAGTAAGCCAAGTAGTTGATGTAGCAGAAGCAGACACCACTGTTTATGAATACGATGATTTGGATAATTGGGCAATGTTCCCAGATGGTGACGTACAGGGGGCATTGAAATATGTCAGAGATAGAGTACACTATCCTGACAACGTCAGTGCCGATATCAAAGGTCTTGTCCAGGTTTCATTTATAGTCAATGCGGATGGAACTTTAACGGATATCCAACTGCGTAAAGGCCTTAACCCTGCCCTTGATGAGCAAGTTATCCAAGCATTCAAGAGTATGCCTAAATGGACACCTGCCAAAAAAGATGGCAAATCTGTCCGCTCCAAATACGCAATGGCAGTGGGTGTTGAAAAGCAATAAGCATCATGAAGATTGTGATTATAGAAAACGAGGATATGCTGAGCAGTGTGCAATATGCTTTGCAGGACAAGGGTATTAGGGCAGATAAACTTGGTGTGCTCGATGGGCAACTGAAGGAGATTAAGCCAGATGTCATCCTCATGGATCAGAGCGTCAAGTTGGGTTCTTTCAACTATTCCCCTATCAGCATGACATTAGAGCGAAATGGAGAGGTAACACACCTCTCTATTTCCCAGAACAAGTTACTTTATCTGCTTTGTGTCTGCATGAACATCACGGTGACTCGTGAGGAAATCTGTCGTATGCTCTGGCCAGAAGTCATCGTCATCGACCAATCACTTAACAACCTTATTTATCAACTCCGCAAACACCTCAGTGCTGACCCTCGCATCAGCATAGAAACCATCCGAGGTGTGGGGTATCAACTACAACTTACAGAATAAAAACCGACACAAATATAAAAAAAACATCCCGACATACCGACAGGATATTATAATCAATTGACATTCTGACATATATGCACAGTTTATTAAAAAGAAGATGCCGACAAGATGCCGTTTAGATGCCGACAACATACCGACATATTGGCTTTTTGTCGGCATCTTGTCGGGATATAATCGGGATGTTGTCGGTATGTTTAATTTGTAAAAAACACTCTAAGACGCAATATTCCAGTACATTACAAAAAGATGTCGGGATGTCGGGATGTTTTTAAAAAATTCTCCGCTATTTTTTCAATCTCCAAACGCATAAATATCCGTATATACAACCCTGATTTTGGCCTATAAATCCGCTTGAAGCAAACGGCTCGATTGCTTCAAGTAAAAGGGCCGTTTACTTGGAGTAATCGACCCTTTTACTTGGACTAAATAAAATTACCTCTAAAAACTCCTATTTTGAGGACATTTTATGCATAAATATGCATTATTTGGATTGCGTCATCGAATAAGGCTTATCAGCCAAGGCGAGGCCACGCTTCTTGTTCGGCTTAGAACCCATCTCGAACTCAATGACACAACCATCCGTAAGTTGGCTATGGGTGATATAGAGCTTCGAGTAAGGCTTACCGTTGATGCGAACGCTTTGCACATAGCGATTCTTGTCACTCACCTTCGGCGCCTTGATTTCCACCACCTTGCCATTTTCAAGTGTCACCTTCATGGATGGCAGATAAGGAGCACCCAAGACATACTGGTCAGTACCAGGAGCCACAGGATAGAAGCCCATAGCGGAGAAGATGTACCAAGCCGACATCTGACCACAATCGTCATTGCCACCCAAGCCACGAATGTGGTTTCGATACATCTTGTTCATGATAGTGCGAAGCCACTCTTGCGTCTTCCAAGGGGTGGAAGTCCACGCATAGAGATAAGGCACATGATGCGAAGGTTCATTTCCGTGCACATAGCCCCCTACCAGGCATTCAGAGGTAATGTCCTCATTATCTACATAATATTTCTCAGGCAAGTCCATCACAAAGAGATTGTCAAGCTTGTCGAGGAAAGCCTTCTCCCCTCCCATGATTTGTATCAAGCCAAATACATCCTGTGGTGCTTGGAAAGAGAAGTTCCATGAATTGCCCTCAATGAAACCCTCATCGTAAGTCTGGTAAGGGTCGAGGTCCTTCTTGAACTCTCCATTCAGATAACGAGGTGAGGCAAAACCTATGGAAGTATCGTAAGTATTGCGATAATACAGGGCACGCTTCGCAAACTCAGATGCTACTTGCTCATTACCCATCGCCTTAGCAGCTGCATAGATGGTCCAGTCATCGAAGCTATATTCCAACGTGTTAGAAGCAGCTGTGTTATCCGTATCGTAAGGGGCATAGCCCAATCGCATATAGTCCTGTACACTGGGGAAATAACGATTGGTGGCCGTCTTGACCATCGCATTCAGGGCTTCTTCCTTGTTTATATTAGCACCTTTAACGATGGCATCCGCCAAAACGGTCACAGCATGATAGCCAGTCATGCACCAACCCTCATTGCCCATCAAACTCCACACAGGAAGCATGCCCAAAGTCTGCTGACGCTGATGCTGAATCATCGACTTCACCATATTGGTATTCCTGGAGGGTTTCAACAAACCCAACAAAGGATGCTCAGCTCGATAGGTGTCCCATACGGAAAAGACGGTATAGTTATCAAAGTCTTTGGCCATGTGGATATTACCATCCACACCACGATATTGTCTATCCACATCCATATAGATGGAAGGGTTAATCATGGTATGATAGAGTGAAGTGTAGAGCATCGCCCTTTGGTCGTCAGTGCCTTCACAATCAATGACAGACAACTCGCGATTCCAAGCATTTCTGGTTTCTTGACAAATGGTCTCGAAAGATTTGCCTGAAGCTTCTGCTTGCAGATTCTTCAATGCGCCTTCGGTAGATACTGCTGATAATGCTACTTTTACCACCAACTCTGTGGATTGATTCCCGTCAAAATTAAAATATGCCACCATGCTTCGCCCTGCCATATCTGGGAAGTTGTGATACCTGTCGAACTTACGCCAGAAACCCACATAATTCTCAGGCTTCCTGTCCCGATAACCATAACTGCTGATGGGCTTCGAGAAAGAGATGGCAAAATAAGTATAATTCGTTCGAGCCCAACCATCTGTCATTCGTAAGCCAGTGAGCAGGGTATCGTTCTCAACACGCAAAGTTGACCACAAAACTTTACCATCATAGTTATAGAGCCCATGTAAAAGGTCGAGGATGATACGTTGCTCAGAGCCCTTAGGATAGGTATATTTGTGAACACCTACTCGCTGGGTAGCAGTGAGTTGCACCTCCACCCCACTATCTGCCAATTTCACGGCATAATAGCCAGGCGACGCTTTTTCGGTATCGTGTGAGAAACGCTGACGATAGCCACTGTCGGGATTATCCTTTGTACCAGGATTGAGTTGCAAAGCACCTGTCTGTGGCATAATCATAATGTCACCCAAGTCAGAATGACCCGTACCACTCAGATGCGTATGACTGAAGCCCACGATAGTATTGTCAGTATGCTGATAGCCAGCACAATACTCATAGACCTTGCCTTGATATACCCCATTGATATTGTGGGGGATGGTATCAGTGTCAGGACTAAGTTGTACAATGCCAAAAGGGGCACAGGCACCAGGGAACGTATGCCCCATGCCCTCAGTACCGATCATCGGATTCACATAGGAAACCTTATCTTTTATCTGGTCAGCATGTGCCGTAAGAAACGACAACCCGACAATCATTGCAAACAAGATGTTCTTCTTCATGATGGTATGTTTTATTTTTTCAATATTCAGAATGCGGCTACCTCACTGATGCACAGAGGTCCACGGGCATCGGTAAAGTTGATTCTAATAGCTGAAGAGGTAATCTCAGGGAAACGCAAAATACGTTTATAGCCGATGGTAGTGGTCTCCTCATCCAAAGGCAAAGGCACCCATACACTACCATTCTGGTATTCAACTTGGAAGTTTTTCACTCGTTGCCCCAAAGGGATGTATTCTTGCAACATCAGACGAGAAACTTGTTGTGGCTGATTGAAAGTGAAAGTAAGAGAACCTGTAGTCATTTCATCAGACGTAGCCCAATAGGTATCGAAATCACCATCATTGGCAAGGGTGGCATCAAAGCGTTTGCCTCGCACATCGGATGCCTCCACCTTGGCATCCAGCAACAGGTTATGCCCCAACTCCTGCGTAATGCGTTGATGAAAGCGTACAGCATTGATAGAGTCAGTTTTTGAAATCAAGCCCTCCTTATTGACAGGGAAGTTCAGCAACATATTACCATTATGCCCCACGCTTTGATAGTAGATATCTACCAAATCATCAGGAGTTTTCACCTTATCATCCTCACTCTCGTGATAGAACCAACCTGGTCGGATAGAAACATCACATTCAGCTGGTATCCAGGCATCGCCATCAGCATGACCTATGAATAGTTCGTCACCATTCGGATAGCCAGGATAGACCTCTGCACCACGCAGGAAAGCCCAGTTGGTAGTGCCTACATGACCACTTTCATTACCCACCCATCGGCATCCAGGTCCTCCATCCGAGAAGCAGATGGCATTGGGTTGTAACTCCTCCACCATCGCCCAAGCTTTGGGGAAGTTATAATAATTCCTACGGTCGATGCTCCTGCGTTCCTTAGCTCCACCATAATAGCCATCGCCACCATTGGCACCATCGAACCACACCTCGAAGATATCGCCATAGCGTGTCAGTAAGTCACGCAATTGGGCATGATAGTATTCCACGTATGAGGGCTCACCATAATCGGAACGGTTTCTGTCCCAAGGCGATAGATACACCCCAAACTTCAACCCGTATTCTCTGCAGGCACTCGCCAATTCGCCCACCACATCACCATTGTATGATGAATGAGTGATATTATAATCAGTCAACTCTGTTGGCCACAGACAGAAACCATCGTGATGCTTGGCTGTGATTATAACTCCCTTCATACCAGCCTCCACGAATGTGCGAGCCCATTGCTTGGCATCCAGATGCTTGGGGTTGAATGTCTTAGGGTCAGTATCTCCATATCCCCACTCCATATCATTGAAGGTGTTGAGTCCGAAATGGATAAAGGCGTAGGTTTCCATTTGTTGCCATTCCACCTGCTTGGGTGCAGGGATAGGATAGACGGGCGCAGGCTCAGGGGTATTGTCGGCACATGAGGCAAAGCCCAGAGCCACAATTGCTGCGAATAGAAAGTTTTTATTCATGGCATTAAATCTAATTTTTGGCAAATATACAACAATTGTTGGAATATAACACAAATGTTTAGCTCTTTTCATCACACCTTTGGTGTTATACCTATGGCGTGATGAAATGATAAAAAATAGTCCCTCGAAATGGATTCATTAATTCTCTCTAAAAAAATAGGCAGAGCCGAAGCCCCACCTATTATTATTAGATATGGAGAATTGATTGTCCCTCCTTTTTGGTTAAAAACAACAAAAATATTATCTATCGCTTCCTCTCAAAGTTCTGATAATTACCACACCATTGGCACCACGAGCGCCATAGCCACTACCATCTCGGTCAACCCTCAACTCTGCCACATCGTCCATTGAGAGGAAATCATCAACCCATACTCCAGACTCATATGGAATGTCATCGATGATAAACAGAGGTGGGCCTAATTGATTACGCATGGAGTTAGGACCTCGTACGATAGATATAATTCTCTCATTAGACAGTGGATCTTCGATATACTGAGCCCCAGGCACGATCCGTCTGATGGCCTCAAGCACAGTTTTGATACTGTTTCTCATAATGACATCGTGATTCACCACCTGCATTTTCTTCAGGGTAATCACCGAGATATATTCAGTTTTCTTACTTGAGGGAGCTGTTACTGTCAGTTCCTCCAAACCACCAGAAACCGTAAAGCCATCTTCCTCCAAGTTGACAATAATGTCTTTATGCTCACCAACCAATAATTGCGCATCATATTTGGTGCTTACCCCCATTACCAAAGTATCGGTAGGCAACACCCTGGGCAACCAAAATTGTCCCTCTTTATCTGTCTTAGCTACACCTCTATTATGCTTCAGCCACACCCTGATATTTTTCTGAGGCTTCCCATCCTTCAAGATGGTGCCTGTCAACTCTTGAGCTTGAAGTCCTTGGCACATCAGCATTGCCAACAATCCCATAAGTCCGATTATCCGTTTCATAGCTTTGTGTTTTTATTGTTTAGCAAAGGCAAAGATAAAAAAACCATTTCAAAACATATATAATCGAATTCTAATTTTTGTCCCTCGCTGTGATAATTTGTTAGTGCGATGAGGTCTGTGCTGATAGGAGAGGGTTAAAACAATAAAATGAATCCGCCAAAAATAATCTGGATTTTATGCCAATGTAAAGCTAAAGGTACTGCCTTTACCTGGATGGCTTTGCACCCAAATCTTGCCACCATGAGCCTTGACCAGATGCTGTACATTGGTGAGACCCATACCATGCCCATTGCGATGACGACCTGAAGGTTGCTCGATGCGATAATACTGCTTGAAAATCTTTTTGAGATGTTGGGGAGCAATGCCCCAACCATTATCCTGTACAGAAACCACAGGCATATTATTCTGCCAAGCAAGCCTTACCCGTACCTCAACCCCAGCATCAGCATACTTTACGGCATTCTCCACTAAATTACGCAAGATGCGTTCTACCTTATCGGCATCCAACATCAGCTTCTTGTCCTGAGGCAATTGATTATCAATGATAATGGTATGATGCTTGGATTGAAACACCACATCCACTTCTCGCCTCACCGTTTCAGCTAATGCGACTAAATCAGTAGGCTTGCGGTGAATGGTTGTCTGCATCCTCTCCTCACGAATGGTATCACCCAAGGTCTCAATCTCATGTAGCACATGCCTCAGCATCACCTCATTTCGGCTCTCAATGGCTTTCATGCCCTCATCCGTTTGTCCTTCTTGCAAACTCTCCACTATTGAGATGGCGGTAGTAACAGGCCCTCGCAAATCATGGATGATGCCACCTGTGGCCATCTCCCTCTGTTTCAGTTCCAATTCTTTTCTGCGGATAACAGTAAGCTGTATCAAGACACAAGCCAAAGCCAGAAGCATCAATAAAAAGCTTAGTAACAAAGGGATGACTTCTGCTCGCACAAAATCTTCCACAGGAATAGAAGCTTGTACCTTTAGCGTCTGCTTTTCATGTAAACCCACTCGCTTCAGTTTTGTATAGTTACCCTTTTTTATTCCAACATCTCCATAGCTTTTTATTTGAATGGTGTCATGATCCAATAAAGTAAAAAGATGAGGAATATCGGCTTTAAGCCAATAACAGAATATGCTATCGAGCACTGGTAAGTCAATATAAATCTGATGTTTGATGTACCTATCTTGATTGTGCATTCTGGTAATCTCCAATTCAGGAATACCTTCCGCACGCTCTTTCCTGCCATCAACAATGTCAACCCGATAAGTGCCATCCTTGACCTGAGGCAAATTCATTATGCTATCAACTACGTCTTGGGTAGTAAGGTGCAACCTGATTCCAAATATAGGACCTTCCAAATCATTTAAACGAATGCTCTTTTGCCTGATGCCCATTTCTTCTTCCATAGCTATATCCAAAGATTTGTCAATTTGCTTCGACACCTCCTGCACATAACCATCGTATTTCCCCTTGATGTTACCAATCAGCAACACCAGGATGGCAACTATCGCCACCAATGCTATGACATAATACTTCTTCATTCCTTTACCGTCAGTTTATATCCCATACCCCAAATTGTTTCTATCTCTACCCCACTCTCTGGAGGAAAGTAATCCCTGAGATGACACACCAAATTATTCAAACTTGCAGCTGTATAATCGTCATTCTTCCATAAATGCTGATATATCTCCTTGCGCATCACCGCGTTGCCTCTATTCATAGCCAACAAGTTCAGCAAGCGACTTTCGAAAGCCGTGAGTTGATGGGTAATGTTCCCATCGCTTAGGGTCTGATTCTTCCGATTAAAGATAAACGAGCTAATGCTGATGGCTGGATTATTGGTAATCAGATTACGTTTCTGGCTATTGATGATGGCTGTCAACTCATTCATCTGCAAAGGTTTCCTCACAAAGTAGTTACCTCCTGCATTAAGAGCCCTCACCATCTCGGAACTCTCAGTATGGGAAGTAATGAAGATGATGGAAGCAAATGGAGCAGCGTTCTCAATGGTGGGCAATGCCCACACACCATCATCGCCCTCAAAGCCAATGTCGAGCAAGATAATATCTGGTTGTGCTTCCTTAACACGCGTACTAACATTATCCAAATCATACAGGCAGACACACTCATCGTCACCTTTTTCCAAATGGTTCTTGATGAGAGTGCATAGGGCTATATCATCGTCTATTATCAGAATCTTCATGTTTCTTTTCTTTTATCTTGATGCGAAGATAAGCATTTTGAGGCATCATAACCCCCATTTTACCGTTAAAAAACTCTTATTACAAACAATTATTATAAATGGATTATATTTGCAACCAAGTTTATTTGTATATTTGTGCATATTTACAATAAAAACGCAAAGCTATGAAACGGATAATCGGACTTATGGGATTGTTGGCAATGCTGATGTGCCAAGGGCTTCAGGCTCAAGAGCTGACAGGCACTATCCTAAAGGATGGCAAGCCTCAGAAGAACGTCAGGGTTTGGCTGAAACATAATAAAGGTAGTGCCAAGACAGACAGGGAAGGGATATTTGTATTGAAGGATGTCTTGCCCTCTGATACATTGGTAATGGGCATTAGCACAAAGTATGATGCCCAATTGGCCATAGGTGATCATAGCAATATCGTTGTTCATCTGGAAGATGATGGTTTTACGGTAGAGGCAGGATTGGGAGAGGTAACTGCCACAGCTTCAGCTCCATCGACATTAAGGAATGAATACACCTCTGTGATTACCTTAAAGAAGATGAGAATTATTAACCATGATGCGATTATGCGGGAGAATATCAAGGATGTTTCCTCTGCCATCAGGCGATTTGTACCAGGAGCGATGCAAGTTGGTGGAAGTTCATCAGTGCTTAGCATTATCCGAGGTCGCAACTCCATGCGATTGCCTGAACCTCCTCTGTATGTCATTGATGGTGTACCATACGATGTGTCGCAGGTTGATGATTTCCTACCTATTGAGGATGTAGCAGAAATTACTGTCGATCGTGATGGCATGGGCTATGGTGCTCGTGGAGCCAATGGTGTAGTGATTATCAGAACGATGAGGGGTAGTGATAAAAGGAAGTATTAGATTAATGTATGTGATTACTCAGACTTGTCTAAAATAACAAAACAATAGAGCAGTTAGATTGACTGCTCTATTGTTTTGGATATAGGTAAGAGGTTTACTCGGCTAAAGCCTTGCCGGACATCAGGATATCCACCAAAGGTTTGTCTTTATAGGATTCTGTGCGCTGATCATAGAAGCCGAAGTCGCCATCATAGCACCAAGTAGTCCAAGCAATGTCGAACTCATCGAACACCTCAATCATATCCTTATACCACTTATATGCCAAGTCGCGCTCAACAGGCTCATATACACCCCATTCGCCACAGAACAACTGAAGACCATATTTCTTAGCAGCAGCGATGGCATCCTTGAAATCAGCACGAATCTTGTCCTTGTTCCAAACCTGGGTAAGGAAAGGCTTCAGTTCTTCCTTAATCTCCTCAGGCGCAGCATCATAATCCTCCTGGGTGATGAGTACACCTGGATAATTGATGCTACCTTTAAATCTACCTAATGAAGTCCAGAAAGCACCACGATGGGTGATGAGCATAGGATGATAATAGTGGAAGGAAAGGATGATGTTCTTATCCCCCTCAGGAACACGCAGGTACTTGATCGTTTCATAGTCTTGCCAACGATTAGATCCTATCACCAAAGTACGTTGTGGTTCGATGGCACGCAAAGCCTTGTGTACCTTCTCCACCACCACGTTCCATTGTTCATGTTCAGGAGCAATAGGCTCATTCATGAACTCGTATGCCACAGAGTCGTTACTATAGCCCTTCATCACATCAGACAATTGATACCACATATCAATAAGCTTTTGCTGTGACTCTTCAGAGGTAAACAAGGTGTTATTATTGTTGTTGTCAATGAAGGCATGTGAACGGATGATATGCAAATCAACCACCACACGTAAGTGATGCTTCTCTGCCAAGTTGATGGCATTGGTAAGCAAATCCCATGCCTCAGGTAACTTATTACCATTCTCATCCCAGAATTGCACCTCATCAATGGGGATGCGAACAAAGTCGAAGCCTAACTGCTCCAAGCGAGCAAAATCGTCTTCCTGGATGTGCTTCCTGCGTTCCTCACCCATCACCCTTGATTGTGACAACCAGTGGCTCAGGTTGGTACCTCGCTTGATGTTGAAGTTATTCACTCCATCTCCCTGTTGACTTGAACAAGAACCCAGAGAAAGCACTGTCAATGTGGCAAATGCCAGTAAAGTAAAAATCTTTTTCATTGCTTTCATTTTTATTATTATACTGATGCAAATATAAGTAATTATTTCTAAAAATGTATGTATGAAAGCATAAAGAAACAGAAATTATAATCGAATTACATTATTTTCAACCAGCTTTTACTACTTTTGTCCCAACATGGGTTATTCGAAATGAGAACGATTGTGGCTTTACTGATAGCAACTTGCCTTGTATCATGCCAAAAGCAACAAGGGGGTAAGGAGGCACTGATGGTGTCTGACAGCCTGTATGCTGTTGGGCAGCAAAGCCTTGACAAATACCCCACCATGCGCTCTATCCTCTACTTTCAGCGTGCTTTGGATGTTTTGCAGGGTAACGACAGTGCTACACTAATCCGAAAGACGAAGATATTTGCAGAGATGGGCAGATTGTATGCCAAGCGACAACTCTATGTTGAAGCCATCAACCGTTATGAGCTTTCGCTGACCTGTGCGGAACTGACACACGACACCTTGGATATGTTGATAGCCCACAAGGGGATGGGCGATGCCTACCAACGAGCGAATGACACCCGGCAAGCAGTGCATCATTATAATTTAGCCGACCAACTGGCCATCCAACTAAAAGACGAGCAGATGCAGGTATCCATTGCCTTTCGCAGAGCAGCTGCATACATAGACGCCGATCAAATGGAACAAGCCAAAAAACAATTGCCCCAACCACCTTACCATATTGAAGAGGCAGACGTGGATGTGTTTCATTTTGTGATGGCTCATGTGTTGGAATGGCTTAACCAAAGTGAACAGGCCGATGAACACTATGCCAGTTTGATGGAATCGAAGTCGGCTTATTACCAACAACACGCCATCAACCATCAGCTGAAACAAGCTATCCAACGAAAGGACTACAACCAAATCATGCAATTGCTTCGTCAGAAAGAAGCAATGGATTTGGACAATGAAGCGGATGCCCAATATGAGGCTACAGGCACCATAGGAGCTGTATATCAGGCACTTCATGCAGAAAAGGAGAAAGCAGACCTGCAAATGAAGAACAAGCAGACCATGTTATATACCGTCATAGCTATCCTGACCCTAGTGCTCATCATCGCCATCATTATCATCCTGCTTTATCGCATGAGAAACGAGAAGATACGCTTGTCATACAACCAGTCATTATTGGAGAAGTACAATAAGTCCTTGCAGGCGGACTTGGAGGCTGAGCGCAACAAGAGCATGATTCCTCAACCTGACTCCGATGTAAAAACTATGGCCATCCGTGAAGCAGACATCTACCAGAGATTGTTGACCTCAGAGAAGCCGATGAACGAAGCGGATGCCACCACTATGATGGCATTGGTTGACTCACACTATCCCGTTTTCAAGACTCGACTTACCACCTTTGGCGTTGTCAAAGAGCATGAGGTCAAGATGTGCTATCTCATCAAAATGGGCTTCAAGACCTCACGCATTGCTACCCTACTCAGTCGTACAGACAGTGCCATCAGCAATGGACGTATGCGATTGTACAAGAAAGTGTTTGGTCAACCTGGCAAAGGCGAGGATTGGGATAAAGTCATTATGAGCCTGTAAGTTACAATTTGTAAATTTTTTGTAAACCTTCTTTTTTGCATCTATACACACTAACAATTACTTTTGCAGCAACTAACCAAAAACGCTGAAAAGATGAAACGAATTATTGTATGGATGTTGATAGGATTACTGATGGCCTCTTGCCAAAGTAACATCAAAACCGATGGATTAATCACCATCGACTTAAATCTGGATTACCCAGAAAAGGAACTAATCTTACAGGACTTCATGGAGGTGCAATATGTACCCTTGGAGAGCTCGGACGAGTTTATCACTACTAATATAAAAACAATTGGGGAAAAGTTTATCGTAATGGTCAATAGTAGCACTTTGAAACTCTTCGACAAGCAAACAGGAAAGGGTATCAGTGTGATAGACCGCAAAGGACAAGGGGCAGAAGAATATACCTTCCCATACGATGTGGAGATGGACGAAGCGAACAATGAGCTGTTTGTGAGCGACACAAACACACAAAGGATGTTGGTTTATGACCTGCAAGGCAACTTCAAACGCAGTTTCAATTATGGTGAAGACCACCACTATGACGACATCACCCTTTTCGACAAAGACTATTTAGTTTGCCTCGACGATGCCATTATGTACGATGTGGCAAGCATGATAATGGAGAACAAAGAGATAGACACAACCCGCATCTATCATTATATGCTTTCTAAGCAAGATGGAAGCATTGTACAGGAGATACCTATACCATTTGAGAAGATTAGAGTGCCCATGGTAATAGAAGGCGATGTAGTGGCTATGGATGCTTTGCGCACAGTGATCCCCATAGAAGATGATGTGCTGATTGTACAAAACTCGTCTGACACCATCTATCGATTTTCCGCCAAAGATTATCAGAAAGAACCTTTCTTGGTGAAGATTCCCAAGGAAGAGCCGGAAAGGCTGTTGGCCATTGGTGCCATCACCCCTCGCTATATATTCATGGAAACGATGGACAGAATATTTGATGCCCAGACAGGCAAGGGTTTTCCACGTAACAAATTAGTGTATGACAGAGAGATGAACGAATTCTTCAAGGTGGAGGTGCTGAACGACGATTATACCCGACCTGAGCAAGTGGATTTAATGAGGGGTATTATCAACGGTAAGGAAACTTGCATCAAGGCTTTGCAAGCCCACAAGCTGATAGAAGCATACGAGAAAGGGGAGCTCAAAGGCAAACTGAAGGAAATCGCCTCTACATTGAATGAAGACTCCAACCCTGTTTTGATGATACTGACAGCCAAATGAAGATACTAATAATAGAAGATAAGGATATGCAGGTAAGCTTAGAGCGAGCCTTGCAAGATAAAGACATGCAGACAGGTAGTCCCAATGAGCTCGGTCAGCAGGTAAGGGAAATAGCACCTGATGTAATTTTGATGGACAAGCACATCAGTATTGGCTTGTTCACCTTCCAGCCAAATAGCATGATATTAGAGGGAAACGGTCAAATCACTCGCCTCTCTGCCTACCAAACCAAGTTGCTTACACTCCTTTATGTCTGCATGAACATGACGGTGACTCGTGAAGAGATTTGCCGCATGCTGTGGCCTGATGTCATCGTCATCGACCAGTCTATCAATAACCTTATCTGTCAGTTAAGAAAGATACTCAAAGCAGACCCCAATATAAGGATAGAGAATATCAGAGGTGTTGGCTATCAGCTTTGCTTGAAATAGACACTAACATTTTATAAAAAAACTGAATGATGAAACGATTGACAGGTTGGATTTTGGCTGGAGTATTGCTGACTGCTTGCCAAAACAATGAGAATCCCAATGTACTGATGACCATTGACTTGAACCAGTTTTATCCTGAGAAAGAACTGATTTTGCAGGATTTCATGGAAGTGGAGTATGTGCCTTTGGAGAGCTCAGACGAGTTCATTACTTCTGCCACCATCAAAGCGGTGGGAGAAAAGTATTTCGTGATGGCTTCAGACAGAAAGCTCCTCTTGTTCGACAGACATACAGGCAAAGGCATCAGGGTGATAAACCGTGTGGGACAAGGGGCTGAGGAATTTACCTATGCGTATGAAGTGGTGCTTGATGAAGTGAACAATGAGCTTATTGTGAATGACCCTACTATCAAAAAAATCCTGGTATATGACCTGGAGGGCAACTTCAAACGTAGTTTCAAGCACAGCAACGAGCACAAGTTCGTGAACGTAAAGGGTTTCGACAGAGACTACTTGGTTTGTTATGATGAAAACATCTTCATGGATGCAGAGAAAGCAGAGATAGACAACAGTCGTTCTTATCATTTCTTGGTATCCAAGCAAGATGGGAGTATTGTGCAGGAGATTGCTGTGCCTTACAAGAAACTGAACATTCCCATGATTCAGGAAGGCGGAATAACCTCTATCGGCAATGTCAATGCGATTATGCCTCTGCACAACGATATGCTGATTATTCAAAACTCTTCAGATACCATCTATCGCTTTACCGCTAAAGATCACAAAACAGTGCCATTCTTGGTGAAGATTCCTTCATCTGACCCTGAAAGACTGATGACCATCGGCACAGTAACACCTCGTTATTGTTTCTTCCAAACCATCGACAAGACGTTCAACCCCAAAACAGGCAGGGGATTCCCTTTCCGTGAACTGGTGTATGATAAACTAACTAATGGGGTTTATTTGTCTGTGGTGCTGAATGCCGACTATACTTCCAAACAACAAGTGGATATGGTTAGGCTTGCCCAAAACAGAACGATATTGTGCGCAGGAGCCCTGCAGCCTCACAAGTTAATAGAGGCATACGAGAAGGGGGAGCTCAAGGGCAAACTGAAGGAAATCGCCTCTTCACTAAATGAAGACTCCAATCCTGTATTGATGATACTCACAGCTAAATAAGGAATGTTTCTTCCGCTCTCCCGCTAAATCTTGATAAGCTATGTATATATGCATTATCATAACGAAAGAAAATATATTTAGTGAGATTGACAAGTCATAACAGGCAGAGCCATAGCCCTGCCTGCCATTCACTGATTAGGAATAGAAAAGGTATCTGAAAGAAGCATTAGTTTCTGTTGTAGCGTTAATCAAACAATTCGGTGAAGAGGGCACTGAAATTATCTTCCAAATAGCCAAGCTCCATCTTTATGACCTTGCCCTCTGGATTCACCAATACATAAAAAGGTATGCCATTGGTACGGAAATTGGTATATAAGCCACCCTCGCCTTTACCTTCGTTCCAGTTGCTCCAAGTGAGGTTGTGCTTCTCTGATGCCATACGCCAACGACGATCAGTATCAATGCTCATACTCACAATGGCTAATTTGTCATTATACTTTTCATAAAGCTTCTTCATTTTAGGGAATGCTTGGATGCAACCTGCACATCCACTATTCCAGAAGTCAAGCAGGATATACTTACCCTTGTGCTCTGTCAGATGGTGCAGATTGCCCTCAAGGTCGTAGAAATCAGCATCCGGACAATCATCGCCAACTTTCACTTCCTGAGGAGGATAGAGGTTGGCATAAATCTCCTTCCCCAACTTGGTTTGCTTCCATTCCTCAGACAAAGTTTGAAACATCTCCTTCACATCTTCTGCATAAGTCAATTCTGGCATAGTACGAACCATCCTGGCTAGATAATTCAATTCTGTCATCCAAGGCATAGATGGTTTCAGGTTTTTCATCAGCAAAGCACGTTTCTCTTGAACAACATAATACATAGAATCTTGCTGATTAAAAAAAGTATTATAACGACTCCTTGCTTCCGCATAACGCTCTGGTTCCGCATTGCGGTCTATGCTCCGCATTTCCTTGAGTGCTTTCTTCTCTGCCACAAGCACATCTTGTGTAAAATCATATTCATGAATCGCATACAGTTCATCAAGGGCTTTTTGCTCAGGCACTTTGCTCTGAACCTTCCAAGACATAATGTGTGTGCCATTTCCTGTAACCTTCACATGGGCACCAGGTGCTACATATATGTATCTTTTTAGACTTGAGAAATCGTCATCCACAGCAAATAAGCCCAACCTGTTTACCTCAATGTCTTCCATCTGACTCTCGAAATGGAACTTCCCACCAAAAATGGTGTCTCTTGCAATGAGGTTACCCACATCACCGTCAAACGAGGCAAGCACTAACTCAACACCATCTTTTACCCCAGTCACCTCACCATCTATGATATAAGGTGTATCAGGACTCACGGGTTTCTCTGTACAAGCAGTCAGCATTAAAGTCAGGACTGCTGTCATCAAATAATTTGCTTTCATTTCTGACAATTTCATGATTTAACGGTCAAAAATACGAATAAAACTTCTTTTGATGGCAAAAAAGAGTTCACAAAAAATTCACTATTTCAATTTTCAAGTACTTTTAGCCGTTAATTAGTCTTAGCTGATGCCCCCCGATGTACAAGCTAACGAAATGCTTACAGCATTAGTTTCCATAATAGCCAATGAAGAGTGGGCATTGGGTGTTGCTCTCTATGATGGCATAGATGAAAGGACGGTCGAGCGTCATATTAAACACTTTATCTGGGAAAAAGGCAGTATCTTTCATCATAATGTCAGTTATAGCAGCTGCTTCAGCACCTTCCTCATCCATCAGGAAAAATGTTTTCTGCAAGGCCTTCAATTCCACTTCCGGCGAAGGATTCTCAAAGAACTTCATATCTTCTGGCAAGAATACAAGCGAAGGATTGATGTTACCCATATAAGGAAACAGATTCTCTTCTGTATATTCAGACGTGAATTTCGGTACAGACAACGCCACTTCTTCCCACTCGGGCTTCCCTGGATATACCTCAGCTGTTGCTCTTACCTTATAGTCAATGGAATCAGGTATCGCATCCACCAAATCCACACCTTCCTTCGGCAAGATGAATACCATCTGGAAAGACCCATCAACAAAAGGTTTCACACATTGCTGATATTTGTCGGTCTCTGCGTATGAGGTATTGAATTGCTGAAACATCATATCCACATCCGCTTTTATCCCATCGGCATAATGGAAGGGCTGTTTTTGAGTGAATTCCTTCACAAACTGATCTTCCCATTGTGCCTTGAAATACACAGCATTCATGAGATGGAACAAATGAAGTTCATCGGTTTCATCCACCATCTTCTCAATACGTTTATTGGTCTTCTCTGAACACCAAGCGTTGATGATGTCCTTGGTGGTGGGGTCACTGAAATTCACAGCTTCCGCCTTAGCATCATATTTGTCTTTGATGACAGACAAAAAATCCTGCGTTGCCTTCTTATTTTGATTATGCCAGAATGCGTTGGCACTCTTGAAGATGGCCGCTTCATCGGCACTCTCTATACCTTTCATCATCGTCTTGAAGAAATCGTTGATTTGATCTTTGGTGAAGCTTTCCAAGCCCAAAGTCTTCAACACTTCTTGCAAGGTCTCACCCTCCAAGCCATTGATGAACATACCCAAATCTACCTCCAAACTGATGGGAGAAATCATCAGGTTAGTACCTGGCTCACGGTTAATATAAACCTCTTTGAACAGTTTCCACGAAAAAGCCTGCAACTTAACATGGATGGCCTGCTGTACCTCATTCAGTACCACAGGTTTATAGCTATGACGAGTCACAGGTTCTTCAGGTTCACTTGGTTCTTCGGGTTCTTCAGGCTCTTCAGGTTTTACAGGTACAGGATCATCTGTTTTCAGTTCATTCGAAGGCTTACCCCCTATCACTTGGTCATCATTGTCAGTACCACAAGCACCCAAACAAAGTGCCACCATCAAAGTCATTAAAAGATATCTTGTCTTCATAATGCCAAAATATTAAACTGTTTTCTGCCTCATAAATTCCAAAAACATGAAACCTTGCACATAAAAGTGTTAAAAGTTTCATTTCATCGCACAAATATAGGAAATGTTTTTCTTTTCTCCACGAGAAAGAGTTTAAAAAGATGCACAACAAGGCTAATGGCAAGGGATTCCACTTCGAAGGGAAAGGTTTGAAGAATGACATCTACGACACCAACTCCACCCATTCATTTCCCCCAATTATATAAAGAGTATCAGGGCTCACTGGCTTCAACCCACATGCCACTAAAATACAGTCCAAAGCCATCAGCATCAAAAATCTAATCTTCATAACTTAATTGTTTTTCGTGAAACTTCTTGGCAAAGATAGGGCTTGGAAGGCTTTAAGCAGTTCACAAAAAGTTCACATTTTGCCTTTCTCAATCTCTTTTAGGATTTCTCGTAAATCTTCGGCAGAAATAGCTTGTTCTTTGGCAAAAAAGGATACCATTTGGCGATAAGAGTCATGGAAATAGTCCTTTACCCAAGTCTGCATGAACGCCTTGCGATATTTGTCTTTCGAGATATTGATGCTATAGAGATAAGACACCCCCTTGGCGGTAGATTTCAGATAGCCCTTACGCTCCAAATTCTTCACCGTTGATGCCACAGAGGTATAAGGTGGCTTGGGGTCAGGATATATGTCCATCACCTCACGGATATAACACGCCTTACCCAATTGCCAGAAGAGCATCATTACATCTTCTTCTTGTTTGGTTAGTTTCTCCATCTTTTTACGTTTAGCGGAGGGTATGCAGAAGCATACCCTCCTGGTTCATAGATCATAAGTTAAATGTAACAGGCACTGTATATCTCACAGGGACAGGTTTGCCATCCTGCTTGCCAGGACTCCACTTAGGCATGAGTCCTAAAACACGCAATGCCTCAGCATCCAGTTCTGGAGATACACCACGCAACACCTTGAAATCTCGGCAAACGCCATCTTCACCTACTACGAACGAGGTGGTAACACGACCACTCGCCCCTGCTTGCTTGGCAGCTTCAGGATATTGTACATTCGCCTTCAAAAAATCTATTAACGCCTGCATACCACCAGGGAACTCAGGCATTTCTTCCACCACTATATAGAAATCTTCACCGGCTTTCTTGATTTCCACTTCCTTGTCTCCGTACATCGTTGTAACAGAGCCATCTTCATGAATGATAGATTTCTTTACTTGTTGTGCACTTACAGGTGTACTGCTCATCATAAACAGCAGGGCGCACACAGGCAGAAGCAACAGATACTTCATTCTGCCAATCTTTTTGGTACGTTCTTTGTTCATCATCTTGATTCTTTGTTTAAGAGGTAAAACATTAAAATTATTACTGAGAGTAGCTACACTTCCTTGATAAGTAAGAGCCAGTAGATGATACTGGTAGGAACGGGCATCATGCCCCTTGTCCACCACGCTCTGATCTGCCAGGTATTCCAGATTAACACGCACCTCGCGCCTTAATATCCACGCAAAGGGATTGAACCAACAGAGTATGCAAAACACCTCACTGAGCAACACATCTACAGAGTGCCACTGCCTTACATGGGTGTGCTCGTGTAGCAACACCTCATGCAGGCAAGGCTCATCCATCATTTCCTGATGAATGAATATCCAACGAAAGAAAGAGAACGGACTGCCTTTTACGTCCGTTTGTCTGATATGCACGCCTTCAACAACACCTGCCTTTGATTTCCAGGCCAACCAACAAATCATGCCAAGTTGCCATAAAAGTCTGAAGACCAGCAAACCAACAACAATTAACCAAATATACACGAACAGTGCTTTGAAATCAAATACCGTTTTTTCTGGATATACACCCACTTCCACTGCTTGTGTCCAAATCGTTTTGATACTTTCATCCACACTACCAGCTACAGGAGAGGCAACATTCCAATTCAGATTACTTGCCAACGGTAAAATGGCAACAAAAGCATAAATCAGCCACAACGATGCCCTACGCAAACAGAAGAAGGTATCTTTGCGGAATAACGCCAAATAGAGTAAGCAGAGAACTCCCAAAATGGCATTCGTCTTTATTAATATGGTGATAATAACGTTCATAATTCAATTTGATTAAATTCTACGATGCAAACGTACGAACTTTTCGTAATTAATCAAAATATTAGGTGGTTAATTAATGTTAAACAAGAAAATAAGCCATTGCTATCTTAGCAGAAACAGCCAAAGAAGCCTCACATTTTTTACGTTTCTTATTCACGCTATAAAAAACGACACAAATTAAAAAAAAACATCCCGACATACCGACACATTACGGTAAATAACTAATATACTGATAGATATAACTCTTTTGCCAAAAGAAAGATACCGACAAGATGCCGACATGATACCGACATATCTACATATTATCGGCTTATTCCTGGAGTGAATAATCTCTCACGAGGAAATAATACTGTGCATAAATATTCGTATATACACAGACCTTTTTTACTCAAAAATTTGCTTGAAGCAAATGGCTCGATTAGTTGAAGCAAAAGGGCCGTTTACTTCGGGAGGATGACCCGATTACTTGGACTAATCGAGCCGACCCCTCGGAGTGCCTATTTTGAGGCATTTTTACGCATAAATATACAAACTTGGATTGCATGTCGTTTATCCTTTCAGGTTACAATTCTATTGCCTCCATCAGATAGTTTTTATTGAAGCCTAGGATGATTTCCTGGATTTTCCCTGCTGGGTTGATGAGCACATAATACGGAATAGCATTGATGCGATAGTTGGTGTAAAGACCAGCTCTACCTTTCATCTCATTCCAGTTGTTCCAAATAATCTCATGCTGTTTTGAAGCTGTGCGCCAATGTTTCTCAGGGTCAAGACTGATACTAATCATCACCAACTTATCGCCCATCTCCCTATACATTTCTTTCATTTGGGGGATTGCCTGCAAGCAACCACCACAACCCCTACTCCAAAAGTCCAGTAAGATGTATTTACCCTTGAGCTCACTGATATGATGCAGGTTACCTTGCAGATCATAGAAATCGGTATCAGGATAGTCATCACCAATCTTTGCTTGCTTGGGAGGGAAGAGAAAAGCCTGCAACTCCATAGCCATAGGGTCTTGCTTCATATCATCAGGAATGGCGTTGATCATATCTATAAACTCCTGTTTATGTGCGCTATAGGCTTCAGCATTATTCACCAAACGCACATACGCCGAGAGTTTTTCAAACCAAGGAATAGAGGGTTTCATCTTCTTCATCTGTTGAACCTCTTTATCCACTATCACTTTGTTTATCGAATCAAATTGTTTGGAAAGTATAGGCAATGCGTCTCTATCAAAATTTTCAGGGTTATAGAGTCCCATCTTCTTGTAATACTCTATAAGCACCTTTTGATGTATCAGATTGTCTTCCTTAGCAGGGGCTTCTATCTCATCGTATATGTGTTGTTCTTTCAGTGGGCTCTCCACCTTCCATGAAGCAATATAATTGTCACTTCCCTTCACTTTGACTTTTACTCCTGGAGCTACATAAACCCTTCTGCTCATAGACGGGAACTCTTCATCTCTAACCGATAGCTCAATGTCAGTGCTCACATCATCAATGATTCCTTCAAACTTGAAATGTCCATTCAGAATGGTGTCTTTGGCTATTGTTTCACCAAAGTTATTCTCCCATCTAACCAATCTGATTACCAAACTGTCTCTTACTCCTGTCAACTCCCCTTCTATTGAATAAGGAGTATCAGGGCTCACAGGCTTGCAAGCCAACATCACATAAGCCAAAACCATCAGCATCAAAAATCTAATTTTCATAACCTCGCACTTCTTTAGTTAAACTTTGTGGCAAATATAGGGTTTTGAAGGCTTGAAAGAGTTCCCAAAGAGTTCCCTTTTTTGGCTTGAGGGAAATTTAAGGCAACAATCCCTTCAAATCCAAGTAACCAAACTGGATTTCATCGATGAAAGTGATGTATAGACGATCATTCTCTTCGTCAACGCTGATGGTGTTGATATTATAATCCAGATTGAGAGTCTTGACATAATTGCCTTGAATGTCAAACACATAACAGATTCGAGCATAATGACCTTCTGCCCATCCCGTGCCATCATACTCCACAATGATGTAGTCATTATAAAAGTCCACACTCCCAAAATGAGACAAAGCATCACGTTCTTCACTCCATTGAGGACCTTTCACATAGCGAATCAGGTTCATATCGCCATCTAAAAAGGTCAGCTCATCATAGGCACCATCACTCTGTACCAACAGATTATGCCTCTCTGAATAAGCCACATAGGCGCCATAAGTCCTTTTACCTTGATGATGCTGATTGAACCACAATTGACCCGTCTGCATATTCCACTTCATAGCAATATAGCGATACTTCTCTTCATAAAATTGAATCCCATTCCCATAAGCCAAGGTGTCATTCACATAAATGGCATCCAAGGGATAATTTCCTCCATCATCCTTCTTAATTTCTTGTTTCACAGTAGGTAAATAGTCAGGATCTTTCATCAAGCTATCAATATCGAAGCTGAAAATCTTCAGGTAGTTAGGATCTGGCACATAGAACTTATGACGAGCCTCATCGTACATAGTACTCCATGCGCCACTTAGCTCACCAGGACCTTGTCCCTTATCGCCAGTACTACAGAGATATTGCAGATTGTGTTTGTCAAACAAATGGAAAAGTTTCCCTTGGTCTCCAGAATCTCGGATAATCAGGTAATCGCCCATTACACTCAGAGTAGCAACCTTACTACACATGACTTCTTCAGGATCAAAAACCTGAATCTTGTCATGTACATTCACCACATTTTGGAACTTCTTTGTACCATCGCAGGCTGAGCCACAAAGCATTAGACATACAGCCACACATAAATAAAACATCTTCTTCATCACTTTATTTTTTTAGCCACAAAGTAATGAAAAGTGATGGAATGATAGTACAAAATAGACTTCACAAAAACTTCACAAAAGAGGAGAGGTTTAGCAATACACTGATTCACAATTCCATAATCACTTTATCCCAATCTTCCGCTTTGCCATCAGTGCCAAACACCTTTTTGTATAATCGGGCTCGGGTGTTGGCAATGGCACTATCTGTACGACTTACGAGACTGGCTATGCGAGAGGGCTTGAAGCCCATTTTAAGCAAAAGGCAAATCTTCATGTCCTGTTCTTTCTCCACTCCCAGCTTCTTCAAGCTTGGGAAGAAATCTGGGTAGAGTTGATTCAGCAGGGTCATCACCTCCTCCTGATCGGCATCACTCATGGCTTTCTCTGTGGCAAGCAATCGTTGATAGATGTCTGAGTCGCGAATGGTCATTGTGGTGGTATGCTCGAAAAGAATACGCTTGTTGATGATGCGATAGATGAGGATAACGGAGATGGTCACCACCAACACCAAAAGCAGGATGACGATGATGGCATAGTACTTGATAAGCTGATTGCGAGCCTGCAATTCGGCATTCTGGCGTTCCATGTTCAAGGCTTGATACATGGTACTTACTGCTGATGTTGCCTCGGCACTTTGCTCTTTGGACATTTCACTTTCCAATCTTTCTTTCTGTCTATACAACTGATAGCCAGTACCTCCATTTGAATTTCTAAGCATTACCCCTATTTGCCAATTGATGAGATAGTTTTTATAATAGGTGTCAGGAGATTCCATCAACTTATGCATAAAATAGTCGGCAGAATCCTTATCCTCACGATCAGTAAAACTATAGATATGCCACATCACATTGTTATAGATGTCTTCATCCTCAGGTTCAACCTCATAAGGAGGCTTGGGCAAGAGCTCTGTGATTAAGTTCAACCTGCCATTATCGAGGAAAGATGCGGCTATGCGGAGAGCTGTTGATACTCTTACTTTCTCCAATCCTGCTTGTTCAGCCAATTGCTCTGCCAAGTCGTAGTAATGGACAGATTCTCCCACATCATGCAGTTTGCGATACATATCGCCTACCCCTTGATAGGACTTTATCATATTGAGGGTATCTTGCAGTTTTTCAGCACATTCATAAGCCAATTGGTATCTGTCGATGGCCTCTTGGTAGAGCAGTTGTTTGGCAAAGAGGCTTCCCATCTCTGTGTATATCCTTACCTTACGGTATAATGTAGCCGTATCTTTGTTAGGTAATATATCGATGGCACGTTGGTAGTACAGCAATGATTGCATCATGGACTCTTCCTTCGCACTAACATTACCATTTTTATACAAATTATCTGACAATGCCAAAGCCTCCCCCAACCCCATTTGTCTGTGGCAAGAGGTGAAGCTGAGCATTAAAGAGAGTAATATGTATAATAGATGTTTCATTAACTAATGCAAAGATAAGGATAGCCAACGAGAGCACAAAACAAAAGGTTGCTTTTTTCAACATACAAGTTGGCTATAGCTTCATGATGACTTCATCCCAATCTTCAGCTTTGCCAGGCTTACCTGTCACCTTCTTGTACATACGGGCTCGTGCATTGGTGACGGTATTCTTCTCCCTCGATATCAAGCGAGCAATTTCTGCTGGCTTGAAGCCCATCTTAAGGGCCATACATACTTTCAACTCTTGTTCTTTGAGGATACCCAAAGTACCCAAGCGAGTGAGGAAGTCTGGATAAACTTGGTTAATCAGGTTGGTCATTTCCTCCCAATCAGCATCTTTTGCAGGCATTAGGGAGTGCTGGAGTCGCTTATAAAGCTCACTTGTCATGATAATCTGCTTGCGTTCATCCGTTTGCTTCATACGGAACTCATCCAGCAAGGCATTGTTGGAACGAAGTTGCTGAATCTCAGCCTTCGACATACGATAATACACCAAGGCACCAGCCACCAAAATAAGCATCAGTAAAGAAATGACGATGACATAGAAGGCATATCGTTGCTTCTCCTTGTGAAGTGCCTCGTTCTGACGTTCCAGCTGACGACTGTTGTACAAGGCATTGATGCGGGCAATGTTCTCTGTATCGGTGATATTCAGCACAGAATCAGTGTATTGCTGATATTTCAACAAGTAGGGTAACACCATTTGCTTATCGCCTGCCCGAGCTGCAACATCCAAGAGTTTACCACTTGCCTCTCGCTTTACTTTCACTGACTCCATTTGCAAAAGCTTGTTGTAATAAAAAGCAGCTGAGTCATAACGTTGCTCGTGGGCATGATAATCGCCAGCAATGGTGTAAAGCATTTCTTTATCATCTGTAATACGAGGCCGTTTGAGGAACATATTGAGCAGATTTTCAACTGAAGACCATTCATCTTCAGCCATATAAAGCAAGCACTCCTGCAAAAGAACAGAGCGATAAAGTCCTCCATCACGCTTGATGAGTAAAGACAGGTTGTTTGCCACATTGAGGTTATGATGTGCCATCAAATAGTTTTTCTTTTGTAAGAATATTCTACCAACATCACGATAAATGCGAATCATGCCGATGGTGTCATTCAATTGCTTGGCTATAGAGCGTGCCTTCTTCAGCGACTCATGGGCTTGTTCAGTAAGTTGTTGGCCATAGAAGAGATGCCCCATTTGCTCATAGACATGCTCCTTAGCCAGCAAAGTCGGTTTATCTTGCATCCCCTCCATCGTGTCGAGGGCTTTCTGGTAGTACTCCAAGGCCCTATTGGCATCATTGAAATCGTGGTAGATATTACCAACATAGTAATAGGCATCGCCCAAGTAGGCCTTACTTCCTCCATGCTCATAGTAATCCACCACAGAAAGGGCAAGGCTATCTGATGCAGGACGAATGCCTAAGACATTGTCTGTCTTGATGTTCAATAGATGATAACGCATCCTTACCGACTTACCCTCTTGCAAGATATCGCCCTTGATGCTATCAAGCATCTGCCTTAATTCAATGTATCTTGACTCAGCAAACAATTGCTCTGCTTGATTCATCGCAGGAGAATAGCTTCCATACCAAACCAACCAGATGCCTCCACACATCAAGCAACACATCAATACTATGTAAAAGATTCGCTTTAACATTTCATCTATTCCTCAAGTTTGTAAATCTGCACAATGGGGCTATGCTCATAGGTCAAGACATATAACCAACCCCTATGCCATACGATATCTTTAGAAGGTCTATTCAGGAGATATTGCTTCACTATTTCACCCGTCAGAATATCAAACACATGCACCTCTCGCCTGTAATGACCAATCTCATCATCCTCTGGCTCATCCCCATAGAGGGCATATAGATATCTTTCTGAGAAAGAAGCAGACACATATCCATCCTTAATATTAGGCATATAATTATTCTCATCAAAAGGAACATAGTTCAACTCCTCTTCTACATACTCCCATCGCTTCACCATATCGTTTTCGGTCAACTCATAAAGGGTGATAATTGGTGCCATCGTCAGACAATCAGCCAAATATCGCTTATCAGGCGATAAACTTATATAACCCCAGTTTGCTAAAGCATGCACTACATCTCCATAAGATTCATCAGGCTTGGGACGATAATTCCCTGCATGTTTTAAAAGTTCTAAAGAATCTGAGAGTAATAGGAATTTACCTTCAGGATGAGCTTCTGTTATTATGTAACCATTCTTGGTCTTAGAAAAAAGCCCGAAATGTGGAAACTTTTCATGAACATTACGTTCCATCAAAGGCTTAGCTTTGTATTTTTCTTGCAAGATAGCCTCATAGTTATAGGTCACAATCTTTCTGTTGAACACATAAATATCCACTCTTTCCTCACCATTCACCTCATAGAAATCTAAATGAGAGACCTGATTTGTGTCAATATAAAGATCCATCTCATTGGCGAAAGAAAACAAGAATTGATTTGTATTGAGGTCATACACTTGAATGGCACCATCCATCAACTTGGTATCAGTAACAAACAGTTTGTCATCATAAACAAAGAGGTTATTTTGACGACCAATCTCCAATTCAATGGAATCTGATGGCACGATTTCTTGAATGTCAGTCACTTGTTGTTCATGCTGACAAGAAACCAATGCCAACAAACCAAGCAACAAACCAACAATTCCTATTTCTTTCATGCCTCAGTAATTCAATTAATTCTCAAATAGTTCAGAGAAGAGAGCCCTGAATGGTTCTTCTCTGAAGCCCTCAATCTGTTGTTCTATCTTACCCTCGGGGTTAATCAACACATAGTAAGGGGTGACGCTTATGCGATAATTGGTATAGATACCACCCTCTCCTTTCAATTCATTCCAATTGCTCCAAGTAATATCATGCTCTGCAGAAGCCTTGCGCCAACGTCTTTCTGTGTCAGTGCTCATACTCACAATAGCCAACCTGTCACCATATTCTTCATAAAGTTGCTTCATAACAGGAAAAGCAGTAATGCAAGGCCCACAACCACTACTCCAGAAGTCGAGCAAAATGTATTTGCCCTTGTGCTCGGCTATGTGATGCAGATTACCATTGAGGTCGTAGAAGTCAGCATCAGGGAAATCATCGCCATTCAACGCCTGCTTGGGGGGATAAAGGTTGGCATATACCTCCAAACCTTGCTTACTCTGCTTCGTTTCCTCAGGCAAAGACTGATACAATGCTTTGGCATCCTCAGTAAAAGCATATTCAGAATAAGCGTTTGACATCCTTGCTAAATCAAACAACTCACTGAGCCAAGGCTCAGAGGGCTTTGTACGCTTCATGATTTCAATTTGCTTGCCAGTAATGATATTTTGGATAGAATCCGCCTGCTTACCATTGGCTGCATAACGGTTATAGGCTTCACGATAACGCTCCTTTTCTGTCTTTCTGTCGATTGCGAACAATTCATTCATAATTTTCGTTCTTTCAAGTGCCACCTCCTGGAAAGCTTCATACTCGGGTATCGCCTGCAATTCATCATAAGCCCGTTGTTCAGGCACCTTGCTTTCCACTTTCCAAGTCATGATGTGATTGCCATTTCCTTTTATTTTCACTCGGGCACCTGGCTTTACATAAATTGTCTTACCCAAAAGAGGAAAATCATTATCAGTAACCAATAGCATTAACTTGTTCAACTCAGGGTCTTGCATTTGTTGCTCGAAACGGAACTTTCCCCCAATAATGGTATCAGTGGCTAAGTTAGTACCTACATTGCCATCCATTTGGGAAAGACGAATCGATACCCCATCCCTTACTCCCGTCAGCTCTCCTTCTATTATATAAGGTGTATCAAGACTCACGGGTTTCTCTGTACAAGCAACCACCATCAAAGTGAGCGTTGCCATCATCCAAATCTTCGTTTTCATTGTCTTCATTTCTTCATTTTTAAATTCAACACCACAAAATAAGGGTTTAGGCAATGAAAAACAGTTCCCAAACAGTTCACTTTTTGTTGACAAAAGGCGAAAATACCTAAAAAAAGTCCTTTATCCCAACGACTGCATATCATTTAGCTTCTTGTAATAGCCATCTTGATGGAGGAGTTCGTCGTGCTTGCCATGCTCCACAATCTGCCCCTCATGGAGCACATAAATCTCATCTGCATTGCGGATGGTACTCAATCGGTGTGCAATAGCAACGGTAGTGCGAGTCTTCATCAAACGCTCAAGGGCATCTTGTACCAAACGTTCGCTTTCCGTATCAAGGGCAGAGGTTGCCTCATCAAGAATCAAGATAGGTGGGTTCTTGAGGATAGCTCTGGCAATGCTAACACGCTGACGCTGGCCACCAGAGAGACGACCACCCCGATCACCAATGTTGGTATCATAACCCTGCTCGGAAGCCATGATGAACTCGTGGGCATTGGCAATGCGAGCAGCTTGCTCTACCTGCTCTTGGGTAGCACCATCCACACCAAAAGAGATGTTGTTGAAGAAAGTATCATTGAAAAGAATCGCCTCCTGGTTCACATTGCCAATGAGTTGGCGCAGGTCGTGGATGCCTAAGTCCTTAACATTGATACCATCGATAAGCACCTCACCCTCTTGCACATCATAATAGCGGGGAATGAGATCCACCAACGTGGATTTACCACCACCACTCTGACCTACCAAGGCGATGGTCTTGCCCTTCTCGATAATGAGGTTGATGTCTCGCAATACCCACTTATCGGCATACTTGAAAGATACATGACGGAACTCTATCTGGTGTTGGAAATCAGCAATATGCACAGGATTCTCAGGTTCACGGATATTATTCTCTGCCATCAGAATCTTATCCACTCGCTCCATAGATGCCAAACCCTTGGGGATGTTATAGCTGGCACGAGAGAACTCCTTCAGGGGGTTGATGATGCTATAGAGAATTACCAGATAATACACAAAGGTAGAGCCATCAAGCACTTGTTGATTTAATACCAAGATGCCACCAAACCATAAGACAATAACAATCATCACTGTGCCCAAGAACTCGCTCATGGGGTGAGCCATCGACTGGCGGATATTTACTCGCATGATGTGGTCGCGATAACCAGAGTTAATCTTGTCGAATTTGCGATTCATCTTCTCCTCCGCATTGAATGCCTTGATGATGCGTAAGCCTCCCAAAGTTTCCTCCACAATACTCATGGTATCACTCCAAAGCGACTGTGCCTTAATACTCTTTGCCTTCAACTTTCTACCCACAAATCCCATGAACCATCCAAAGATGGGCACAAACACCAAAGTAAATAAGGTGAGTTCCCAAGACACCACCAACAAAGCGGCAAAGTAGGAGATAATAAGGATGGGGTTCTTGAAAAGCATGTCGAGACTCGCCATGATGGAGTTTTCTATCTCTTGCACATCGCCACTCATGCGGGCTATGATATCGCCTTTGCGTTCCTCGCTGAAGAAGCCCAAAGGCAGGGAGTTAATTTTCTGATATAGTTGGTTACGGATATCTCTTACCACACCTGTCCTTACAGGAACGATGGTCGCAGAGGAAAGGAAGTAAGCACCTGTCTTGAGGAAGGTGGCAAATGCCAGGAAAAGGCCTATCACCAGCATAGTAGTGGTAGGTCCTGTGCTTGTAACCATATATTGTACAAAGCTATTGGCATTGTTGCTCAGCACATCACTGATGTTACCAAGCGTCATCTCACTCCAAGGAATCCACTCTACTGGCTCCATAGCCCCTTCTGTCTGAAATAGGATGTTGAGGATGGGAATGATTGCCATAAAGGAAAAAATATTGAGCAACGCACTGAGGATGTTAAACAGTACGGTGAGCACCAAGTATTTCTTATAGGGTGGTATGAATCGCTTCAGTACCTGGATAAACTCTTTCATGTCTCTAATGGTTTTATTTTGCAAAGATAGTGCAAGTTAAAGACAAAGCCAAATTTATTTAAGCTTTGTTGAGACGAAGCCTATTTTATGCAAAAAAGTGGTTGTTTTGAAAAAAAGTTGCTATATTTGCAAGATAGTATATGTGTAAAACCTAACTGACATGAAATTTACAGAACTTAGCAACAGCATTTTCGAGACTGTGATAGACAACTATCACAAGACTGACAACGTGGATACACCCATCCAAAACCCCTATCCTGTGAAGAGCATTGAGTTCTATTTGTACCTTAAGAATTGGATAGATACCGTACAGTGGCACTTGGAGGACATCATTCGCGACCCCAATATCGACCCTGTGGAAGCGTTGAGGATTAAGCGCAGAATAGACAAGTCAAACCAAGACCGTACTGACTTGGTAGAGCTGATTGACAGTTACTTCCTGGATAAGAACAAGGATGTAAAGGTTTTGCCTGATGCTACTATCAATACGGAAAGTCCTGCTTGGGCAATTGACCGTTTGTCTATCTTGGCCTTGAAGATTTACCACATGCGTGAACAGGTGGAGCGTCAAGACACCACTCCTGAGCATCATGAGGCTTGCCAGAAGAAGTTGGATATCCTGCTCGAACAACAGAAAGACTTGAGCTCTGCCATCGACCAACTCTTGGCTGACATTGAAGCTGGCAAGAAGTACATGAAAGTCTATAAGCAGATGAAGATGTACAATGACCCTGCCTTGAACCCTGTGCTTTACGGCCAGAAGAAATGAAATTGCTCGTCATCAGGTTCTCGGCTTTGGGGGATGTGGCAATGACTGTGCCAGTGATTGATTCTTTGGCGAGACAATATCCCGACCTCAGCATTACGATGCTGAGCAAGGGTTTTGTGGCTCCATTGTTTGCCAATATGCCTCAAAATGTGCAGTTCAAAGGTGTGAACCTGAATGATTATAAAGGCTTAGCGGGACTTTATCGTTTGTATAAAGAACTGAAGCGAGAACATTTCGATGCCATTGCCGACGTCCACGATGTGCTCCGCACCAAGGTCCTACGTTTCTTCTTTTCCCTTTCAGGAATAAAGATTGCCCACATCGATAAGGGAAGAGCAGAGAAAAAGGCTCTTTGCAGAGCGAAAGGCAAGCAATTGGTGCAATTGAAGACATCTTTTGAACGCTATGCCGATGCGTTTCAAGCTTTGGGAATGCCTGTGAAGCTACAATTCCACTCTGTTTTTGGAGATCAGAAAGGCGATACCACCCTATTTGAGCAATTGGCCAAGCATACTGAGCAAAAACGATGGATAGGTATCGCCCCTTTTGCCACCCATAAAGGCAAGATCTTGCCCACAACTACCACAAAGGAGGTTATCAATAAGCTTTTAGAAGATAACCGCAATCATATCTTCCTATTCGGAGGTGGCAAGCAGGAAATCGAACAATTGCAAGCCTTGGCAGAGGGGAAGCCACAAGTAACCGTTGTAGCAGGTAAACTGAAGATGGCAGGCGAGTTGGCACTGATGAGTCATTTGGATGTGATGGTGTCAATGGACTCCGCAAATATGCATTTGGCATCGCTGGTGGGTACTCCTGTGGTGTCCATTTGGGGAGCCACCCACCCATACGCTGGTTTCATGGGATGGGGACAATCAGAAGACCTGGCTGTTCAAACAGATTTGGATTGTCGTCCATGCTCTATCTTCGGCAACAAGCCTTGCTTGAGAGGCGACTATGCTTGCCTCAATAGCATCACTGCACAAGAGATAACCCAGAAAGTGAAATCTTTACTCCCTCACGAGCCATGAATAAAATCCTCATTAATCCCAAATACGAAGCACTAAGAAGCTACATAGAGAGTATCCCCGAAAGGATGCTCGAAGAAGGCACTATCTTATACAACAAACGCAACCTCATCAAAGAATTGGTGACACCTGATGGCTTACACATCAATGTGAAGCGATACCACAAGCCATTTATCATCAATAGCATCGTGTATTCCACTGGCATCAGGAAGCCTAAAGGTCAACGAGCTTATGAATATCCCTTTATCTTGGAACAGAAAGATATTAATACGCCTGAGGCGATTGCTTATATCGAGGACAGAAAATGGGGATTGTTGCAATACAGCTATTTCATCAGCATCCAGGCTCAAGGTTATGACACCCTCTATGGGGTGGGCAATGCAAAGGAAGGAACCTATGAGGCATTGGCAGAGGCTTTGGGCAAATTTACCGCAAAGTTACACCAAATGGAGGTACTCCACAAGGATTACTCACCAGGCAACATATTATATAAGGTGGAAAAAGGCACCTACCAATTCACCATCGTAGATATCAACCGTATGCAGTTTGGTCGTGTAAACTTAGAAACAGGATGTGGAAACTTCGCTCGTTTGTGGGGACCCAAGCGATTCATCATCCTCACGGTAGAGGCGTACGCACGCTCCCGAGGCTTCGATGTGGGAAGCTCTGTGCACATTGCCCTTGAAGCACGCAGAAAGTTCTGGTGCACCTACTTGAAAAAACATTCCGTAGATTTTGAGGTAGAATTATAGTTCGCTGATGAGTCTTTCAATTACCTTAGGATAATACTCGTATTCCAAAGCATGCACCCTGGTGGCTAAAGTCTCTGGGGTATCGTCTGGTTTCACCTCACAACGGTATTGTGCTACAATCTGGCCAGCATCATACACCTCGCTGGTGTAATGAATGGTGATGCCACTCTCCTTATCTCCACATCTTAACACATCCTCATGAACCCTGTCGCCATACATACCCTTGCCACCATGCAGAGGCAACAAGGAAGGATGGATATTGACCATACGATGGGGATAAGCCCGCAAGATGGCATCGGGAATCTTCGCCAAGAAACCTGCCAATACCACGAAACCGATGTTGTAAGCTTTGAGCAAACCCAGCACAGCCTCGCCATCCTGCCAGAACTCTTTGGAAAAATAGGCGCATGGGATGCCCAAATTACGTGCCCTTTGCAGGGCAAATGCCTTTTGGCTATTTGTTAAAATCAACGATACATGCACATCGGGGTTCGACATGAAATAGCGGGTGATATTTTCAGCATTAGTACCACTGCCAGAAGCGAGAATTGCAACGTTTGTAATCATAAAAAATCTATTTTTAATACACACTATTCTTAATTTTGTGCAAAAAATAACATTTAATTAACCAAATATTTGTTTTGTAAAAGAAAAAATCATTCCTTTGCATCGCAAAAATAGTCTAAAGTGGGGAAAATCGCAAGAATCTGCGTGTATTTTTCACTTCATTGGTATTTTTGCTACTAAAAGAAGATAATTATTTACTAACTAAAAACTAAAAGTTATGACAACAGAAGAAATTTCTGCAAAAGTTTATGCTATCATTGCAGACAAGTTGGGTGTTGAGCCATCAGAAATCACCAACGAAGCAAGCTTTACAAATGATCTTGGCGCAGACTCACTGGATACAGTTGAGCTGATTATGGAGTTTGAGAAAGTTTTCGAACTGCAGATTCCAGATGAGAAGGCAGAAACTATCCAGACTGTAGGCGATGCTATTTCTTATATTGAAGCTAACCTCTAAATAAATCCAGTATAGCTGAAATATGGAGTTAAAAAGAGTCGTAGTAACTGGTCTTGGAATACTTTCACCATTAGGTAATTCTGTTGAGGAAACTTGGGAAAACCTGTTGAAGGGTGAAAGTGGTGCAGGACCAATTACTCGTTTTGATGCTTCACTTTTCAAGACACAAATCGCTTGTGAGGTTAAAGGCTTTGATCCAAGTCAATATAATATTGACCGCAAGGAAGCCCGCAAAATGGACATCTACACACAGTTTGCTGTGGCTGTGGCCAAGCAAGCTGTGGCAGATGCTGCCATTGACCTCGAGACAGAAGATTTGAACCGTGTAGGCGTGGTGTTTGGTGCCGGCATTGGTGGCATCCGCACCTTTGAAGACGAGATTGGTTATTATTATCAGCATCAGGACTTAGGTCCTAAGTTCAATCCTTTCTTCATCCCCAAGATGATTTCAGACATTGCAGCTGGTCAGATATCCATCGTCTTCGGTTTCCATGGCCCCAACTACTCAGTTGCTTCTGCCTGCGCTACCTCTACCAACGCCATTGCCGATGCATTCAACTTGGTGCGTCTGGGCAAGGCAAACATCATGGTGACTGGTGGATCTGAGGCGGCAATCACTGCTGGTGGGGTAGGCGGTTTTAACGCTATGCACGCTTTGACAACCCGCAACGATTCTCCCAAGACAGCTTCTCGCCCATTCAGTGCGAGTCGCGATGGATTTATCATGGGTGAAGGTGCAGGTTGCTTGATTCTTGAAGAGTTGGAACATGCCAAGGCACGTGGTGCCAGGATTTATGCTGAAATAGTGGGCGAAGGCATGTCTGCAGACGCTTACCACTTGACAGCTTCTCATCCTGAAGGTTTGGGTGCTATATTGGTGATGCAAAACGCATTGGAAGATGCTGGTCTTAAGCCAGAAGATATTGACTATATCAATGTGCATGGTACATCTACTCCTGTAGGTGACATTTCTGAAGTAAAGGCTATTAAGCAGGTGTTTGGTGAACATGCTTATGAGCTGAATATCAGTTCTACCAAGTCAATGACGGGTCACATGCTGGGTGCTGCTGGTGCCGCTGAAGCTATCTTTAGTATCTTGTCTGTTGTGAACGACATTGTTCCTCCAACCATCAACCATGAGGAAGGTGACGAAGATCCTGATATTGACTATAACCTGAACTTTACATTCAATGAAGCGCAGAAACGCACAGTGAACGTTGCCCTGTCCAACACATTCGGATTTGGTGGTCACAACGCGTGTCTTATAGTTAAGAAATATGCAGAGTAATCTCAGTTACTGGCTGCAGATAATCTATTGGGGGGTAATGCTTCTTTTCAAAAAAGACAGGAAGCGTTACCTCTCACTGTATCATAACCTGGGTATCTTGGCAAATGATATCTTGTACTATGACGTGGCGCTGAGCCATAAATCCAAATCTATCATCCTGAATGGAAGACGTATGAATAATGAGCGTTTGGAGTTTTTGGGCGATGCCGTCATCAGCATGGTGGTAGGCGACTACCTGTTCAAACACTACCAACATGCCAGTGAGAGTATGCTTACATCCAGTAGAGCCAAGATTGTCAACAGACAAAATCTCAATAAGATTGCCTTGGGAATGGGCATCGAAAAAATGATAAGGAAAGATGATACGCTTTTTTCCTTACAAAGTAATGTGTATGGCAACACACTGGAAGCTTTGGTAGGAGCCATCTACTTAGACAAAGGCTTCAGAAACAGCTACCAGTATATTTATAAGCACCTCATCAAAAGCCCAGCATACTTGGATTCCATCATCCAAAAGGAAACAAACCACAAAGCGAAGATGCTGGAATGGTGCCAGAAAAACAAGAAATCACACCGTTTCGAACTGCTTTCTGAAAAGCAGGACGCTTTCTCTCAGCCCACCTTTGAGATTAGAGTCCTCATTGACAATGAACCTTACGGACAAGGTGTTGGTCATTCTAAGAAAGAAGCCGAGCAACATGCCGCTGAGGAGGCTATGAAACGCATCGAGAGTATGTAAAGCTTAGCCGAAGCAAACGCCAATCTTTCTGCCTTCAACTACTAGGTCATCACGTTCAGACACATATTTCTGCTTGCCCGCTACGTCACGAATATCTATCGAAGTAATTTTTCTACCCTGCAGAGCTACCATCTGACCAAACTGCTGGTTGGCTATCAATTCTACTGCATGACCTCCCATTCGTGTTGCCAGATTCCTATCGAACGAGGTTGGGGCTCCTCCTCGCTGGATATAGCCTAACACCGTTTGACGGGTCTCAATGCCTGTTTCATATTCTATCTCTTCAGCAATGAACTCACCTGCATGCTTTCTGGGGTTGGAGGTTTTAATACCCTCAGCCACTACCACGATGGAGTAATTCTTCCCTTTCTTGATACGATCTATAAGAGTGTTACCTACGTTGCTGATATTAAAAGGAATCTCAGGCAACAAGATGATGTCACCACCACCTGCCATACCTGAATAGAGGGCTATCCATCCGGCCTTATGCCCCATCACCTCAATCACCATCACTCGCTTGTGGGAACTGGCAGTAGAATGCAGACGGTCAATGGCATCAGTGGCAATACTGACGGCAGAGTCGAAACCAAAAGTAGTGTCAGTACCCCACACATCATTGTCGATAGTCTTGGGAATGGAAACCACATTAATGCCCAAAGCCATCATCTTAGCTGCCGTGTCCATGGTACCATTACCACCTATACACACCACACAGTCGAGCCTCAAATCCTGCACATTCTTTTTAATAAGTGAGGGTTTGTCAATGTCAGGCATGATGCCACCCCTTTTGAATGGCTGTTCTCGTGATGAACCCAAGATAGTACCGTTCTGACTGAGCAAACCAGAGAGGGAAGCCTCATCCAGCACCTGCACCTCTTTGGTCAGCAAACCCTCGAAACCACTATGAATGCCAATTACCTCCATGCCATAATGGCTCATGGCACATTTACACACGCCACGGATTGCCGCATTGATGCCTGGGCAATCGCCACCCGATGTTAAAACCCCTATTCTCATAATAACCTTTTTGTGAATAACGTCACAAAAATAGTCTTTTACTCGCAATTATCAAAATAAAAAGAGTAATATAGTGCTTGGCATTAGCTAACCTATGGTTTATGCAGAAAAAGCCTATGGTTTGGCACCTCCAAACCTATGGTTTAGCTATGTCAAGCCTTTGATAGGCAAATTCAGATTAAATGCAGAAAACAGAGAGCTGAAATATAATGGGTTTGTAAAAAGAAGGCTGACAAAGACTGAGTTTGCCATCTTGTTGATGTTGTATTCAAAAAGGAATGAAGAAGTTACCCACAAAGAATTGGAATCAATATGGAATGGTTCAGTCATGAATTACCACTCTTTATACAACTACATATCAAAACTTTGCGAATTATTAGTTAATGATCAAACACTCAGCATCGAGACGACAGAACACGGGTATAAGCTCAGTTTTTAAATCAAAATGTCTTTTTCTATGTGTAAAGATGGAAAAAAAACTTAAAAAAGATAGATATGCCAAGATAAAAGATTAATTTTGCACATTATTTTAGATGATTGCACATAAATGGACTTCATTACACGTTTAGCAGACAGCGTTTATTTCGCACCACGATACCGCAGGATAGAGCGGTATGTCACCCATGCGGAGGAAATCCAACAGGAGGTGATGCGCAGGTTAGTGAGCAAGGCAACCGATACCGAGTGGGGCAAGAAATTCAATTATAAAACAATTAAAGATTATTCTCAGTTTGCTTCCAGACTCCCTATTCAAACCTATGAAGAAGTGAAGACATGGGTTGAAAGAGCCCGTCAGGGTGAGAAAAATGTGCTTTGGCCAGGCAGTACTGTATGGTTTGCTAAGTCATCTGGCACTACAAACGACAAGAGCAAATTCATCCCTGTAACCAGTGACTCTATCCAAGATACCCATTATCGCGGTGGAAAGGATGCTGTGGCGCTTTACTTGCACATGAATCCCAAAAGTCATTTCTCAAAAGGTAAGAGCTTGGTGTTGGGAGGCAGTCATGCCCCTAACCTGAATACCAACAACAGTTTGGTGGGCGACTTGAGTGCCATCCTGATTGAGAACATGCCTGCCATGGGTATGTATCTCAGGGTGCCCAGCAAGCAGACGGCACTGATGGAGCATTTCGAACCCAAGATGGAAGCAATTGCAAACGAGGTAATCAGCAAGAATGTGGTGAGCCTTTCTGGTGTCCCATCTTGGATGCTGGTGCTTATCAAGCACATCCTAAAGAAGACGGGCAAAAAGACCTTGGAGCAAGTATGGCCTAATCTGGAAGTGTTCTTCCACGGAGGCGTGGCGTTTACCCCTTATCGCGAACAATATAAGCAGATTATCCGTAAGTCGGATATGCTATATGTGGAGACATATAATGCCTCAGAAGGTTATTTCTCTACACAAAACGACTTGACTGATCCTGCGATGTTGCTGATGATTGACTATGGTATTTTCTATGAGTTCATCCCTATGGATGAATTAGAGAAGAAGAATCCTAAAGTGGTGCCTTTGTGGGACGTAGAACTGAACAAGAACTATGCGATGGTGATATCCACTTCAGCTGGCTTATGGCGATATATGATTGGTGATACGGTGAAGTTCACCAGCAAAGATCCATATAAGATTGTGATTACAGGTCGTACCAAGCATTTTATCAATGCCTTTGGTGAGGAACTGATTGTGGACAATGCCGAGAAAGGACTGGCTAAGGCTTGTGCCAAAACTGGTGCTTTGATCACAGACTATTCAGCTGCTCCTGTTTTTATGGACAAAAATGCCAAGTGTCGTCATCAGTGGCTTATCGAGTTTGCCAAGATGCCCGATAACTTAGAACGTTTTGCCAAGATCTTAGATGATACGCTGAAGGAAATCAACTCTGACTATGAGGCGAAACGTCAGAACGATCTGGCTCTGCAACAGCTGGAGGTAATTGTAGCTCGCAAGGGCTTGTTCCACGACTGGCTCGACAGAAAGGGTAAGTTGGGTGGACAACACAAGATTCCACGTTTGAGTAACACGCGAACCTATATTGAAGACATGTTAATCTTGAATAAGTAAGAGATAAGAAATATGAGAAATTTGGTTATTTACAATACACTGAGCAGACAAAAAGAAAGATTTACCCCTCTACATGCCCCTCATGTGGGAATGTATGTATGCGGACCTACCGTATATGGTGACCCACACCTGGGACACGCTCGTCCAGCTATCACATTTGACATTTTGTTCCGTTACCTCAAGCACATCGGCTATAAAGTGCGCTATGTGAGGAATATCACGGATGTGGGCCATTTGGAACACGATGCCGATGAGGGCGAGGACAAGATAGCCAAGAAAGCTCGCCTTGAGCAGTTAGAGCCCATGGAGGTGGCACAATATTACATCAATCGCTATCACAAGGCAATGGATGCCCTCAATGTATTGCCACCCAGCATCGAACCTCATGCCTCTGGCCATATCATCGAGCAAATTGAGTTGGTAAAGCAAATCATGGATAATGGCTATGCATACGTAAGCGATGGATCTGTCTATTTCGATGTACCCAAATATAACCAAGATCATCATTATGGCAAGCTTTCTGGTCGTAATCTGACGGATGTCATTAATACTTCTCGTGAGCTGGACGGACAGGATGAGAAGCACAACCCAGTGGATTTTGCCTTGTGGAAGAAAGCTCAGCCAGAGCACATCATGCGTTGGCCATCCCCTTGGAGTGATGGTTTCCCTGGTTGGCATTGCGAGTGCACAGCAATGGGTAAGAAGTATTTAGGTTCTCACTTCGACATTCACGGAGGTGGCATGGACTTGGTATTCCCACATCATGAGTGCGAGATTGCCCAAAGTGTGGCTTCACAGGGCGATGATATGGTGCACTACTGGATGCACAACAACATGATTACCATCAATGGACAGAAGATGGGTAAGAGCTTGGGCAACTTCATCACACTGTTTGAGTTCTTCAATGGCGATAACAAAAACCTTGAAAAGGCCTATAGTGCAATGACTATACGCTTCTTCATTCTCCAAGCTCACTATCGCAGTACGGTGGATTTCAGCAATGAAGCCCTGCAAGCAGCTGAAAAGGGCTTGGAAAGATTGATGGATGCTGTTCATTCACTTGATAAGATTAAGCCTGGCAATACAACCAGTGTACAAATCAATGACCTGCGTGAGAAATGCTATGATGCGATGGATGATGACCTGAACACACCTATCGTGATTGCCCATTTGTTTGATGCCTCTCGCATCATCAACCAGTTGGCTGATGGCAAGGCTACTATCACCACAGAAGACTTAGACTCTTTGAAGGAGACTTTCCATATATTCTGCTTTGACATCTTGGGCTTACAGGAAGAGCATGCCTCCAATGCTGGACGTGAAGAAGCTTTTGCTGGAGCTGTCAATCTGCTTTTAGCAGAGCGTCAAGAGGCCAAGGCCAATAAAGATTGGGCTAAGTCTGATCGCATTCGTAATGAACTCTCTGCTTTGGGCTTTGAGATCAAGGATGGTAAGAACGGTGCCGAATGGAAACTTAATAAATGAAGAAAAAATAATGAGAAGATATCAAACCATCAATAATATCATCGGCTGGATCGTTTTCGCCATTGCAGCTATTGTGTATTGCATGACGATAGAGCCCACCGCAAGCTTCTGGGATTGCCCAGAGTTTATCACCACAGGCTATAAGTTGGAGGTGGGCCATCCCCCTGGCGCACCATTCTTCATGTTGGTGGCCAACCTCTTTTCTCAGTTTGCCTCAGACACCACACAGGTGGCGAAGATGGTGAACTATATGAGTGCACTGATGAGTGCAGGCTGTATCCTGTTCCTATTCTGGACCATCACCCACTTGGTTCGCAAATTAGTGATTTCAGAAGAACAATTGTCAATGCCCGAAGGGCATGTCAATTCTCAATGCCCGAAGGACATGTCAATCAGTAATGGTCAACTGATTACCATCATGGGCAGTGGTGTAGTAGGCGCCTTGGTCTATACCTTCAGCGATACCTTCTGGTTCAGTGCTGTTGAAGGTGAGGTATATGCCTTTTCGTCTCTGTTCACTGCTGTGGTATTCTGGTTGATACTGAAATGGGAAGATGTAGCAGATCAACCTCATAGTGACAGATGGTTAGTGTTGATTGCCTACCTGACAGGCCTCAGTATTGGTGTGCACCTCTTGAACCTGCTCTGCTTACCTGCTATCGTACTGGTTTATTATTATAAACGAGTGCCTAATGCCAATGCTAAAGGCTCATTGCTGGCTTTGTTTGCCTCAGCTGTATTGGTGGCTATAGTGCTTTATGGCATTGTTCCTGGCATCGTGAAGGTGGGTGGCTGGTTTGAGTTGTTGTTTGTCAACGACCTGGGTATGTCGTTCAATACAGGTGTCATCGTCTATATCCTCATCGCTTCAGCCACTATCATCTGGGCGGTGTATGAGAGTTATGTCGATAAGAACGAGAACCGTATGATGTGGAGTTTCATCCTCACGGTGGGGTTGTTAGGTATTCCTTTCTATGGACATGGTACAACTTCTTTTATTATAGGTGTCATTGTACTGGGCTTGTTGTGGCTCTACCTGCGTCCTGCAACACAACGCAGCTTAAGTCCAAATTGGAAAGTTTCAGCCCGTGTACTGAACAGCACGATGTTGAGCATCATGATGATTGTGATTGGCTACTCATCTTATGCCTTGATAGTGATTCGCTCCACGGCAAACACACCCATGGACCAGAACTCACCAGAGGATATCTTCACTTTGGGTGAGTATTTAGGCCGTGAGCAATATGGCACTCGTCCATTGTTCTACGGGCCGACCTTTGCATCTAAGGTGGCTTTCCAGGAGAAGGATGGCTATTGCGAACCTGTGGTTGCAAGTGAGCAGATGAAGTGGATTCGCAAGGAGAAAAATAATGAGAATGAACCTGATAGCTACGTTCAGGTGGAGGGACGCATTGAATATAAGTATGCACAGAACATGCTGTTCCCTCGCATGTATAGTTCTGCCATGAACCATCCACAACTCTATAAATCGTGGATGAACATCAAGGGCCACGATGTGCCTTATAACCAATGTGGCGAGGTACAGATGGTGAATGTCCCCACTATGTGGGAGAACATTCAGTTCTTCTTCTCTTATCAGGTGAACTGGATGTACTGGCGCTATTTCATGTGGAACTTCGTGGGTCGTCAGAACGATATACAAGGTAATGGTGAGCTGGAACACGGCAACTGGATATCAGGCATCTCTTGGGTGGATAACTTAATGCTGGGCAATCAGAACCTGCTACCAGATGAACTGAAGGAGAACAAGGGGCATAATGTCTATTATGCTTTGCCTTTGATTTTAGGCTTGATAGGTTTGCTTTGGCAAGCTTACAAAGGTCAGAAGGGCATCCAGCAGTTCTGGGTAGTGTTTTTCCTGTTCTTTATGACAGGCATTGCCATTGTGCTTTACCTGAACCAGACGCCTGGTCAGCCCCGTGAACGCGACTATGCTTATGCTGGCTCATTCTATGCTTTTGCTATATGGGTTGGTATGGGTGTGGCAGGATTGATTAACCTCATTCACGACCTCTTCACCAAACCTGAGGATTTAGATAACGATCAACGGTCAACGGCCTATGGTCAATGGTTAGCCCTTGCCGTAACCCTCATTTGCCTCCTTGTCCCCATTCAGATGGCATCACAGACTTGGGATGATCATGACCGTAGTGGACGAACCATGACTCGCGATTTTGGTCAGAATTACCTGATGTCATTGCAGGAAACAGGTTATCCTATCATTTATACGAATGGTGATAACGATACTTTCCCTTTGTGGTATAACCAGGAAACAGAGGGCTTCCGCACAGATGCTCGTACTTGCAACCTGAGTTATCTGCAAACCGACTGGTACATCGACCAAATGAAACGCCCATCTTATCTCTCACCTTCATTGCCTATTACTTGGGACCGTACAGAATATGTGGAGGGCACCAATGAGTATGTGGTGATTCAGCCAGAATATAAGAAAAGCATCGACGAGTTGTATGCTTCTGCACGTAAGGAAGCTTTGAATGGCAATACGGAAACATTAATTAATGTGGAGCGTGAGTTTGGTGATAATCCTTACGAGTTGAAGAACATCCTGAAGTACTGGATTCGTGGCAAACGTAGTGACCTACATGTGATTCCTACAGACAGCATCGTGCTCAAGGTAGATAAGGAAGCCGTTCGTCGAAGTGGCATGTTGATTCCTGGAGATAGCATTCCTGACTATATGCACATCTCATTGAAGGGGCAACGAGCTCTGTATAAGAAAGATTTGATGAAGTTAGAAATGCTGGCAGAAGCCAATTGGGAACGTCCTATTTACATTGCCGTGAGTGTGGGTAGTGATGAGCACATGGGACTCTCTGACTACTTTATGCTGGAAGGTCTTGCTTATCGTTTCACGCCTTTCAACCAAAAGGAAACGGGTGTGGGCATAGATAGCGAGAAGATGTTCGATAATCTGATGCATAAGTTCAAGTTTGGAGGTATCGACAAGCCTGGTATCTATATCGACGAGAATGCTTCTCGTATGTGCTATACCCATCGTCGCATGTTCTCTTTGCTTATTCAGCAACTGATGGAGGAGGGCAAGCGCGACAAGGCAAAGGAGGCACTTGACTATGCCGAAAAGGTGATTCCGCACTATAATGTGGTTTGGGATTATCAGAACGGAGCTGTGGATATGGCAACTGCTTATTATGAACTGGGTGAAAATGAAACGGCTGAGCACATGATGAATACGATGGCTGAGAAGGAGATTCAGTATATGACATACTACCTCAGCCTCGACGATTGGCGTCTGGATATCTCTGCTGGTGAGTTTGAGTATCATGCAGCTGTGCTGAATCGCATCATCTCCATCATGGAGCAGTATGAGTCACCTCGAGTTGAGGAACTGGATGATACCCTGAACGAGCTGTTTAGCATATATAAGCAAAGAATGGGTGAGTAATGCTGATTGAGCAACCGAATATACTGTTAAAGAAAATGTATCCGTCGGCACTTTGGCGGATGGATCCAGACGAGAAAGCCATCTATCTGACTTTCGACGATGGACCTATCCCCGAAGTGACGCCTTGGGTGCTCGATAAGCTTGATCAGTTTAATGCCAAGGCCACCTTCTTTATGGTTGGCGATAACGTGCGCAAACACCCAGATATTTTCCGTATGGTGGTGGAGCGAGGTCACGGCATCGGAAATCACACCATGCATCACATTAAGTTTTTCGACCGCAACTCCCTACGTTATATGGATGATGTGCGAGAAGCAGACCAAACAATCATTGACCATTTACCATTAACCATCAATAGTCAACCACTAACTACCAACAATCATTGCCGCCTTTTCCGTCCTCCTCACGGATTTCTGAACCATTATCAATACAAGAAATTACAATGGGCTGGTTATAAGATTGTGATGTGGGACCTCGTGACTCGTGATTATAGTAGCAAGCTCCGTCCCCCTCAGGTACTGTCTAATGTCTTAAGATACACCCGTAATGGTAGCATCATCACCTTCCATGACAGCTTGAAATCTTGGAAAGGAGGCAACCTGCAATATGCCCTCTCCCATGCCATGTGGTTCTTCAAGGAAGAAGGCTATGAATTTAGGTTGCTATAAATTCTTCACATAAGGGAGACAAAAAACGCTGGCTATCTTCTCAGACTGCCAGCGTGTGTTGTTTATTATAGGTTGGACTACCGAGATTCGAACTCAGTCAAACAGAACCAAAACCTGTTGTGCTACCATTACACCATAGTCCAAACTATGTATCAACCTATGGAATGCGGGTGCAAAGATACACTTTTCCATTGATTTTGCCAATTATTTTGCGAATATTTTTCAAAAGCCGCCAAAATGCACTACCTTTACACCATATTTATTATTAAAAAAGACAACGTTATGAAGAAATTATTAACCTTGATGGCTTCGGCCATGCTTTCGCTGAGCACTATGGCAATAACCCCGTTGTGGTTGCGTGATGTTCAGATCTCACCTGACGGTCAGCAGATACTCTTCTGCTACAAAGGTGACATTTATAAAGTAAGTTCGCAAGGTGGCACAGCTATCCAGCTCACCACCCAGGACTCTTACGAGTGTAATCCCCTCTGGTCACCTGACGGCAGACAGGTAGCTTTTGCCAGTGACCGAAACGGCAACTTCGACATCTATGTGATGCCTGCTGATGGTGGCTCTGCCAAGTGCCTGACCACCAACTCTGCCGCTGAAACTCCCTGGACATTTACTCCTGATGGCAAGTACATATTGTTCTCAGCTACCATCCAAGACCCGGCATCTAGCGCCTTGTTCCCTCGTGCACAAATGACAGAGCTCTATAGAGTGCCAAGTGCAGGAGGTAGAACCACTCAGGTATTGGGTACTCCTGCCGAGATGGTGAACTTCAGCAAGGATGGAAATATGTTCCTCTATCAAGACCAAAAGGGATTGGAGGACCAGTGGCGTAAGCACCAGACTTCATCTATCACCAGAGACATCTGGCAATATGATGTGAAGACGGGTAAGCACACTAATTTAACCAACCGTACAGGTGAGGACCGTAACCCCATCATTGCCCCCGATGGCAAGACGGTGTATTTCCTGAGTGAACGCAATCGTGGCTCATTCAATGTGTTTTCTTTTACCTTGGGCAATGCACAGAATGCACAACAAGTGACTTCCTACAAGGATCATCCTGTTCGTTTCCTTTCTGTTGCCAACAATGGTACCCTCTGCTATACTTATGACGGTGAAATCTATACACAACCTGCATCAGGTAGTGCCAAGAAGGTAGCCATTAACCTGACTCGAGATGATGAAAATCTGCCTGTTGACCTGAAGTTCAGCAATGGGGCACGTTCAGCTTCTGTATCACCAGATGGTAAGGAAGTTACATTTGCTGTTAGAGGCGAAATCTTCGTGACTTCTGTAGAGTATAATACTACCAAGCAAATCACCCATACAGCTGCTAATGAGACGAGTCCTGTGTTTGGTAAGGACAATCGCACGTTAGTGTATGTCAGTGAACGCGATGGACATTGGAACCTCTATGAGGCCAAGATTGCCCGTAAGGAAGAGCCCAACTTCGCCAATGCTACAGTAATTGAAGAGAAAGCCCTCTTCCCTGGCAATGACGGCATCGAACGTACTTATCCAACCTTCTCACCTGATGGTAAAGAGTTGGCTTTCATAGAGAATCGTCGCCAACTGAAGGTGATGAACTTAGAGAGCAAGAAAGTACGCACGGTAACAGATGGCTCTAAGTGGCCTGATACATCAGGAGGTTTCAGCTATGACTGGTCGCCTGACGGCAAGTGGTTTGCCATTGAATTTATCGGCAACAAGCGTGACCCATACGCAGACATCGGTTTGGTAAGTGCCAATGGTGGTGCCATTACCAACCTTACCAACAGCGGTTACATCGATGGTAGCCCTATGTGGGTGATGGATGGCAATGCCATCATCTTCGAGAGCAATCGCTATGGTATGCGTAGTCATGCTTCCTGGGGTTCACAGAACGATGTAATGATGGCCTTTGTGAACCAAGATGCCTATGACAAGTATCGCCTAAGCAAGGAAGACTATGAATTGCAGAAGGAGTTAGAGAAGGAACAGAAGAAAGCTGAAGGCAAGGATGAAGCCAAAAAAGATGGCGACAAGAAAGACGAAAAGAAAGATGAGGTTAAACCTATTAATGTAGAGCTCAAAGGCATAGAAGACCGCATTGTACGTGTTACACCTAATTCATCTAACTTGCGCGGAATGATGATTGACAAAGATGGCGAAAACCTGTATTACTTTGCTTCTTTCGAGAGTGGCTATGACCTGTGGAAGATGGATTTACGCAAGCATGAAACTAAATTGGTGAGCAAGGGCGCAGGTCCTGGTACGATGGAAATGGATGCAGAGGGCAAGAACATCTTCATCCTTGGAACCAGGATGCAGAAGCTCGACCCTAAGGGTGACAAGTTAACGCCTATTAGCTTCAATGCTGAGATGAAACTAGACTTGGCCGCAGAGCGCGATTATATGTTCAACCGAGTTTATCAGCAGGTAAAAGTAAGGCTCTTCGACCCCAAGATTGCCTTTGCGGATTGGGAGAAGATGACCACAGCTTACCGTAAGTTCCTGCCTCACATCAGCAACAACTACGACTTCCAGGAGTTGTTGAGTGAATGGCTAGGCGAGCTGAACGTATCACATAGTGGCGGACGTTATTCACCTAATTTGAATGGTGACCAAACAGCAACCCTCGGTTTGCTATATGACTGGACTTATACCGACAAAGGCCTAAAGGTGGATGAGGTAGTGGAAAATGGACCGTTCGATCATGCCAACTCTAAGGTAAAACCTGGTGTGATTGTAGAGAAGATTGATGGCATCGTGATTGACGAGAACACCAATTATAATAATCTGTTGAACGGCAAGGCTAGTAGGAAGACATTGGTTTCCCTCTACAACCCACAAACCAAAGAGCGTTGGGACGAGGTGGTTCTTCCTATCCAGCAATCAGCCCTGAATGCTCTGCTCTACAAACGTTGGGTAAAGCAGCGTGCAGCTGATGTGGAGAAGTGGTCGAATGGCAGATTGGGCTATGTACACATCGAATCAATGGGTGATGCCAGCTATCGAACCATCTATTCTGACATCCTCGGCAAGTTCAACCAAAAGGAAGGCATTGTAATAGACACACGCTTTAACGGTGGTGGTCGTCTGCACGAGGACATCCAGATATTGTTTAGTGGTAGCAAGTACCTCACTCAGGTGATTCGTGGCGAGGAAGCCTGCGATATGCCAAGCCGTCGTTGGAACAAGCCAAGCATTATGATTCAGTGCGAAGCTAACTACAGTAATGCACATGGTACCCCTTGGGTATATCAGCACGAGAAGATAGGCAAGCTGGTTGGTATGCCCGTACCAGGTACCATGAGTAGTGTAATGTGGGAAACCTTGCAAGATCCAACCATGGTATTTGGTGTGCCTGTGATTGGCTATCGAACAGAGGAGGGCACTTGGTTGGAGAACAGCCAACTTGAACCAGACATCTTGATAGCCAATGCGCCAGACACCGTTGTGAAAGGTATGGATTCCCAGTTGAAAGCTGCTGTGGATGAATTACTGAAGGAGATTGACGGTAAATAACATGAAAAGCTCCCCCCCCCTTAGGGGAGAGTTTCTTTATAAAAAGAGTGAAGGCTGCTCGGGAGAGCAACCTTCATCCTTTAACCACCTTTACGCTTTTCACAAAGAATAAAGACCAAAAATATTTACCTAGTCTGTCATACACTTTTCTTAAATTATGAAAGCAATCAAGAACCTTGATAGCTTGAACCTTTTCCCAAAGGCGTTCATATTATTTCTAATATGATAGTGCAAATATAGAACAATTCTTTAATACCTGCAATATTTCGTGTAAAAAAAACACTAAATTAACGTATTTTAATGTATTTATCACACTCATTTCGCCAAAAGCAGGTAATAATTCTTCTTACCACGCTGAACTAACAGGTATTTACCGTTCAATAAATCGGCTTCAGTAACCTGTTGGTCAAAAGCAGTGAGCTTCTCTTTGTTCATGGAAACGCCACCACCCTGCACCAATTTACGCATCTCACCCTTTGATGGAAATACCTTGGTATGCTCTGCAAACAGATCCACAGCTTTCACGCCACCAACAAACAAGCTACGCTCCACCTCAAACTGAGGTACACCCTCAAACACAGCCAACAGGGTTTCTTCATCCAGTTTCAACAAAGCATCGTGGGTATTGTTACCAAACAAAATGCCAGAAGCCTCAACCGCTGCATTGTAATCTGCCTCAGAGTGAACCATAATGGTTACCTCCTGCGCCAAACGCTTCTGCAGGATACGACGGCCGGGGTCTTGCTGATGTTCAGCCACCAGTGCGTCAATAGTCTCTTTCTCTAAGCTAGTGAAAATCTTTATGTACTTTTCAGCATCTTCATCGCTCACATTCAGCCAGAACTGATAGAACTTATAAGGAGTTGTGCGCTTCGGGTCAAGCCAGATATTGCCACTCTCTGTCTTACCAAACTTCTTACCATCTGCCTTGGTAATTAGCGGACAAGTCAGGGCGAATGCTTCGTTCTCGATACCCAGGGTACGACGAATCAACTCTGTTCCCGTAGTAATGTTACCCCACTGGTCATTACCGCCCATTTGAAGTTTACAATGCTTGGTTCGATACAGGTGCAGGAAATCGTAGCCCTGCAGTAACTGATAGGTGAACTCCGTAAACGACAAGCCGTCACGAGCCTCGCCATTCAGACGCTTCTGCACAGAATCCTTAGCCATCATATAATTGACGGTGATGTGCTTACCCACCTCACGAGCAAAATCCAGGAAAGTGAAATCCTTCATCCAATCGTAGTTATTCACCATCTCTGCAGCATTCTCCTCCTTGCTTTCAAAGTCTAGGAACTTAGCCACCTGCTTCTTGATACACTCCTGGTTGTGATACAAAGTCTCAGCATCCAGCAGATTTCTCTCCTGGCTTTTGCCAGAGGGGTCACCAATCATACCTGTTGCGCCACCCACCAAGATGATAGGCTTGTGTCCGCAACGCTGGAAGTGCCTAAGCATCATGATACCACACAGGTGACCAATGTGCAAAGAGTCTGCTGTTGGGTCAGTACCCAAGTAAGCCGTCACCATTTCTTTCTGAAGCAGTTCTTCAGTTCCCGGCATGATTTGCGCCAGCATACCACGCCACTTCAATTCTTCAACAAAGTTCTTTTTCATTGTATGTTAGTATGTTTTTTTCTTTTAGGCCACAAAGTTACGACTTTTTTTTGAAAAAGAAACGGCCGATGTTCTTTTTCATTTGTTCCTTTAATACTTCTACATCCATACCCAAATCATCTGCCACCTTGTTATAAATATGGTGTATGCCACAAATTGCCTCATCTGTTTCCAGAAACATGTGGTCAAGGGGTGTAGCTCGTAAAGCCCCAACATTATACCGTTCGCCAAACGAGAGATACATGCCCGCATCCAACAACTGATGAGCCAACTCTGACTTTCCACGAAAGCCATGGATGATCCAAGGCATCTTGGGCATCAGCTTTTTATTCTCAGCCAAAAGCAAATCAGCAGCTTTCACCATGTGGATGATTAGAGGCTTATCTACTTCCTCTGCAATGAATGCCTGTTCTGCAAAAAACGACATTTGATCAGCCTCAAAATAATCTTTCGCTCTATCAAATCCAGCCTCGCCTACCGCTATAACCTGAGGATGTTTTACCAACTCGTACAACAAGTCTTTATCTTCCTTTCCCATTTCGTAAATAAACCAAGGATGAATACCCACAGAATACCATTTCCCTGGCTCAATCACCAGTTCTTTGGGCATCTTGTTAATAATCGCTTCCCCTGGTATCCCATCAGTTTGATGGGTATGGATATCTAATAACTCTACACTCATGGCACGGGGTCATAACCTGAGCCACCCCAAGGATGACATCTCAAAATGCGTCTAATTGCCAAATACAAACCTTTGAATGGGCCATGCTTCTTGATAGCCTCTACCGCATACTGTGAACAGGTGGGGGTAAATCGGCAGGAAGGTCCCAGCATCGGCGAGATAAAACGCTGATAGAAGTAGATGGGTGCCAACAATATTTCACTCAGCACCTTCCTCATCAGTCACAGGATTTAATTGATTTGAAGACAACTTCTCTACCAATTTGTCCAAAGCTATGCACATACGTTTCTGCAGAAACGAGGTAGCAATCAACTCGTCACTCAAGTAGATGAATGCCAAAGCCAACTTCTCCTTCCTATTGGCTAAAGCTTCCACCAGAGGGGCCTTGTTCAGTCGATAAGCCTCGCGGATTTGACGTTTCACCCGGTTACGATCCACAGCATGCTTGAAATAACGCTTGGAAACGGATATAAGTACAGAAGCCTGAGACTTCAGCTCAGGCTCCGTAAGGCAAACCACACGAAGCGGGAAGACTGTGAAAGAATGGGCACCTGCCCCTCCTATAAACATCTTCCCAATCACCTTTTTACGGTCAAGCCTTTCGGCTTTCTTCAGTGTGTTGGGCATACATATTGTGTATTAGGAATGTCCTTTCAAAAAATTCTCCAACGCAGCAGTCATTGATGGTGCCTCTGCCGTTGGTGCATGGAAATCAAGACGAAGGCCAGCATCCTTGACAGCTTGAGCCGTAGTACTTCCCAAAGTACCGATTCTCACATCGCCCTGTTTGAAGTTAGGGTCATTCTTTAGCAGAGAAGCAACACCAGCGGGACTAAAGAACACCAAACCATCGTACTGTGCTATTTCCTCTGGCGTAAACTCATTACTTACCGTACGATACATCACACCTTCAGTATGTTGTATCTTTCTTTCATCAAGCATGTTCTTGATATCATCGTTATGCACGTCAGACATAGGGATGAAATACTTCTCCGACTTATGCTTCATAATCAACGGAAGTAAATCCTCAAACTTGCCAGTAGCGCCATAGAATACTTTACGCTTGCGATACTGCACATACTTCTGGATATAGAGGGCAATCTTCTCTGCTACGCAGAAATACTTCATCGTTTCAGGAATCGACACTCGCAAATCCTCACACAGGTGGAAGAAATGGTCAATGCCATGACGAGAGGTGAAGATAATAGCCGTATGGTCCAATATGTTTATCTTCTGCGCACGAAATTCGCGAGCAGACAATCTTTCTACCTTGATAAACGGTTTGAACTCAATTTCTATACCATATTTTGCCGCGATATCGAAATACGGTGACTTATCGGCACTAGGCTTGGGTTGAGAAACTAATAACTTCTTCATTTCCAAAGCTTCTAAAACTAATAATTTAATAATAAATACCCATTCAACTGCTCAATTCCCAAAACCATAAGAATAATGGGAATAATTTCGAGCGCACAAAGGTACAAAATTAATAACAAACTGCCATAAAAATTTGCACAAAAAAGTTTCTTTAGCCAATAAAAGAGCAAAATACCTGGCAAAAGTAACGCTAATGAAACTAAAAAAAGGAGTAAACTGAAAGAGATGTTGAAATAGACATCTAATATCGTCAGGGGCAACAGAAGGAGTCCACTAACACACATAGAATTGATCCAACCCTCTATTGCCATATACACCTCATCAGGTTCAAAGAACAGCCATCCAACAAACTGATATAGCACCCAACAGAAGCACAAATATAGAACAGCTATCACCACATAGGCAATCAACAAGATCAACGTGGGAAAGGGCAACAGAGGCAAATCTGGATGAATATGTATTGACACAGCTAAGGCAAAAGCACCTATGATGACACCTAAATGAGTCAGCATCAAAGGATGTATGCCTGCTGGGGTCTCAATGCCTGTCTTATCGTTCTGTCTATAAGCAAAGAGGGGCATCTGCTCAATCTTGCGCATCAAAGGCCTGCCCAACAAAACCACAGTAAACACTACCAATAGAACGCAAAAGAACAAAGTCAGCGTCAAGGCATCATCAGTCCGTAACAGATATGGAATCGGTTCGCCTGTCATAAAGCAGCTTTCACAATCACATCTTCTGTCCAGTAAGGTTCTGAGAATATGGTTTCTACTGCTTCTTCTGGCGTATCGGTCATCTTCCACACGTGACAGAACTTCTTGTCTTGGAAGTTCTCAGCCACCGATCTTTCCAACAACTCTGCCAAAGGCTGGTAATAGCCCCGCGTGTTGACGATGACAATGGGTTTAAGGTACAAACCCAACTTCTTCAATGCCACAATATCCATCAGTTCGTCAAAAGTACCCACACCCCCAGGCAAGGCGATAGCAGCATCTGAAATCTCTGACATAATGCGTTTGCGTTCTGCCATCGTTTCCACCTCAATCACCTCGTCAAGACCTGGACGCAACCAACCTTTCTCCACCATAAAACGAGGTATCACACCTATGGCCTTGCCTCCATGTGCCTTTACGGCATCGCAAATGGCACCCATCAATCCTACAGCACCACCTCCATATACCAAGGTCACTCCATGCTTCGCCAAAAGGGCACCTAATCTTGAAGCTGCTTCGAAATAAGCACCATCCACTTGCGTACTCGATGCACAGAACACACTAACAGCCTTAATTTCATTGAACTTCAAGCAATTGACCATTGACGATTGCACGTTGACCGTCGAACGTTGACCATCGAACGTTATTGGATTCTCATTATCCATCAATTTATTATTCATTGTTCTTTGTTCATTATTAAATTAAGCAAGCTTTCATTAAACTTCATGTTGATGCGACTATCCACACCATACACACATTGGGTCAATATCTTGGGTTCCTCGCCACAAATGTCGACGCCCAACACTTGGCGTTGAAGCAAATGATTCAACAAAGCTGTCAACTGTTTCCAAGTCATACTTCCCTGATCCCAGTTGGTAGAGCACTCACTGTTTGTCATTACATCTTTATCGATGGAAAGATACAAGGGTCCTTGAATATCAAGCCGTTTGATGGTCTCTACAATAGGCTTGCCCATAAGCTCACTTTCACTTATCACATCCACCTTCTCGGCAAATCCTTCCGTCTCGCCTAACAGTTTATCATCCACCCCTATCAACCACACCTTATTAACAAGTGGGTTCTGTTCCAATACCACCCTCACCCAACTACCACACGAGAGCAATTCTCCAAACATGGGTTGTTGCATATCTGGATGATGGTCAAGTACCACCAGCGTAAAAGGTTCTTCAATGCGGTCTATCCAGAGTTTAGAAACATAGTGATAATCACCAGAGTCTATCCAATGTACAGCGTTCAGCGGCAAATCAGCCATCAACTCCTTCAACTTTCGCTCTGCCTCCCCATCGCAATAACAGTCAGTGCCATTAATCTGTGTGCAGTCCACCCACTGAAACGCCTCACTCTGCATAAAGTCGTATGCTTCATATACATGGGTGAAATTGAATACAATTGACCATTGACGATTGACCATTGACGATTGACCATTGACGATTGAAGATTATAAGCCAAAGGCTGTTTTTACTATGTCAACATAGTCGAGCTTCTCCCAAGTGAACAACTCCACCTCTACATCCTTATCACCTTCATATATTGAGCGGAAATGCTTAGTAACCACTTGTGGCTCACGCCCCATGTGTCCGTATGCAGCTGTTTCCTCATAGATGGGATTACGTAACTTCAAACGATTCTCAATTGCCTTTGGACGCAAGTCGAACAACTCTTTCACCTTATTAGCAATCTCACCATCAGTCATCTGCACATGACTCCTGCCATAAGTATTCACATAAATGCTCACAGGCTCAGCCACACCAATCGCATACGAAACCTGCACCAGTACCTCATCAGCTACACCAGCCGCCACCAGGTTCTTGGCGATATGACGAGCCGCATAAGCAGCACTTCTGTCCACCTTGCTGGGATCCTTGCCAGAGAAGGCACTACCACCATGAGCACCCTTGCCTCCGTAAGTATCCACAATAATCTTACGGCCAGTCAAGCCCGTATCGCCATGAGGACCACCTATCACAAACTTACCCGTAGGGTTAACGTGATAGATAATATCACTGTTGAACAGCTTCTTCACATGCTCAGCTTGAATAGTATCAATCACTCTGGGCATAAGCACCTGCTCCACATCATTACGGATGATGGCAAGCATCTCTTTATCTGCATTCAACTGAGCCTCTTCGCTATTATCTGTAGGCAAGATAAACTCATCGTGCTGAGTTGATACCACAATCGTATCAATACGCACAGGCTTCCCATTGTCATCATATTCAATCGTTACCTGACTCTTGGCATCAGGTCTTAGGTAATTCATCACCTTTCCTTCACGACGAATCTCTGCCAATACTCGTAAAATGCGATGAGAGAGGTCGAGGGAGAGAGGCATATAATTCTCGGTCTCATTCGTGGCATAGCCAAACATCATCCCTTGGTCGCCAGCACCCTGATTCATAGGGTCTTCGCGTTCCACGCCACGATTGATGTCAGGACTCTGCTCATGGATGGCACTCAGCACACCACACGAGTTACTTTCAAACATATACTCACCCTTGGTATAGCCAATACGTTTAATCACCTGCCGAGCCACGAGTGGCATGTCGATATAAGCCTTGGTTTTCACTTCGCCAGCCAACACCACCTGTCCTGTGGTCACCAGCGTTTCGCAGGCCACCTTGGAGTCTGGGTCATAAGCCAACAGTTTGTCGAGAATGGCGTCAGAGATTTGATCCGCCACTTTGTCTGGGTGTCCTTCAGACACCGATTCAGATGTAAATAAGTATCCCATAATCTTTTAGCATTTTTTAGTGTGGTTGCAAGCAATGCAAATCCATCCACCTTGGTTAATAATATATCAAATTCGGGTGCAAAATTAGTTTATCTTTAAGACATAACCAAATTAGTGAGCTTATTTGTTTTGTAACTTTTGCCATCATTCCCTAAATATCGTGCCATTTAAAGATTTACTCGGTAACTATAGGCAGGGCTACGGTTTTGCCTATCAACTATAAAGTTGTAGGAAATATAACTGAAATATAATTGAAGGCTTTTTTGCTCTTAAATGCATACGCAATCGGCAATCTCAAGTTATGTATATTTATGCAGAAAAACACATCCAAAAAGCAACCTTTCATTTAGTCCAAGTAAACGGGTCATCCTCCCGAAGTAAACGCCCCTTTTACCTGAACTAATCGAGCCTTTTGCTTCAAGCAAGTTTTTGAGCTAAAATTTAGGCTGTATATGCGGAAATTTATGCATCATCATTTCTCCCTCGTAAGATAATTATACTTCCTTGTTGAAAATTAATATCTCTCTCAAACTGCCATAAAACAAGGTGTATTTAGAATAGTAACATAAAAAGAGCATAGAATTTAAGAAAAACGAAAACAAAGAGGGTATGTCAAAATTGGCACATCCTACTCTTTTGCAAGAACCAATCTTAAATTTTTCCTCTGAAAGCAAAAAGTTAGGCAAGCTATTTCATCATTTCCCTGATGGCATTCCTGATTTCCTGGTCAGTGGTACCCTCGTCAAAGCCAAAAAAGGATTTGCGGACGAAGTGGCTTCTGTCAAGCAGGAAAAACCAAGGGGCAGAGCCTCCTGTCTTGTAAGTGTCCAACATTTCCTCAGTAGCCCGAATGAAGGGATAGGTCAGCCCTTTCTTCTCGGCATAGAACTTCATCGTGGAATCTTTGGCTCCCCACGACTCAAAGGTGATAATGAGCAAATCATCCTCGTTATACTCTTCTCTTAATTGTTTGAGAAAAGGCACAACCGCTTGGCAGGGAGCACAAGCCGTTGCAGAGAACTCAAGCAAAATGACCTTTGCATGTAAGTCTTTCAAAGAAACAGCATTACCTTCCAAATCTGTGAGAGTCCACATAGGAGCAGGCTTATTCAACAAACTATTGGCATCATTCACAGAACGTTGCTTCCCTTTGTATGGCCTCATGAGATAGTCTTGTGGCAGGTAGTCATTTATGTCAAAGTCGGATGGGTTTTCTGCATTGAGAACAGGATTATGGCAAGTATCATCACCGATATCATGCTCTTGTGTTCGTCTAATACGATAGGGTAAGTTGGTTTGTTTACTGAACCATATTTCATACTCAGAAGTTGGGTCAATGATATAGCCTCCTCCATCAACATGAGTGGCTTTACCTCCAGTAAACTCAATCTGTTCATGCTCATGGGTAATCATGTGGAATTTATAGAACTCCAAAGAGTCAACCAAAGTATATTCAATGTTATCATGCGTGGTAAGTGCATAGTCGATGACATGATAGGCATAGCGGAAGAAAGGAGGCCACACCAACCTGAAAGGCAAGTTTCTTGCCGTAAAGTCATCCCTGATGACGCCTTTATGTTCGTGAAAAACAGTGTATTTCGCCTCGCCATCATAGGCTCCCTCGACAAGGGTACTGTCATCTTCCGAATATCGGACGAAATTAGTTCCTACTGTGGTGTCAGCTGGGTTCTTATACTCCTTATACTTGATGAACCAATGAGCTTTTGGATTGGGATCACCAGGACTAAAACTCAACTTTTCACTTGTATAGCTTGCCGTTTGAATCTGGTCAAGCCTCTCTCGCATCTGACGCAAATAGGTGTCAGTATCTACTTGTCTGCTTGTACAGGCATTCATCAAGATGGCCAACATTGCCACCACTAAACTCATTGTTTTTTTCATATCCTTGCTTTTATGTTTTTTGCTACAAAGTAATGAAAAAGGTGAGAAAAGTGAGGAAAAAGGTGTTTCACAATAAGTTCACAAAAGAAAGTAAGCTGTTAATTGGCTGTTTTATAGACTCATAATTATTTTATCCCAATCCTCTGCCTTGCCATCAATGCCAAACACCTTTTTATATAATCGGGCTCTGGTATTGGCGATGGCACTATCAGTTCGACTAACCAAACTGGCAATTCGAGAGGGCTTGAAACCCATTTTGAGCAAGAGGCACACCTTCAAGTCGTGTTCTTTCTCCACCCCCATCTTCTGCAAACTGGAGAGGAATGAGGGATAGAGCTGGTTAAGCAGGACTATCACCTCTTGTTGTTCTTCCTCGTTCATGGCTTTCTCCGTAGCAAGCAATCGTTGGTAGATCTCGGAGTCGCGAATGCTCATCGTATTGGTATGCTCTAACTGAATGCGTTTATTGATTATTCGATAGATAATGATCACTGTTATTGCTACCACCAATACCAGAAGCAGAATGGCAATGATGGCATAGTACTTGATTAGCTGATTACGAGCCTGCAGCTCGGCATTCTGACGCTCCATGTTCAAGGCCTGATACATCGTACTAACAGCTGATGTTGTCTCGGCAATCTGCTCTTTAGACATAGCGCTTTGCAATCTTACATTTTTCCTATACAACTGATATACTGAACGTTCACCAGCATCGATAAGAGCCTGCCCTATTTGCCAATCGATGACATAGCTTTGATAATAGCTATCTTGGGATTCTAACAACTTCTGCATATATAACTCAGCAGAATCCTTATCCTCACGTTCAGTAAAGTTATAGATATGCCACATCACATAGTTATAGACGTCTTCATCCTCAGGTTCAACCTGATACGGAGGCTTAGGCAAAAGTTCAACGGCTAAATTCATCCTTCCATTTTCCAAAAAAGCAGTGGCCAGGCGAAGTGCCAAAGAGATGCGAGGCTTTTCTTGATTAGCATGGATGGCCAACTGTTCTGCGAGGTCATAGTAATGAACAGATTCGCCCAAATCAATTAGCTTGCGATACATATCTCCGATGCCTTTGTAAGCTGAAATCATATTAAGGGTGTCTTTCAGACTTTCAGCACATTCGTATGCTAATTGGTATCTGCCAATGGCCTCTTTGTAAAGCATTTGCTTGGCAAACAGTACACCCATACTTGTGTATATCCTTGCCTTGCGAGCCAAGAAAGCAGTATCATTGCCAGATAAAGCATCAATGGCTCGCTGATAATAGAGCAATGACTGCATCACAGGTTCCTCTCCCACGCTATCATTTGCGACCTGACACAAACTGTCAGCCAAAGCCAATGCCTCATCTACCCTCATTTGTCTGTAACAAGAGGTGAGACAAAACAGCAAAACTGCCAATACGATATGAACCATTTGTTTCATAGTGGGCAAAAATACAAATTTCTCCCATTTCATCGCATAAAATGAGTTCACAAAAAGTTCACAATCCCATTTCTCAGTACTTTATATAAGTAAAAAGGCAGAGCCGAAGCCCTGCCCATCACTCATAAATCACTTCATCACACCAGAATCACTGTCAGCATTGTTACTTGTCTTTTTGTTACCTAAACGATACTTGCGACCAGAGTCGAAGTTCCAAGAGATACTGAACAAAATCAGGTTTCCCGTACTTCGAGTAACAATCTCGCTTAACTTATGAACATATTTTGATATGGTTTCATCCCTATAAGGACTACCATTAGGTTGAAAAATGTTTTGCACATCCATACCGAATTGCCATAATTTATATCTGTATCTAAGTGAAAGATTTGAACTTGATGCAGTTATATTGGTCAATTCAGCAGACTGCATTTTACCTTTACTCAAATATGAAGCCGACAGAGACCAATTCTTATAGTTACCTTGCAATTGAGCACCCCACATCGGATTTGTCAAACAACGAGTATAGGAATTACCATGATTCAAATACCTGTTTATTACACCAAAGACAGTGATGTTGAGATGGTTCTTGATAGCCTCGTATGTCAGGAACAGTCGAGGTTGAATGTGTTGATAGTCTTTCTGGTTCTCCTTATGATACTCTATGTAATAGTGATTGCCATCATTTCTACGATAGATGGTGTTAAATACATAGTTGTTGTTAAACTGGTAATAGAAAGACAAATCAATGGAAAGCCTCTTGATTCGCCAATCTAGGGTCAACATATTTACATAGACTTGAAAAGGCTTCAAATCTGGATTTCCCTTATCCATTTCATAATAGTTGAGCCATTGCTCATATTCACTGGTTTGGCTCAAACTTGACAAGCCTGGCTCCATCCTGACATTATACCTGATATCCAGGTTTTTAAGCGGACTATAAGAAAGTGTCATCTGTGGTCGGAACAAACTTTTATGATATTTATAATCGCCTTCTTCGAATGTCTGATGAGTAAAGCCAACCCCCACCTGATAAACAAACTTCTTGATGCTACCTTGCAATTGGGCATATCCATAAAGGTCAGAGGTAAACATCTTGTTGGTCAAAGATTCAGAATAAACATTCTTTGCTTTTGACCACTTGTAATTTACACCCACCGTAAGATGCGCCTGTTGGTTGAACTTGTTTTCATAAAGCAACTCCCCTTGATAAGTCTGCTTGTCACCTTTGGTGGTATAAGACAAATCTCTTTGTATATCTCCATTCTCACTCCACTCCTTATTCTCTCTTTGATAGTCAGTGTTGATATAAGTGCCCACCACATTGGCAATTATCGTTTGCTTCTCGTTAATGGGATGCTCGAAATACAGATTCAAAGATGGCGTATAAGAATGATCCTTCGTATGCAGGTAATAGTTATACGATTCATTGTTCAGTTGGTCTGTAACAAACTGTTTGACTCTCAGCTGAGGGAGGTTCCATTGATTTCTCAACACAGCGTTGAACATCGTTCCTTGATCATTTCGCCAATTATAGGTTAGCGTAAGGTTATGCCCTAAACTTTTGGTAGGTGCATTGAATCCTACCCTATTCAAGATTAAAACTTCATCAGGCAACTTGATTTCCAATGAATTATTTTGACACCTATCTTTATAATAAGAATAATTGTAATTGTAGCTCAAGCCAAATTCAGAAAGCTTGTGGTTAAACTTTAAATTCACCTGAGAACTGACATTAGGAGCAGTAACAGCTGTCCTCAACATTCCACTGGTGGAAAAGCCAGATTCCAAACGCTTGGTAATGATATCAATCACCCTCCCCACATCGCCATATCTGACGCCTGGCATATCAATGAACTCCACCTTCTGAATACGATCTGGATTCAATGCCATCACATCAGACATCTCAACCTCCGCGCCATTGATTCGGATCTGCAAACTACGATTATCAATTGCTGTGATACTATTATCCCCAATATTCACCAACAAGCCTGGCAACCTTAACTTCGACAACAATTCCAAGCCATTAAAAGAGTTTTCAACAGCTACTGAAGGAGGAAAATATATCTGCCTATCCACTTTGACTATGTTCTCTGCTTGTACAGTTACCTCGCCTAATTCCACTGACTCCACCAACATCTCAATGGTGCCTAAGTCTATCTTTTTCTGCAAGTTGTTTAGGACAATCTTTTGCTTGGCAAAGCCAACAGAAGTAATCACCAAGACATAATCATTTGCATTGGGAGCAGAAAGCTTGAACGCTCCTTTGGCATCAGAGGACGTTTGTGCCACTAATGTTGAGTCTGTCTTCTGCAACAATAGATAAGCTCCAACAATAGGTTGGTGGTCGTCTGCGCCAACCACGTTTCCAATAACATCAATGCTTTTTACTTGCATTGTCAACCCCATAAAGGCTAAAAACAATAAAAATCTCCGCATAAGTCTAATCTTTAATGCAATCAAGAACCATTCTCGATTTCCACATTACAAAATTACTATGAAAACAGGAATGATATATTCCTTAATTCTGCAACACTTTGATTTAACTTTATTTATAAGTACCTGAGCAACAAAAAGTTGCTCAGGATTTTGCCATGTCAGATTTTTCACTTATCTTAGTGTTGCGTTTAAAGACAAGCAAAATCGTCAATGACATGGCAAAGGTACAAATAAAATCTGAGAAAATCACTCCTTTTGGAGGAATATTTCATGTGAGAGAGCTTTTTTCCCGTTTTG
>JAFXVZ010000027.1 GCA_017534535.1 Bacteroidaceae bacterium | reverse complement strand
TTAATATTCTCTTTTTTACTTACCGTTGATACCTCTCCCCAAAGAAACTGTATTCTGTATTTCTGTATTTCTTTCACGAAGAAATGATAGTTATAATTGTAAGAACTCCCTATCTTGTTCTACCCTGAAATAGTTGAATGGTTTAACTATAACCAAGCCATAGGTTGAATGTCTTTAGATAAGTGTACTACCTTAGACGGAAAACCGTGCTAAAGTTTTTGAATTGATAAATAATCTTCTTATATTTGTAGTCGAAATATGTTTTCCTTAACACTTTTTGTGGTTCGTAAATATCCCAGCGGTTTGTGAAAATAGCTGGGCTTTAAAACCAAATAATTTTAGAAGAATATGACAACAATGCAAGAGCGTGCAGAACTGCACAAAACAATATGGAAGATAGCTAACGACCTGCGAGGCAGTGTGGATGGTTGGGAGTTCAAGGCTTATGTGTTAGGCTCGATATTCTATCGTTTCATCTCTGAGAATATTTGCGACTATTTCAATGCCCGTATGCATGAGGCTGGCTATCCCAATTTCAACTACGCCGATATGCCAGACGACGAGGCCATTGGTGGCAAGGATGATGCCGTGCAGACTAAAGGTTTCTTCATGCTGCCTTCGCAGTTGTTCCAGAATATAGTGAAGAATGCCGAGAACGATGAGAACCTCAACGAACACCTGTCTGCCATTTTCCGTGCCATTGAGGCATCAGCACAGGGCACAGAGTCAGAAGATGATCTGCGAGGCTTGTTCAGCGATTTCTCTGTAGATAGTGCAGCATTGGGCAGTACCGTCATCAAGCGCAACCAGCTATTGGCAAAGGTGCTCAAGACGGTGGCTACAATGGATTTAGGCTCTAAATACAACGATACCGACAACGATACCTTTGGCGATACCTACGAGTTCCTGATGCAGATGTATGCCTCAGAAGCAGGCAAGAGTGGGGGCGAGTTCTTCACACCCCAGCAGGTAAGTGAACTCTTGGCAAGATTGGCATCGCATAACAATCCCAATATCCAAAAGGTATATGACCCCGCTTGTGGCTCAGGCTCGTTGTTGTTGAAATTTGCCAAGACGGTGGGCAAGACCAACCCCCATCTGAAATACTTTGGTCAGGAGGTAAACCCCACCACCTACAACCTTTGTCGCATCAACATGTTCCTGCACAATGTCAACTTCGACCAGTTTGATATCCGTCTGGAAGATACTTTGCTGAAACCCCAGCACTTGGATGATGCACCTTTTGATGCAATAGTCAGCAATCCGCCCTATTCTTTGAAGTGGGATGGTAAGGAAAACCCCATCTTGATTAATGATGAACGCTATGCTCCTGCAGGCGTGTTGGCACCCAAGAGTGCAGCCGATTTGGCATTTACCATGCACATGTTGTGGCACCTTTCCGAACAAGGCACTGCAGCCATTGTCGAGTTCCCAGGTGTTTTGTATCGTGGAGGCGATGAGAAGAAGATTCGTCAGTATCTTATCAAGAACAACTTTGTTGATACCGTTATCCAGTTGCCTGCCAACCTCTTCTTTGGCGTAGGCATAGCAACTTGCATCATCGTGCTGAAGAAGAGTGCCAAAAGCGATAGCAGTGTGCTCTTTATCGATGCCAGCAAGTTGTTCCAGAAAGACGGTAACAAGAACAAGCTCATGCCTGAGCATCAGGACAAGATCATGGAGCTGTTTGCCAACCGCAAGGATGAACAATACCTTGCCAAGTTGGTGAAGAACGATGATATCTTGGAGAATGATGCCAACCTCTCTGTTTCAAGTTACGTGGAGCAGGAAGATACTCGCGAGGTGATTAACATCACTGAGGTCAATGCCAAGCTGGAGACTTTGGTAGCCGAGGGCAATGAGCTGAATTCCAAGATTGAGGCGATAGTTAAAGAATTGGGAGAGTAAGTTATGGATGACAATAATAAGATAGTAATATATCAGACGGAAGACGGACAGACACAAATTGATGTTCGCTTGGAGAATAATACTGTATGGTTGACACAGGCTCAGATGGCGGAATTGTTTGAAAAAACACCTCAAAATGTCACTATGCATATACGAAACGCGTATAATGAGGGGGAATTGGATAAAAGTTCAACCTGTAAGGAATACTTACAAGTTCAAACAGAGGGCAAGAGAACTGTTAAGAGAATTCAAAAATACTATGACCTTGATGTCATCATCTCCGTTGGCTATCGTGTTCATAGTAAGCGTGGTACCGCTTTCCGTATTTGGGCAAGACAGATCATCAAAGACTATCTTGTCAAAGGCTATGCCGTCAACGAGCGCATCCATAAGGAGCAAATAGGTGAGTTGCGCCAGCTGGTTGGCATGTTGGGGCGTACTATTCAGAATCAGCCTTTGCTATCCAATGACGAGACAAATGCCTTGTTCGAGGTAGTGACCGACTACACCTACGCCCTTGATACCCTTGACAACTACGACTACCAACGTCTTGTCATCGATAAGACTACCAAGGAAGAGCCTTTCCATGCAACATACGATAACGCTATGGAGGCCATCAACGGTCTTCGTGAGAAGTTTGGCGGTAGCAGCCTGTTTGGCAACGAGAAAGATGACTCTTTCAAGAGCAGTATCGGACAGATCTACCAGACTTTTGGAGGTGAAGACCTTTATCCCAGTGTGGAGGAGAAAGCTGCTATGCTGCTTTATCTGGTCACCAAGAACCATTCTTTCAGTGATGGCAACAAACGCATAGCAGCTACATTGTTCCTGTGGTTCCTCAACAATAACGGCATACTCTATCGTGCTGATGGCAGCAAACGCATTGCCGACAATACCCTTGTGGCACTAACTTTGATGATTGCCGAGAGCAAAACTGAGGAAAAGGATGTGATGGTGAAAGTAGTGGTGAACTTGATTAATCAAGAGAATTAGGAGGAATGAATTATGGTGGAGTGGAAGAGAATTGAAGAAATAAGTTTGAATGTGTTTGCTGGTGGTACACCCAGTACAAAACATGAAGAGTATTATGATGGTGATATACCATGGATAAGATCGGGGGAAATAGATTTTAATGTTATTTCTTCTGCCGAAAGAAATATTACAAAAGCTGGATATGATAATTCTTCTGCAAAATTAATACGGAAGGGAAGTGTAGTGATGGCTATGACGGGAGCAACAGTTGCAAAATCTGCAATTGTTGAGTTTGAAACATCAGCAAACCAATCTGTTTGTGCTATTGAGACTGATGAGTCAGTTGTAAATTATAAGTTTCTTTATTATGTTTTAGCTAAAGACTATTTTAGAATAAAATCTTCTGCTCAAGGTGCTTTGACAAGTTTGAACTTAGCAATGATTAAGCAAATAGAAGTGCCTATTCCAAACATTATTGAGCAACAAAGAATTGTCGGCACCCTCGATACCTTCACCTCCAGCATCGACAACCTGAAAGAGCAGATAGCACAGCGTCGCAAGCAGTATGAGTATTATCGTGACCAACTGCTCGACCTCGAAGGGAAGCCAGGGGTGGAAATGAAGACACTAGGAGAGATAGTCTCTTCAGATTGTTCTCTTTCATATGGAATAGTTCAGCCTGGCGACGATGTTATAGATGGTATACCTGTAGTAAGACCTGTTGATTTGATTGGAATCTATGTAAGCAAAGGTGGATTAAAGAAGACGACAAAAGAAATCTCAAACTCATATAAAAGAACTATTTTAAAAGGCAATGAACTTTTGTTTTGTGTACGAGGTACTACAGGAATTATGAGTTTAGCAACACCAGGATTGAAAGGCTGTAATGTGACGAGAGGTATTGTCCCGATTTCGTTTGAGGACGAATTAACAAAGATGTTTGTTTATTATCAATTAAAATCTTTTAGATTGCAGAGATCTATTGCTGATAAAACGAACGGAACTGCATTAAAGCAAATCAATGTTAAAGATTTAAGGATATTACAAATACCTCTCCCTCCCTTACAGGAACAGCATCGCATTGTCAGCATCCTCGATACCTTTGAGGCCAGCATCCAAAATTTGGAGAAACAGCTGAAAGAGCGAGAGAAGCAATATGAATATTATCGAAACAAACTATTAACATTTGAATAAGGAGGCTTTTATAAGTGAACGATATTGTATGTTAGTTTGGCTATACAAGTTTTGGTATCCCTTTTTACTACAAAAAAAGGCATGAATTAAGAAATGAATTTGAATTATTTATATATCTTTGCAAAAAAACATGGATTATGACATATCTAAATCAGTTCCACAAAGAGGCAGTGGAGAGGAAACTCCGGAAAATCGCCGAATCAATGAAATCGCCGATGAACTCCAAAGACGCTGCCAAGTATATGAAGCGCAACTTCGAGATGGCCAAGGCCATGTAAGTCGTATCGAAGTAGAACAACGCGTGGCAGAGCAATATGCCAAAGATAATGGTATGTGGCTCCCGATGAGTGATGTTTTCGACTTGGGTGTTCCTGGCCCAAGTGGTAACGAGAACGACACTTATGTCTCTAATAACATAATCTATAAGGTTAATAATCTTCTAAATATTAATGGCAGTATTCTACATCTGTTAGAGAGAATAACATGGCATAATAATCTCTTCTACGATACAGCATATACCTTGCATGCCTTTACCGGTTTTGACGGACGTACCATTATGCCTGTGTTGAAACAACTATTAGTACAGGATGCTGTGCCAGCAACTTCAATAGAGATTGATACTTATATGGCTGCTTTGGGTTTTGAGAAGCAGAACGATAAAGGTCGGTATGCAAATGATGAATTTGTAGTGTGGGATTTATCGAAACAAACTATTGACATTTGAATAATAATGAGTGACAATAAACAAACATATTTGAATTTTGACGAGTATATTCGACAGGGGGAACCGGCAAAGCGTGAAGCTGCCTACGCATGGAGTACGGCCATAGGCTTGCAGGCAGTGGACGGCCTGACGACTTCGGAATATCTTAACGAGTTGGCTCGTAAGAATATTGAAGGCGAGATTACTATTGATGAGGTGGGTAAACTGCTTGATAGCTACTATAAGAGTAAAACGCATCATGAAGCTGATGACGATGACAAGCAGGAAGCTGATAAGGCATCGAAGAATATTAAGATTATCCTGTCTGTCAAGACCTGTGACTTCTCTACCAAAGGTTATATCTCCATACATCGTAGAATCTTTGAAGGTGTGATGAAACATGCCGGAAAACTGCGCGACTACGATATTACCAAACGGGAATGGGTACTCGAGGGTGACACGATAAACTATCTGAATTGGGAAGATTTACGCAGGGCGCTTGACTATGATATTGAACAGGAACGTAACTACAGCTATAAGGGTTTAAGCAGCGATGAAATAATAGCTCATATCACCAAGTTTACATCTGGACTTTGGCAAATACATGCCTTTGGTGAAGGCAATACGCGTACTACAGCTGTTTTTCTTATTCAGTATTTGCGCTCCATCGGTTTTGATGTTGAGAACGACCTCTTTGCCAAACATTCCTGGTATTTCCGCAATGCTTTGGTAAGGGCTAATTATAAAAATGCTCTCAAGGGAATTGACTATACACCCGTCTATCTGGAACGCTTCTTCCGTAACTTGCTGCTTGGTGAGCAGTGGGATTTGAGGAACCGCTATCTGCATATAAATCCATCAGAAGAATGGAGTGTTCAACCTAATTTTGCAACCCCGACAAGTACCGAACAAGTACCCGAACAAGTACCCGAACAAGCTCATGATTTGTTGCATACAAATAATGCTTTGATTATTGAATTAGTAAAGGTGATAGGTAATGAAGAACTATCAGTTTCTCAGATAATGGAGAAGACGGGGTTAAAGCATAGACCTAACTTCATAGAATATCACTTGAATCCCGCAATTGCCGAAGGTTATGTACGCCTGCTCTATCCAGACAAACCTCGCCATCCCCGTCAGAAGTACCTTTTGACAGTAAAGGGGGTGGCATTGTATAAAGAACTGACTAAATAAATGCTTTATGGACGACTATAAAATCATAGTAGAGCAGGAGCACCAGACAGTGATGGCGCACTTCGAGGTGCAGGCAAAGCCTGATGGTGGTTACCAGAGTGAGGCGAAGCTGGAAGCTGCATTGATCAACCAGCTGGTAGGGCAGGGCTATGAGTATGTGAAGGTGAAAAATGAAGAGGGGTTACTGAATAACCTGCGCCTGCAACTGGAAAAGCTGAATGATGTGAAACTGAGCGATGCGGAATGGAAGCGTCTGTTGCCTCACATCAGCAACGAGCAGATGACCATACAGGACAAGACGGAGGTGATTCAGGGCAAGGGATATATCATTGCGCTGAAGATGGATAATGGTCAGACCAAGAACATCAAGCTGATAGATAAACAGAATATCTACAACAATCGCCTGCAAGTCATCAACCAGTATGAGGTGCCTGATGGTGCGCATAACAATCGCTATGATGTGACCATATTAGTCAATGGTCTGCCTTTGGTGCACATAGAACTGAAGCGCAGGGGTGTGCCTATCAAGGAGGCTTTTAACCAGATAGACCGTTATCTGCGTGACAGCTTCTGGGCTGGAAAGGCAATGTTTGACTATGTGCAGGTGTTTGTCATCAGCAACGGCACAGAAACGAAATACTACAGCAATACAACTCGATTTGCGAAAGAGCAGGAGAGCATAGGTGGTCAGCGTAAGAACAAGGTGGATGGCAATACATTTGAGTTTACTTCTTATTGGAGCGACCAGGAAAACAACTTGCTGACTGACTTGCGTGACTTTACTACTACTTTCTTTGCCAAGCATACCATTCTGAACATACTGACCAAGTATTGTGTGTTCAATGTGGATAAACAGCTGTTGGTGATGCGACCTTATCAGATAGCTGCAACAGAGAAGATTCTGCAACGTATACAGACGGCTCTCTTCAATAAATGGCAAGGTAGCATCAAGGCTGGTGGCTACATCTGGCATACCACAGGATCAGGCAAGACACTCACCTCATTCAAGACGGCTCAACTGGCTTCAAGAATGGATGGCATCAGTAAGGTGCTGTTTGTGGTGGACAGGAAGGATTTGGACTATCAGACGATGAAGGAGTATAACAACTTCGAACCTGACTGTGCCAATAGCAACAGTTCTTCAAGAATCTTGCAACAGCAAATAAAAGATAATGATTGTCATATTATTATTACAACCATACAAAAGTTGTCGAACTTGCTGAAGCCTAAAACATGGGAGCAGGATGAGCAACTACGTGAGGTGCTGACAAAGGACAATATTGTACTGATATTCGATGAGTGCCATCGTAGTCAGTTTGGCGATATGCACAAACTGATTACCAAACGCGTTAAGCGTTACTTGATGTTTGGCTTTACGGGTACGCCAATCTTTGCTGTTAACGCCAGCGCTGGCAGCAAATATACAACAACGGCACAGCTCTTTGGTGGCGAGCTTGATAAAGATGGCAGACCAACAAAAGCACTGCATACCTATACCATTATCAATGCCATCAGAGACAAGAACGTATTGCCTTTCCATGTGGATTACAACTCCACCATGCGCATGAAAAGCGATGTGGACAGAAAACAAGTATGGGGCATTGATACGGATGAAGCATTGCATGCTCCGCAACGTATCAGCATCGTGACACGATACATCATTGACCACTTTGCCGATAAGACCAAGCAGGGTGCCGATGCCTACAGCATGAACAAACTGACCAACGTGGCTGACGTGATAAAACGCAAGGCTGACGAGGTAAAGACAAAGGTAAAGACACGTGGTTTCAACAGTATCTTTGCTGTCGATAGCGTAAAAGCTGCGATACTATATTACAACGAGTTCAAGAAGCAACTGGCAGAGCCTGGTGCTCCTAATCTGAAGGTAGCTACCATCTTTACCTATAACGCCAATGAGGAAGAGGTGGATGAATGGGGCTTCGGAGGTGATGAAAACCCTGAAGAAGTGGGTACACCTAAAGACCTGATGAGTCGTGACGCATTGGAGAATGCCATTAACGACTATAACGAGATGTGGATTCCCAATACCAACTATTCGACGGATGGTGACAGCTTCCAAGGTTACTACAAGGATGTGTCGCAACGCATGAAGAACAAGGATGTGGACATTCTGATTGTGGTAGGCATGTTCTTAACAGGTTTTGACGCCAAGACACTGAACACGCTTTGGGTGGATAAGAACCTGAAGCTGCATGGCTTGTTGCAGGCTTATAGTCGCACGAACAGAATATTGAATGCCGTGAAGAATTGTGGCAACATTGTTTGTTTCCGCAATCTGGAGGAGAATACCAAGCAGAGCCTCGCCATCTTTGGTGATGAGAATGCTTCAGGATTGGTGTTCATGAAGTCGTTTGATGAATACTACCGAAAAGGCTATGAAGACGAGAAAGAAAGATGGCACGAACCTTATACTTCACTGATAGAAAGGCTGCTCAGCTTGTTCCCTGTAGAGGGTATGGCTAATATCTTGGATGAGGAAAAGAAGAAAGAGTTTGTGATGTTGATGGGCGAGATATTAAGAGTGCGAAACATACTGAGTGCCTTCGACGACTTTACTGATGAGATGAAGTTAATGGATGAGTTGCACTTCCAGGATTATTTGGGTTGGTATAATACATTTTATGAAGATTTCCGCAAGCCTACTCATCCTGGAGAAAAAGAGTTTATCAATGACGATATAGTCTTTGAAATGGAATTGGTAAAGCAGGTGCAGGTTAATATACGCTATATATTAGACCAAGTGCAGCAGTATCATGACACCAACTGCACGGATAAAATGATTGTCGTGAGGATGATGAAGCTGGTGGATGCCAGCCCTGATATGCGTGACAAGCGTGAACTGATTGAGAAGTTTATCGAACAGATGAGACCTCAGAAGGATGCTGATGTAGGCGATGAATGGGAACGCTATATTGAAAAGGAAAAGAAATCTCAATTGGATGAAATTATCAAACAAGAGAACCTTAAACCAGCAGAAACCGAGGCCTTTATGCGTCGTGCTTTCGCTGATGGATATATTACTGAAACAGGTACTGGCATTACCAAGATCATGCCTGCCATGAATCCTTTCATCAAATCAAGTGGCGAGAAGAAGCAGACCGTGATTGAGAAACTGAAGGCGTTCCTGCAAAAGTTCCTCAACACCACCGATAATATCTATGAGAACCAACCACGGACATACTCACTGGTTGAAGAAGAGCCTTCTGAATTGAAGGTAGCGGCTGAAGAATAATTATTTTATTATCAATTAACAGAGTATTGATTTCGGAACATGGAAGATGCACTTTCAGGAAGGAATCTAATAACAAAATCAGCCACGCTTTTGACGGCGTGGCTGATTTGTTAATAGAGCGATGGAAAACCCATCAATAGCTCAGTCCGAAGCCAAACTCGAAGGCCTTGTTAGGAGCATCGAATGGAACATCTTCCTTCTGTGCCTCCACATCCTTCATGGTAGCAGGAATCTCGAACGGGAGCTTGCCCACAGGGTTGAACTTGCCGAATACTACATCCAGGAATGCATTGTCGAGGCAGTCGAAGGTGAGGAAGCAACCCTTGACAACCTTCTTCAGGTCTTGTGGTAAGACGATGCTGGTGCCGCTGGGGTTGAATGCTACCACTACAGGCTTGCCCGTAGCTGAGAGCTTCTTGATGTTGTTCCAGATAGATGCAGGAATCTCGATATTCACTGGCTTGGCAGCCTCGATTTCACGTTGACGCTGCATAGCGGCACGCTGGGCAGGAGTCATGTTGCCTCCACCAAAGCCGAAACCACCCTGACGAGGCTCTGTCACGCCTGTGCGGACAATTATCAGATCTGCCTGTGCTGGCTTGTCAACCAAAGTGCCATAATTCTTGGCAATGTCGGTATCGATGCCTTCCACATAAATCTTGCTGCCTTCCTTGGCTGGCAGGGTCTTGCCCTCGTTCACCAAGAGGATGTTTGACTCTAACTGTGCCTGGAAAGCGTTCTTCTGCAGGTCTTCACGCTGGCAAACCTTGGCAGCATTGTCGGGGTCAACGTATGGATTCTCGAACAAGCCGAGGATGAAGTGCCACTGCAGGATGCGACTTGCAGCCTGGTTCACGCGCTCTTCTGTCACACGACCTTCCTTCACTAACTCAACCACGAGGCTGGTCTCTGTCTCGCTACCCATCTGGTCAACACCGGCATTGATGACCATTGCCATGTTGTCCTTCAGGGTGGTCTTGCCTGCCAAACGAGGGTTCAACGGACCTGTTCTGCCTACCACACCCCAGTCGGTGCAGATGGAACCCTTGAAGCCCAGCTGATCATAGAGTACCTTTGTGCTCCAGTAAGGAGAATAGTTCACGTTCAAGGTATCAATATAAGTACCGCTATAGTAACCCATCACAGCCAAGGCACCCTTGGCGATGCCTGCCTTGAATGGCTTGAGGTGATAATCAACATTGTTGCCAGGATATACAGTGAAATTGCCCTTACCGCCTTCATGAGGGTTGGCACCTGGCCAGTGCTTCAGGTGAACCAGTACCTTGTTGGGACCCACGTTCTCGCCCTGTGCACCTTCCATGAAAGCCTCCATCATCTCGATGGTGAGGTCGGCATCCTCGCTGAAGCATCCCATGTTGCGGCTCCAACGTGGCTCTGTGATTACGTCAATCTGAGGACCTAAAATCATGTGCAGGCCAACGGCACGGTATTCCTCTGCCACTGCCTCGCCAAACTTCTTCACCAGCTCAGCATTGCGGGCAGCTGTGATACCAATCTGACCTTCCTTGCTGGGCCACTGGCTGAAGTACTGCTTGCCACTTACGTGAGCACCCAGGGTAGCTCCGTGACGAGGGTCGGTAGAGAACATGATTGGAATACCCAGGCGGGATGCCTCGGCATATTCCTGCAGGCTGTTGCTCCACTTGGCGAAGAGGGTAGGCTCGGCAATGCCGTTGTTCAGGATATTGCGGAAGTTACGCTCCTCTATGAAGGTCTTTACATCGGCACCGGCTCTCATCTGACCTTGTCCCATAGCGCCGCCATTGTTGCCACCAGGACCGATAGGACCAGCGTATGCCTCCTGGCTCAGCTCAGCCTTTGCATCGTACAACACCTTACCGTCAGCAGGAACGGCGATGTTCGGGTGGAACATCAAACCAACCTTTTCCTCCAGCGTCATCAGGCTTACCAGATTGTCGATACGATCCTGCATCGGCAGTCGCCAGTCTTCATAAGCATCCAGCTCGCCGTTCTTGTTCAGATCCTTGAACTGGTAACCATCCACAGTGATAATCTGTGCTTTCCTTGCACCCAAAACGGGCTGCTCGAATTTCTGCTCTTCCGTACAACTGGAAAGAGCCAGTGCCAGCACGCAGCCAGCCATCATCCATTTTCTCATAATCTCAATAAAACCTTGGTTAATAATTTGGGAGCAAAGATAATGAAAAATACCGACATATCCACATAATTAGCGAACCATATACTGCTTAAACTTAAAACTCCTCTCCCTAATTTTGAGGGAAGAGGAGTCTTTGGCAATCCTATTTTTTTACTTTTAAGTAAGATTTCAGGTTCTTCACGTACTGGTCGAACGCCTCGACACCCTTTTGCGTGATGCGGCAGGTGGTGCAGGGGCGTTTGCCCACAAACTTCTTCTCGACCTCCACATAGCCGGCTGTGGTGAGCTTGTCAATCTGCACACTCAGATTGCCTGCTGTGGCGCCTGTCTGCTCTTTGATGTAGGTGAAGTCGGCTTCCTCCACACCCAAGAGCAACGACATGACCGCCAGTCGGAGCTCGGAATGCAAGATAGGGTCTAACGGCTTAAACATAACTCAATTCCTCCTGTTAATCATTATACCTGGTATCAACAGGGTTACCAAAGCTACACCTGCCATCACAAATGCCTCGTATGGTCCGTGCAGGCCGTATGCCAAAGCTGCTCCTGCCAAGCCACCCACGATGCCTCCTGCCGTGATCCAACCCTGTTTTAGAATCAGTCCGGTAGCTGTGGTGCATACTCCTAAAATCAGGATGATGATGGGGGTATAACTGATGTTTACAATCCAGGTGTTGAAAACGAAAGGCGATACGACATACAACAGTATTGCCAATGCTGATGCGAAGATGCCGAAAGACAGCCAGAGTGAACCCATGACTTGTGACATGAAGGTTACGGGCAGTCTCTGTTGCTTTTCCTTTTTGCTTGCCCAGATGGTAATAGCCCATCCGATAATGGCCATGGCGAACCATAGAAAGTTCCAGTTGGGTGTGCCTGTTTCCTTCCACAGATAACCCACGGCGAGGCCTGTAACGATGACCAGTCCGCCCCAGAGTATCATGGGCATACCTGCATTCTTGGTGGTGTCTTTGCGGCTTTGTTCAATGTGCCTGCTGATGATTTCCAAACTGCGCTCAGCAGTTAATTCGTTGTTTGTTTCCATTGTTTTCCTCCTTATTTAATTAATGATTATGCTGGGTTAATGAGAATGTCAAAGGTTCCTCCCATTGGCATCCGAAGTAATGTGTGGCAGTGAGTCTCTGCTGGTCGAAGACAACCGTCCATTTAGTTTCGCCGCTGTAGCTGGCAGCCTGGATGGCATCCTCTGCCTGCTGTCTGTTGGCAACAGGAAGATGTTCGGCGCTGAGCATGTTGAAGCGACGGATTGACTCTGCAATGGATTCGCTATCGCCTACCTGGCTCAGGCAGTGGTTGGTAACCACCTTCGTAGGGGTTGCTTTCAGCTCACCGCCTTCCCATTCCACTACTACGCTGTTGCCACTACGGTCGCTCAGCGAGAGGTGGTGCATACGGCTGACTGAGGGGAACACATCGTACTGGGAGAGTAATTGTACGGCTTCATCTACATTAGCCGCATAGTCCAATACCAGTCGGATGGCACCCACGATGGTCAGGTCGGGCTTGTCGGTATCAGGCACGTCGGTATCGCCATCAATCTCAATCAGGTCTGCCACGCAGAGACCCTTCTCGTTCATACCATCCAGTGGCACATATACCGAAGCCATCGACATGAACTTCTCCGTGTTGCTGGTGGGTTTCCAGTCGGCGCCAAAGCCTAAGAACGACAGGTTGCTGGTGGCGATGGATGCATAACCGTCATCAGGCTCGGTATGGAGAATCATGTAGTTGCCTGCTTGATCCCAGTCGAAGTTGCGGGCGAAGATATTTCCTCCAGTTACGGTGGTGCATCCTCCCTCCGGAGTAGTCACATTGGGCTTGTAGTAGCCGTGGGAGAGGAAGCCGGCGATGTAAGTGGCCATCTGAGCATCGGTCTTGGCTCCTCCTTGCTCCAGGAACCCTTTGAATCCGTAGTCTCCTTTGTAATGGAGGGTATAGACACCCTCACGCACTTCTTGAACCGACTGCATCGCAGCGATTTCGTTGCTGAACATCTGGTAACCTCCATAGAGGAATATTCCTATAATGGCAACAATTGCGATGATGATGATAAGAACTATTTTTTTCATAAGCTATATGTTTTTAATGGTTTACTGATACTTAAAACAACTTCTTTCATGTCTTCATTGTTTAATCACGATGCAAATGTAAATAAGTTTATAAAATAAACCAAATTATTTTGCAAATTTTTATCAACTTTTTTCGATACCTATTTATATATAGGTCATCCTTGTCATAACACAATCCTCGGTTGCTTTGCGACGGCTCCCTGACTTAGGGTAGGAGTGAGTAGATGATTATTCCCAAATTTTTTGCCATAAAGTTATGGTTATACGAAAAAAATGCAGTAAATTTGAGGCACTAATATAACTTTAACTGTAACTTTAAATCTATGACCGAACAGAAAATGCCAACTGTCGATGAGGTTTTCTCATGGATGAGGAAACTGTACGACGAGAGTTACTCGGGACTCACGAAAACCGAAAAGAACGAGCAGCACATGTATGGTACGATGGTGACTACTCCCAACGACAAGAAATTCATGGTGCGTATGCTCGATGAGACTTCTCAGGTGAGAGACACCCAGAAGCTCGCCCTGCGTGTGAAGGAACTGATTGACCAGTATGGAATTCCAAAGTTCCTGGGTACTGGCGACAGGATGCTCTTCAAAATGTACCAGGGCTTTGCCTATAAGCCTTTGTTTAATTGGGTGGCAGTACCCATCATCAAGTGGCGTCTGCGTCGCGACACCAGTAGGGTGATCATCGATGCAGCCCGTCCGCATCTGACGCAGCATTTGGCTACCCGTTTCCAGCAGAACATCGGACAGAATGTGAACCTCCTGGGTGAGGTGGTGCTGGGTGATGGCGAGGCCGACAAACGTTATTACTCTTATTTGGAAGCTCTGAAGGAGCCAGACATCAATTACATCTCCGTGAAGATTTCCGGTATCTATGCCCAGACACATGCCTTGAACTACAAGGAGTGCTTCCCTGAGCTGATTCGCCGTATGTCTGAACTCTATCAAACGGCTATCGACCATCCATATACCGATCCTGAGGGGGTGACGAGACCAAAGTTCATCAACCTTGATATGGAGGAGTACAAGGATGCTCATCTGACCATGAAGCTTTTCAAGGATGTGCTCTCTTTGCCTCAGTTTAAGAACTATGAGGCAGGTATTGTGGTACAGTCTTATTTGCCAGATGCATGGGACTTCCAGACGGAGTTGCTGGAGTTTGCCAAGGCGCGTGTGGCAGCAGGCGGTTCTCCTATCAAGATGCGTATCGTGAAGGGCTGTAACCTCGATATGGAAAACATTGTCAGCGACTTGCGTGGCTGGCCTAATCCTGTTCGCCCCAATAAGACGGAGGTTGATGCCAACTATTTGCACCTGATTGAGCGTGGTTTAAAACCTGAGAATGCCAAGGTGCTTCACATCGGTATGGCTTCACATAACCTGTTTACTATCTCGTATGCGTATCTGCTTACCCAGATGTATCAAACGCCGAAGGATTGCTTCTGCTTCGAGATGCTGGAAGGTATGGCAAACCATGTGTGGAGGGCTCAGCGTAAGTTGGGCAACCATGTGATTCTCTATACGCCTGTGGTGAAGAAGGAACATTTCCTGAATGCCATCTCATACTTGGTGCGTCGTATGGATGAGAATACGGCTCCCGACAACTTCCTGACACATTCGTTCTCATTGAAGCCTGACACTAAGGAGTGGAAGGAGTTGCAGCAGCAGTTTATCGATGCGTATAACATGAAGGATACCATCACGCATATTCCTACCCGTACACAAGACCGCAACATGCCTTACGAGGGGCAGGAACCTCAGGATGAGATGATCAACGAGCCCGATACGGACTTCGACCGCTTCTGCAACCAGCAGTGGGTTGAGAAGATTTTCGACAAGTGGAAATCTACTGGCAAGATGAATTACGAAAAGGCAGGGTGGGGCGACTGGAAGCCAGGTGACCTGCTGCCTACCCAGATAGGTGCCGAACTGGTGTATAATGAAGATAAGGTAAGCTATTATGACCGCAGTCAGGATGGCGATGTGCTGGTGTGTGAGATGAGCCGTGCCAACAAGGCTCAGGTGGAGCAAATATTGGCTATAGCTGACGAGGATGCCGGAGGATGGAGGAATACTACCATTGAGGAGCGTCATCGTATCATGTATAAGGCTGCTAACATCATGGGGCAGATGCGTGGTGACTTGATAGGGTCAATGTGTGCCATTACTGGCAAGACGGTGGAGGAAGCCGATGTGGAAGTATCAGAGGGTATCGACTACTGCCGCTTCTATACTACAACGATGAAGAAATATGCAGCTCTTGACGATATTGAGATGAAGGCGAAGGGTACGGTTTTGGTGCTCTCTCCTTGGAACTTCCCTTGCGCTATCCCTTGTGGTGGCGTGGTGGCTGCTTTGGCATCGGGTAATACGTGTGTTTTGAAACCTGCAACCGTAGCAGCTCCTGTGGCTTGGCTCTTCGCTAAGGCATTCTGGGAGGCTGGTGTGCCTAAGGAAGCTTTGCAGGTAATCATCGCTGACCGTGAGGCTACGCCTTTGCTGACTTCATCTCCTGTGATTAAGCATATCATCTTGACCGGTGGCACAGAGACAGCCCAAAATATTGCCCATTCTAACCCGTATGTGTCATTGTCAGCTGAGACGGGTGGTAAGAATGTCATGATTCTCTCTGCTAAGGGAGATCGTGACCATGCTATCATGAATGCCTGCCGTTCTGCTTTTGGCAATGCAGGTCAGAAGTGCTCGGCTTGCTCTATCTTGTTAGTAGAACGCTCAGTTTATAAAGACCCTGAATTCACGGAGAAACTCAAGGACTGTGCTTCTTCTCTCAAGGTGGGTGGCGTTTGGAATGCAGGCAACATCGTAGGTCCTATGATTACCAACCATAACGAGAAGTTGGAGAAGGCTTGTCAGTTGGAGCCTGGTGAGAAGTGGCTCATCGCTCCAGAGTTTGTGGATGAGAAGAAGTACATCCTAAAGCCTACGGTGAAGATTAACGTGAAGCCAGATTCCTATACCTTCCGCACCGAGTTGTTCGCTCCGCTGTTGGCTGTTACTCCGTTCGATACTTTGGAGGAGGCTGTTGACCTCGTAAATAGTCTCGACTATGGCTTGACCTCAGGCTTGCAGTCGCTTGACGAACAAGAGCAGAAATATTGGAAGAACCATATCAAGGCTGGTAACCTTTATATTAATAGAGGTATTACGGGTGCTGTGGTGAATCGTCAGCCGTTCGGTGGCATGAAGCTCTCAGCCTTCGGTCCTGGTCTGAAAGCTGGTGGTCCTAACTACTGCATTCAGTTTATGTACATCACTGACAAGCCCGACTCTACCACCGATTACAAGCAGTCGTATGCTGAGTGGTATGAGAAGGAATTCAAGCATGCCCGCAATATCCAGCCTAAGATTCGTGGCGAACAGAATGTGTTCCGCTACTTGCCTGTGGATGGCGGTATGGTGCTCCGTCTGTTTGGTGACGAAACATTGGAGCAGGTGCAGATGGTACAATTGGCTGCTAAGACTGTAGGCACACAGCTCACCGTTTCAATGGATGCCGCTAATCCACTGTTTGCTCAATTGGAGGGCGAGAAGAAGCAGGAAAACATGGCTGCATTCTTGGAGAGCATCAAGAACTACGGACGTGTGCGTGTTATCTCATCCCGTATGCCGGATGTGGTGAGCGAGGCAGCTGCCAACTACGACAAGTATATTGCCAAGTCGGCTCCTGTCAAGGATGGTCGCATAGAGTTGGCTCTCTATATTCAGGAACAGTCCATCGCCAACGAGTATCATCGCTATGGCTCTCAGATAGAGGTGCCTGAAGTGGAATAATAGATAGAGACCTCCCGAATTTGAAATGAACCCCGAAAATTAGACAAACAATTTTCGGGGTTTATTTCAGTGTCGATTTTGGAAATTGTCGCTAATCGTCACCCTCACGTTGCCAGATAATGAACCTCATTTCAAAATGCACATAGCTTCTATCAGCATACAGCCAGTGAGGTGGGCAGTGAGGCATACAGAGGCATCGTCGGCAGGTGCTTCCCACCAAGTACCGCCATACAGCATGGTATGATGGTTGAGGCCGTGCTCCACCAAAGTGGTGGCACAACGGGTGATAAACTCCTTGAACTTGGCATGATGCGCCTCATCTAATGCTGCGTCATTCACCACCTTTACAAAGTAACGGAAGAAGATGCCATGGAAGAGTCCGCCATCGCCATGCGAGTCATCCTTCAAGACGCCGTTGTTCTGCGTCATGCGGTCAATCACATAGTCGGCTGCTTTGATGGCGTCATCTAAATACTGCTTGTCACCAGTTATGCGGAAAAGTTCATAGGCTGCTCCTATGAAAGTGCCAGGGTTGTAAGTATAAACCGAACGGCTGATGCGTCCTTCCTGATTGATATTGTCATAAACGGCACCCGTCTCGGCATCAAAGAGTGTCTTTCGCTCCCAAGCGAAGATCTTCTTGGCCTCTTCCAGATAGGCAGCTTTCTCCTTGCCTCCATGCAGGTTGGCCTTGTCATAGAACTGATACAGACGGGCTGCGATGATGGCGGCAGGACCATTGGAGCAGGCGTTCTTCGACTTGCTCACATCAGTCTTCCAAGTGATGCCACCATACCAGGGGGCTTCGTTCTCTGGTCCCCATGTGGGCCATATCCAACTGTCATATAGCTGGCGCGCTTTCTTGAAATACAGGTCATTGCCCGTGCTCTCGAACATGCGGATTTGCGCCAGCGTAATCCACTCCATATCATCTACATAGACATTCCACCACGGATCATTGTCGTTGTCGCCCGTATTAAAGGTAGGGGCACCCTGCCACCAAAGGGGGAACAAATCGACATACTCCTTTCGCCCTGTGCGCAGGTAGCCATCCACCAATACATCCATAGCGTGTGCCTGTGGCCAATAGTGGATGGTGGTCATATCAGTCAGGTCACTGCCGTAGTTGAAATAATATCGTTGCTCGTACCCCTCAAAGTTGGCTCCCCAGAAATGGTCAATCAAGGCATGCGACATGCCGTCGGCAATGGCTTGCCAATCATACTGACCATCGGCAGTTGTCAAGTTTGCTGTTGTTTGCTCTGCAGGCTGTTGGCAAGAAGCCAATGTCAACAGGCAACAGATAAGCATTAATAGTCTTCTCATTATATGGGTGGGTTATGGTTTTATAATCATCAGTTACTCAGGCTGCTCAGGGTAACGGTTACGCACAGCTTTCCCTCCTGGCACAAACACGATGTTGCGTGCGAACTCAATCTGGAACTGAGCATCGTCAAGACCCGTCATGAGCTTGCCGCCCACATAGCAGTTGGTGAAGGTGATGTTTTCAACCGACTGTTTGGGATGGCCTACGATGGTAAACGGCTTCAGAGGGTTCTCCCAAGTGACATTCTTCATGTGTACCCCATTGATAGTACCCATCTCGCCATTACCATATCGTTCGCCTTCGGTGAGGATGATCTCCATGTTCTTGTATTCGATGTCGCCTTCTACGCGTACATCTTCAAACCTGATGTCGGAAACCTGTGAAGGACCATCGCACACGATGCTGAAAGCCGAGTGACCTCCTGACCTTCCACTGCCCCATGCACGCAGGATATCGCAATCCTTTACCAGCACGTTCTTTACTTCTCCGCCGTTGAGCTCAAAACCTAAGGTCACACCGTCAGCATGGTCCCATCCTACAAAGACAGACTTAGTGATGGTGATGTCGCGTGTGCTGAGGTCATAATCGGCAGTACCCCTGCGACCGTTGCTCTTGATGGCGATACAGTCGTCGCGCGTGCGGATGAAGCAGTCGTTGATGGTGAAACCCTTGCATGACACAGGGTCGATGCCATCTAGTCCCCACACACCTTGATAAGTGAACACCTTTACGTTGTTATAGCCAGAATTTGTGCAATTGGTGAGCGTATTAGCCCATCCACGGGTATGTCTCACGGTGATGCCGTCCACTTGGAAGTTGTCGCTGCTGTTCACCCTCACATTGCCAGACAGTGAACCTCTGCCAAAGATACGTACATTATCGGCGTTCCTGCCTGTAATATTGGCCGTTACGTTAGCGCCACCAGCAATATAGATTTGCTGACCACTCTGCAGTTCAATGTTACCTACCTCATGGTTGCCGGGACCATAGTAAGTAATCTTCTTGTCATTAGGTTTGGGCGCATCTTTCTCCAAAGGATTGGCAAATAAAGCCAGATGAGGCAACTTGTTTACTTCAATGTACAGCTTCTGCGGACCATTGATGGTGAAAGTCAGTTCACGCCCATTGGCCTCGCCCTTGATTCCTGCGCTCTTTGGCAGGATCTGGTAACTGGTAATGTCTTCGCTGACGGTAATTACTACTTTCTGCTCGCCTTGGCAGGAGAAATTCACCATATTCAAGTCTTCCATGCCACCTGCACCCACTACTTCTGTCCATACTTCCTGACCATTGACTGTAGCCTTGAAATCGGTGCTGGTGCGCATACCTGGAACAGCAGGGTAAGTAACTGTCTGCTGTGCAAAACATGCAAGTTGTACAGCTGCCATCAGCAGAAATACAAAATATCTTTTCATAATCGTATTCTAATAATTAATGACTCTATTTCAAATCAAGCACGAATGTCTCTCTAGCAGGTATAGACAAAGTTCCTGTTACTGGGATAGTCTTTCCTGTCCATACATCCGTTCCCTGAGAGAATCCCTTGGTGACCTCCCTGTAACGGTTCATGTCCAGATTTTGGTCATCATCCGTTCCGTTCATTATTACCAGCACGGTTCTGTTATCCTTTATTCTGGCATAAACGTAGCAGCCTTCTGACATAGGCGCATAATGCAGCAGTTTGCCATGGATAATGGCTTCATTGTTCTTACGCCATTGCAGCAACTTCTGCATATAGTTCCACGCTTCATTCTGCAAATCAGTCCTGCCTTGTGCTGTGAAAGCATTCACAGGATCTCCTTCCCATCCGCCAGGGAAATCTGTTCGTATCACACCATCTCCCTGTTCCTTGGTGCCATGCATCAGAATCTCAGTGCCGTAATAAAGTTGCGGAATGCCTCTCGTGGTAAGCAAGAAAGCAATGCCTTGCCTGTATCGCCTAAGGTCAGTCTCATCTTTGCGCATGAAACGGGAGGTGTCATGATTGTCCAGGAATATCAGCACATTGCTCAGGTCTGCAAACTGATAATCCTGAGCCAGTATCTCATAGATCTTGAATAGACCAGCCTCATGCAGATCATTACCATCGCTTACCTCATCAAATACATGCTGTGAAGCAAATGCAAGCTCGAAGTCCATCACTGTCTTAAGATGAGAGTTGCGGTCGCTGAGTTTGCTGCCACGCTGCCACCATGCTGAGTTAGTGCCCCTTGGATACCATACTTCACCCATGATATTGAATTCGGGGAATTCCTCTTCCACGTCCTTGCACCACTGCGCCATGAAGTCATAATCAACATAGGAGTGTGTGTCCTGGCGCACTGCGTCAATGCCGGCATATTCAATCCACCAAATGCAGTTCTGAATCAGATATCTCGCCATATGCCTGTTCTTTTGATTCAGATCAGGCATGCCACGACTAAACCATCCGTCAAGGAACGCCTCCTTTTCTGTCTGTGGTGCATGAGGATCCATCACCGTCCATTTCAGATGACTGGTAGGCTTGAATTCTCCATTATAGTTGAGCCAGTCTTTTGCAGGCATATCCTTCAACCACCAATGCCCACTGCCACAATGGTTGAAAATCATGTCCATCACCACTTTCATGCCCATACCATGCGCCTTATCCACCAGTTCACGGTATTCCTCATTCGAGCCGAATCTGGGGTCAACCTTGTAATAGTCAGTAGTGGAGTAGCCATGATAAGAGCCACCAGGCTGTCGGTTTTCAAGTACAGGATTGAGCCATACGGCCGTGAATCCGAGGTCCTGAATATAGTCCAAATGATTGATAATGCCTCTCATATCGCCCCCATGGCGTGCCCCACTGCGGGCTCTATTCACCTTGACATCATCGAGTTCGTCATTCGAAGGGTCAGCATTGGCAAATCTGTCGGGAGTGATGAGGTAGATGGCATCTGCCGTCGAAACGCCTTGTGCCATTTTCCTTTTTTCTCTGGCTCTAAGCTCATAAGGCACGGATAGTTTGTTTTTGCCTTCTCCGAACACAATATCCATCTTGCCAGCTTGGGCAGCATCAGAAATGTCCAAATACAAGAAAAGATAATTAGGATTGTCTGTCTTTACAGATTCTTTCAGATAAACGCCTGGATACTGGATAGAAACGTCGGCGTTAGCAATATCTTCACCATGTACCATCAACTGCAGTTCATGGTTCTTCATACCAACCCACCAGTTTGCGGGTTCCACTCTTTCCACCCCGATACCGAATGCGGTGGAACTAACGAGGCACATTAATGCTAGTAGAAAATGTTTCATAATTCAATACTCCTTCCTGTTGATGCACTCTTCTTGGCAGCTTCCAGAATCTCCACTACCAGTACGTTATTCTCCAATCCACCAAGGTCATAGGGTTGCATTTTGATATCTCCCCTCACCACTGCCTTCAGGTAACGGAAAGCATCATTGTATGGCTGTTCCAGCTTGGGAACGTCCACATCAGTAGAAAACTCTTCACCAATAAGGGTATCCATACGGGTGCCTGTGCGTTGATAGATATAGCCGTTATCGCCATAGATAGTCATGTCCTTGTGGTTCCAGGGCCAGCACCATGATGCCATGATCTGGGCAGTCATACCCGGATATTGGAGCACGATGGTCGCATCATCATCCACTTTCGGATACTTGTCGGGCTTGTTTTGTTGAAGCACGGCATACACGCTTTGAGGACGCTCGCCTTTGCGGAGCCAGGTCACGATGTCAGCGCCATAGCAACCAAAGTCCATCACAGCACCACCGCCGTTCAGTATAGGGTCGCAAAGCCAATCGGTGAAGCGTGGCTCGCAATTAATTTCGAATGGGCCCTGATGACCGTCTTGCACGTTGATGCGCCTCACTTCTCCTATCTTTCCTTCATCTATCAACTGCTTGGCATAGTGATTTGTGCTGTACCAGGTAGTTTCGTAGTTGGTCACCACCTTGATGCCATATTGCTGAGCCAGTTGTTGGATGCGCAATGCATCTTCAAACGTAGCAGCAAGTGGTTTTTCCACCATCACGTCAATACCTCTGGGAGCAGCTGCTTCGACAACTGCGAGGTGGTCTTTGATAGAGCCGTAGGCTGCTACCACCTCTGGCTTTGTCTGGTCAAGCATTTCTGTAAGGCTTTTGTAGAACACCTCTGATGCTACCTTCTTGCTCAAAGGATTGTCTGCGCGGTAGGTGTCATTTTCTTCACTTACACCAACCACTTCAAAATCTCCTCTACCTACTCTGCCGGCAACTTCACCCACATGTCCGTGGGTCACACCTGCCACCGCCAATCGCAAAGGCTTGGAGGTGTCCATTTGCAACGGTTCTTTATCGGCTTTAGAACCATTATCCACTTGTCCACTACAAGCGGCAACCAAAGCAGCTGTCATCATAAAAACTGTTTTCTTCATTCTCGACTTCGTTTATGTTACTATTATCTACCCTGCAAAGATAAATCATAGTTTTGGAAATTGCAAGCTAAATCCAAACCTGATATGACATTTAATGACTTTCCATGTATTATGCGCTTTACGCGCATATATTTATATTATCTTTTCTATTCTCGCCCGCCCGCCCGTAATAATAGGTGTATTGGGAGTTGCGTTGGACACGTTTTTGGTACAAACGTGCATTTTTTAACTTTATAAGCTTAGCAGGCTCAGCTTTCTATTGCAGGAAAGAAAACTTGACATTACTTGTTGCATTAGTAATCTCTCTGCCTTCACATTAGTATGTTGCAAGCCATCAACATAGTAATGTCTCGCCCCTCAGCATACTATGTTGTAAAAAAACACTGCTTTTATGCTTGCTATTGAAAAACATTTATCCCTAAAATATAGGGGAGGCTACCTTGGTGAAGGAGCCTCCCCATGAATTATGCCTTAAATAGACAAGTTATTATTTGTAAGCTGCCACGCGAGCATCGTTGATGACACCGCTCCAGTTCATACCGAAAGCATAGTCGTAGATGTTGCCATCAGCATCCTTGTAGCAGACCATGTCGCGAGGAACATCCTCGTTCTGCTGCTCAACGGTCTTCATGTCAGCAGGCATCTGCATTGGCAGCAAGCCTGATGGCTCGTTCTTACCACTGATGATGTCGAAGATGGCCTGGTTCTGTACGCCGAAAGAAATCAGAATGGCATCTGCCTTACCCTCAAACTCTGCTGGAACAACAGGCTTGCCTGTATTCAACACCACGATAACAGGCTTATTACCCATCTGACGCTTGGTGTCAAGGATAATCTTCAGGTCATCCTTGTTGCTGGTCTTTACTGACTTACCTTTGTAAGTACGGTTAGTAAACTTCTCCAATGGGTCACCACCTGCGATAGAGGTTGCACGAGCGAAAGAAGCTGTATAGTCGTTATACTGCAAGCTGATAGGCACATAGCCATTACCACCGCGTTTCACATCATCAGTACTATAACCAACACCACTGTTTGGAGCCTGAATGAAAGCAATGGCGAAGTCTGCCTGAGCTGGGCTCTCAACCACTTCGAAATACTTCTTTACGAGGTCGAGGTTCACTGGGTCAACCCACTTGTCCTCGCCAGTCATGCCGAAGAAACCTTGGCTCTGAGTCATGTGACGCTTTGGAATATATACCTTCTTCTTGCTATCTGACTGAGGCAGGGCTTTGTTGTGGTTCTTCAACATTACCACAGACTTCAGCTGAGCCTCGTAACCAGCCTGCATGAACTCGCTCTTGCCCAAAGTTGCAGTAGATTCTGCTGGGTCAAGATATGGATTCTCGAACAAACCTGTGCGGAATACATTCAACAAAAGACGATAAGCAGACTTCTGGAAGCGTGCGTCTGCACTTTCCTTGCCAAAGTCGTTTACCCACATCTGATAAGCTTCCAAAACAGGACCCTTGTCGTTGTTACCACCAAACTGGTCAACACCAGCCTTCAGAATCTCATAATGACGCTCTGCCACGCTCAAGGTTTCTACACCCCAACACTTGCCATCGAAAGCTTCAACAGCCTTGTTGTCGGCTGTAATCATCCAGTCGGTGCAAACCACACCGTCGAAGTTGTTCTCATTACGCAGCTGATCCTCAATCATCCACTTGCTATAGCTACCACCACGGTTGTCACCACTTGGGTCCTGATTCCACAAAATACTGTAGATAGGCATTACAGCAGAAGCCATGCCAGTACCATCTTCCAGCTTAAAGGCACCCTCGGTGAAAGACAACTTATGCTCTTCACGATTCTCACCTGGATAAACGGCAAATTTACCGTAGTTGTAATGAGAATCACGGCCTGCTTCCTGAGCACCGTAACCATACCAGTGCTTTACCATGGCGTTCACACTCTGGTAACCCCAAGCACCATCGATGCGGAAACCCTCTGGAGAGGTCTGGAAACCATCGCAGTAAGCACGGGCTAAGTCAGTAGCCAACTTGGTGCCTTCACCGTAAGTCCCGCTGAAACGGCTCCAGCGTGGATCTGTTGCCAAGTCAACTTGTGGAGACAAAGCCGTAGCGATACCTAAAGCGCGATATTCCTCTGCAGCGATGTAGCCAAACTTCTTCATCAAAGCTGGGTCAAATGTAGCAGCCATACCTAATGATGAAGGCCACAGGGAAATCTGACCACCTGCACCGTAGTTGTATTCAGCGTCAGAAGATGTTTCATGACGAGGGTCAGAACTGTTGTTGGCAGGGATACCATGATTCAAGCCTTCTACGAAAGCCTGTACGTTGTTGTTCCACTCAGCAGCTACAGCAGGGCTCTCAACGCGAGTAACCAGCACAGCACGCAGGTTGTCTTCCTGGAGGAACTTCTTTTGAGCGTCAGAGAGGTCTGATGCCTTAGCACCACTTTCTGCATAAGGCTTGCCGTTATAGGTAACACCTCCGCCTCTGCCACCCATAGCGGCTGCAGGGATTGACTGGTGAGCGCTATAAAGCATTAAGCCCGCAATCTCTTCAGTTGAGAGCTGTTCAGCCAAATTTGTGGCACGGGTCTTAGGGTCAAGACGCCAGTCTTCGTAAGGATCCAATACACCATTGCGGTTAAGGTCCTTGAAAGCATAGCCTTTGTCGGTGAGGATTGTCACACCAGACGAAGGTGAGTAACCAAGGGTCTGTCCACCCTTCTGAACAATCAGATTGTAAGAGCCTTTCTGCTCTTCAGTCCACTTCTTTCCGTCGCAGCTGCTCATGCCAATCATGCATGACCCCAAAGCGACAGCAAACAGCATTGCACTCAGTTTTTTCATTTCTCTTGTTGTTTAGTAAGTAAATTTGTGCAAAGTTACTATTTTATTTTTAATAATCTACTTTTCAAGAGAGTTTTCACTTAAAAACAAATTGAATGCATCTTTGTATCCGTCGCTTACTGGGATATAGGTGGACTTGTCCATCACAATGCGTCCTCGCTCCACCTGCTGGATCTGTTGAAGGTTGACGATATATGAACGATGTACTCGCATGAAGTTCTTGGGTAGGTGCTCTTCTAACTTCTTCATGCTCAACAAGGCAATTACAGGCTTTGACTCATCAGTGAGATAGATGCGGAGATACTCACTCATCGCTTCTACGTAACGTATCTGTTTGATGTTAATACGTACCATACGGTATTCTGATTTTACAAACAGTACATCATTGTCTTCTCCGGAGGTTGGCTTGTCTGTTTCAGCGGAGTCAGAAGCTTGCGGATGCATGAGCTGATACTGGCGAAGCACCTTGTTCGCTGCACGTTGGAAATCATTCAGTCCAAAAGGTTTGAGCAGGTAATCCACTGCATCCACTTTATACCCCTCAATGGCATACTCTGAATAAGCCGTGGTGAACACTATCATTGGAGGATTATAAAGAGACTTCACGAAATCCATACCATTCAAATCGGGCATGTTAATGTCGATGAAAATGGCGTCAATGGGCTTTTCTGCCAGTATCTTAGAGGCAGCAAGTGCACTCATGCAAGAGTCTTCCAAAGTCAAAAAAGGAATCTTGCTGATGTATGTTTTTAACTGTTCCAGAGCCAACGGCTCATCATCTATTGCCAGGCAACGTATCATGGTTTACGGGTATTTTGAGTGAAACTTCGTATTTTTTTTCATTATCTGACGTGAGGTAAAAATAGTCATTCCCATATATCAGCTTCAGACGTTTCTGCACATTTTCCAAGCCAATACCACTATGTGGGTTGCTTGTGTTAGTAGCCTTTTCCTGTGGTTTCTTACTGTTCTCGCAGGCGAAGCACAGGTAGCTGTCTTGTAGCTGCATCTTAACGCGGATGAACGATTCATGCTCATAGCTAACCCCATGCTTAAAGGCATTTTCGATAAAAGGGATGAATAGCAGCGGAGGTACCTCGATACCAGGCACTTCGGCAGGCATATCCACTTGGATGTTTACCCTGTTTGTATAACGCAGACGCATCAAGTTGATGTACTGTTGTAGGAAGTCTATTTCTTTGTTCAACAAGATGGTAGGTCTAGAACTTTCATATAGTACATAACGCATGAGTTTCGACAGTTCGATGATGGTGGATTTCGCTTTCTCAGGGTCGATATCCACCAATGCATGAATGTTGTTGAGCGTGTTCATGAAGAAGTGAGGATTGATCTGATATTTCAGGTAATCCAGTTCTTGCTGTAGCTTTTGACGCGTCAATTCCTTCTGGTCTTCTTCACGACGGCGTTGCTTGAAATACAGCATGATGCCTAAGTTTACGCCTATCATCAGCATCGCCACGAATATGCTGGTTAGCTTTTCCTGTATCATGATTGGTGGTACGCCATTGGGCTTGGGAGGTGGATTGCCCATATTGCCATCCGGTCTTCCTGGTGGAATACCCATCTTGCCTGGCTCTCCTAACCTCATTTCCATCTGTTCACGAGGTGGTGGCCCTTGCCTGTCAGGACTTTGGTTCCATGTATAGAAGGCAAAGAGAAGCAGAGCTCCACCAGCGATGCTCAGATAGGTCAGCTTCTTGTTTTCATGCACGAGAAGGGGTGCAATAAACCAATCGTGTACCACGAAGAGGAGTAGGAAAGGCACATAGTCTTTCCAACTCCTCAGCACTTGCTCCCACTCGAAGGAAACATCTGCCTGATCCATGGTGCGATAGTAGGTACCTATTACTGGCAGGGCAAACACAAACACCCATAACACCATGTAGGATAGCTTCTCTTCAAGTAGCAGCTTATCTATTTTTGCACAGTATTTCTTCATCTTATCTGTCATTATTTAGGGGCGACCTCCCATGCCGCCAGGTCCCATGTTGTTGCCTCCGGCAGTAGCTTGAGCCGTAACAGTACCCAAACTATTGCCTAAGTCATTGACTGTAGGTGCGGTATAGAATCCATGCCAATTGTCTCCGCCTACGGTCGAACCGCTATAAATGGTGTAGCTTGTGTTATTCTTCAAATCGGGTGAAGAAATCAAGTATAACCCGTTTTGATAATTGCGGTTGATTGTGAAGCTTACAATGCCCTTTGTACCATCGCTAAGGGTAAGGGTGTTGCCTGCCTGTATGCTGGTACTGAAGGCTACGGACATCTGAGAGCTACTGGATGCAGGGTAGGAGGCGTTACTTCCACCTATACCAATCACTGTGCCTCCACTTATATAAAGGTTTTTGCCTTCAGCTGCATCAATGGCGCATTCTGCTCCACTGCTACCCAACGCTACAATTACACCACCTTTGATAAAGAGATTACCATTACTGTCTATGGCATCGTTGTTAGTTGCAAAAGCGTATATATAGCCACCGCTGATAGTCATGTCACCAGCAGAGTTGATGCAGTCGTCATAGCTGGCAATCTCTATTTCGCCGCCGTTGATGTTCATAACACCCTTGGCTTCCAATCCTTCGCTACCTTCGCCACCCATCGTTTTAATCTTCAATGTTCCTCCATTGATGGTGACATCTGTATCACTCTTAATGCCTTTGGCTTTCGAATCAAGGTCACTGTTATAGGTAAATGTTTTCCCTGTGGTAATTACCTGTATATCACCATCGTTGATGATGATTTCACCATCAGTGTTGATGCCTTTTCCTCCAGCACCAGTACTCTTGATGTTCAGTTGTCCGCCATCCATCTGGAAATAGGCATCTGCCTTGATGCCTGCTGCACCCGAAACATCGTTTTCGTCTTCATCATATTCTCCCTCGCCAGAGGTAAAGATGGTAGTACGTCCACCAGTTATTAACACATAACCATCCGTACTGATGCCTTTCTTGGCAGTACCGCTTACCTCAATATTCAATACACCACCACCAATCACTACATAGTCGTTGGTTTTGATGCCATGCCCCTTAGAAGCTGTTACGAAAATGTTGGTACCTGCACGGAAGCGAATATAGTCGTCACTCACGATGCCGTGCTTTTTGTTACTCTTTACTTCCAACGAACCTTTACCGTTAAATATCAGTTGCCCTTCACTAAAGAAGGTTCCTTTTTCGTCTTCACCATCAGGGGTGTTATAGCTGCTACCATCCATTAAACTGTTGATGGTGCCATCAGCTAAGGTGACAAATGCACGCTTACCACTCTGAATGTTGATAGGAGCACCAGTAGGGTTGGTTAGCGACACACCATTCATTGTCAAATGAAATTTTTTCTCGCTGTAAATTTTGAAATAACCGTTGGAGCTACTGCCCTTCAGTTCATAGGATACCCCTTTGATGGTAGAATTGATGATAACACCTGCACCGTCAATCGTAGCTTCTATACCTTCAGGAAGGGTGCTTATAGTAGCTTTGTCTTCAGAGTACTCGATGCTCACTGTTTCTGAAAAAGCAGAATGCTCTACATAATCTTCAAAACTTTCGTCGTTCTCATCCGTAGGTATGGTTTCTGTGTCACTGGTCAGAGGAGCGGTGTTCAGACTGATGTCGAAGTCCTGCAAATCATTGCCATTGGTATCCGATCCTACCATGCCGCCCGGCATCATACCACCAGGTCCCATGCCCTCTGTACTCATTCCGCCTGACATTTGTCCGCCATTATTTGGAAAGTCGGACAAGGAAGGGTAGCCATTGTTGTCGTTGTCAACTGAGCAGCATGTAGCTACTAATGCCATTGCTGCCATCGTCACTAAAATTGAAATCCTTTTTTTCATAATAATTTTACCTTTATTTGTTTGATGGTGCAAAGGTAATGCAATACGAATGTTACTTGGAAATCTTTTCAGCGAATCACCAGTTTTGTTCAGTGTAATCGTCAATTGTCAATTCTTTATCGGCAACCTCACCCATAACCAGCGAGGGATAAGTCGCCAGAAAAATACCAGGATTCGGTAACGCCAGTCGATGATCTGTACACTCTTCTTGTGATAGATGGCTTTGACAATCTGATGGGATACTTCTTCTTTTTTCATTAATAAAGGATAATTCTTGCCGTCGTTCAACAGGTCGGTTTTCACGAAACCTGGACGTATATCGGTAAAGCTAATGTCAAGGTTTCGCATCTTTGCAAGTTGTTGCAAGGCTTCTAGATAAGTGTTTTGAAATGCTTTGGTGGCAGAGTAAGAGGGTGCCATGCCCAAACCTTTCACACCTGCGATGGAACTGATAATGGCAATCTGTCCTTTCCCTCCGTGGGTGGCAAACCAGTTGAATGCAGCATCCACCATTCGTGTGAAACCCATCCCGTTGGTAGCTACAGTTCGCAGTTCTATATTACTTTCTAGTTTTGCATTTTGTTTGCCTATGCCTGATGCCAAGAAGAAAAGATCCATGCCACCATTCTCAACTATCAGTTTTTCCATGCGTCGGGGGGCATCGCTTGTCATCACGTCAATAGTTGCTGTCACCACTTGCTTAGGCATTAAAGACTTCAACTCCTGCAATGCCTCTGTACGTCTGGCTGCGATGCCAATGTGCCATCCATCTGCCAGCAGTAATTTACTCACTTCATTTCCCAGTCCTGATGAGGCTCCGATAATAATTGCTCTTTTCATTTCTTTTTTAGGTTTATGCTGCAAATTTATAAATTATTTGTTATCTTTGCGGCGAAATGATTATGTTTAACAAAAAATATTAACGCAAATGAAAATTTTGAAAAGTCTTTTAATCGCTGCCGGGGTTATGACACTGGCAAGCTGCAACCAGCAACGTATTGATACTTCAGATGAACCAGCTGACCCTTCATTTTATGTTTTGAATAATATTATGACACGTGTCAGTGTTCGTCAGTTTACCGACGAGCCCATTGCCAGGTATGAATTGGAGGAAATTCTGAAGGCTGGCTTGCAGGCACCTAGCGCTATGAATGCACAGGATTGGCAAGTACGAATAGTTACTAATCAAGAGATGCTCAATACTCTGTCAGGTTTTATGCTCAATACTGAAATGGGTAAGGGCATGGTTGCCCGTCTGAATGGCAAGAATGCTTTTGCCAATGCTCCTGCCGTGGCTTTTATTGCTGCTGAGACAGGTGAGAAGGCAACTGCCTATAATCGTGAAGATACCGCTTTGCTGAGTGAGAATATTTTGCTGGCAGCTCATGCATTGGGTCTGGGTGCGACCTATCAGGCTGCTCCTGCTCGCATGATTAATGACAGTGCTGAGGCAAAAGAGTATCTGAAAACTGTCTTTGGCTTCCCTGAGAATGCAGAGCTGATCAATATTATTATCATGGGTCATCCAGCTGAGAAGCCTGCCATAAAAGATCGTGATCAAAGCAAGGGAAGAATTATCGATTAATTAGCCGATAATAATCTTTTCAATGACGCTCTAGTGTTTAAAAAACACTCACGAGCGTTATTTTTTTTTATAAACACTTGCAGAATTTAAGTTTTTTGTTTTACTTTGCTCCAATTAATGCAATATTTAACAATGAAAAACACGTGATATGAACGAAAAGCTTAAAACAATAGCAAATTCATACGCCGAAGAGTACTGCAGCGATGCTATCTATCCTGCTCATTTATTCAAGGCGATTTTGCACCAAGAAATTGGTTTAGTGCGCTTTATCGAGAAAGATTTGGATAAAGACTATTATTATCTGCAAGATTGGGCTGACGTACAAATGCAAATGTCACCAAGGGCTGTTAGACCGATGCGAGACTTGGAATACAGTGCGGATTCTCAAGCTGTGCTGGATGAAGCGGAGAACTATATGGTGAAGTTCGGACTTGATGAATGTACCGATGTGTGCGTACTCGCTTCTTTGGTTACGCCTGGTGTAGGCTTCTCTTTCGACCAGCTGAAGACTTTGCCTCTTACTCCTTCTGACATCAGTGCCAAGATGGGTGGAGGCGTTAATGTGGAGGCTCCTTATATGGAGGGTGCAGAATTAACAAAACGCACCCCTTCAGGTGGGGGTAAAGGAAGCATCTCTAAGTACTGTACAGATAAGACTGCGGTAGCCCGTTCCGGTAATCTTGACCGTGTGATTGGTTTTGAAAAAGAAATTTCCGTTATATATGAAATTTTAGGCCGAAAGACCAAGGCAAATTTGCTTATTACTGGTGAGTCTGGCGTTGGCAAGACCTCTTTGGTGAATGGCTTTATTCAAGAACTGGCTGCAGATCGTGTACCAGGTTTTCTCAGTGACGCCGTAGTCTATGAATTGGATTTGGCAGCGTTAGGAGGAGATGCTCAGTACAAAGGTGAAGTGGAAGACCGTTTTAAGAGCGTGATTACAGAAGTTGAGAATATGCAGAACGCTGTGCTGGTTATTGAAACAATTGACAAGTTGTTCGATAAACAAGGTTCGCTGTTCGGTTGTTCAACACTCTTGAAAAACGAGCTAAACAAAGGCCGCTTGCAATTACTATGTACAGCCAGCATTGATGGCTATACCAAGAATATCGAGACCGACAAGGAGATGATTTCTAACTTGGAGAAAATTACAGTAGAAGAACCTACTGCTGATCGGACATTAGAAATCTTGAAAGGCATCATGCCTGCTTATGAGGAATATCATGAACTGACCACTGATGAGACTGTCATGACTGAGGCAATCCGTCTGGCTAAGCGCTATTTGACGGACAAGTCATTACCAGCATCAGCCATTGATTTGATAGACCGTACAATGGCGCATGTTAAGGTGGAGAATGACTTGGGTGATGAAGAGCAAAAGCATACAGAGTTGAAGACAGACGACTTGAGCGCTGTAGTTGCTAAACAGACAGGTATTCCTTTGGGAAAGGTACAGACTCAGGAGCGTGACCGCCTCATGGGAGGTGAGGAAACCCTGAAGAAACGTGTTGTTGGTCAGGATCATGCTGTAAAGAAAGTGCTTGATGCCGTTTATGAGGCTCGTTCAGGATTAAGCAAAAAAGGCCAGCCGATGGGTTCGTTCTTCTTCCTGGGTCCTACAGGTACTGGTAAAACAGAATTGTCAAAGGCACTTGCTGAGTTCCTGTTTGGCGATGAAAGTGCTCTGTTGCGTTTCGATATGTCAGAGTTTAAAGAGGAACACTCTGTGGCTCTACTCTATGGAGCACCTCCGGGTTATGTAGGATATGAGGAAGGTGGTTTGTTGGTGAATAAGATTCGCCAGACCCCTTATTCTGTGGTATTGTTTGATGAGATTGAGAAGGCCCACAAGTCGGTGTTTGACCTTTTCTTGCAGATTTTGGATGAAGGCAAGTTACATGACCGTTTGGGACGTGTGGGTGATTTCTCCAATGCCCTTATTCTTTTTACTTCGAATATTGGTGCAAAAACCATCGTTGATAGATTCAATAGTGGTGTGATTCCTGAGAATAACGAGTTGATGGATATCATGCAGGGTTATTTCCGTCCTGAGTTCCTGGCTCGTCTGACTGAGATTGTTCCGTTCTCACCAATTACCGACAAGACAGTGACAGCTATTTTCGATATCCACTTGAAGGGATTGTTAAAGCTTTTGGCTGAGCAGGACATCACTTTGGAACTGACCCCAGAGGCTCGCGAGACCATTGCTTTGCGTGGTTATAACCAACAATATGGTGCCCGTCCTATTTTAGGTATTATCCGTAAGGAACTTCGTCACCCAATATCCAAGATGTTGATTGCCGGTAAGATTAAATCAGGTGACCACATCGTGGTGTCTGTTGATGACGACGGTAATCCTGTAATTGAAGTTAATAATTAAACGTTTGACAAATAAAACAATAATATAAACATTTAAATATTTAAGACTATGGCAATGAAAGAAAACTTTATTTCCATGGCTCCAGATGAGGAGTCCAGTGCGAAAGTCAGTCTGATTGATCAGAACAAGACACTGATGATGGACCAGTACACCACAGATGTGGAAGCTGGTGCTCCAGAGTTCGTGGAAGACATCCAGAACATCAACGACGCTTTTGAACATTTCAAACCGAAAGTTGGTGTTACTTTTACTGATGAAGAGGGTGGCGCTGTTGAGGAAACCCTGCGTTTTGGTGAACTGCGTGATTTTGAGGCCAATGGTGGCAAGGGGCGCTTGGTGGAGAACAGTCCGTTCCTGAGTGGTGTTAAGATGAAAATTGAGACTAATGCGAAGATTCGCAAGAGCATTGAGCAGAATCGTAAGCTGCGTGAAATCCTTAAAGAAGCAGGATCTCGTGAGGAACTGAAGACTGTGCTTCAGTCAATGCTTGATGAGTTGAAGGAGGTTGACAAATAGGTTTCTGTAATTGGAAGACCCTCTCTTTTATAAATAAGGTATATTATGGCGCAGGCTGAAGAAATTAGGCAGTTAAAAGGCACCATTGAGCAGTTGGAGAAAGAGAACCGTCAACTGGTGAACCGTAACTTACAGCTGAGCGACCAGCTCTGCATGTGGTATGAGTTTCGCCAGCGAGTGGCTTGGCTAAAAGAGGAGATGCAGAATAAACAACGAATCCAGCAGCGTGCCGACTTGGCTGATGATGCAGAGCTTTTGGCACTTATGGAATTACGATTGGAGCGGAACCCCTCTATTTTGGCATCCGACTTTAGTAGTAAACAACTTGCTGAACTCCTCGGTGTGTCACAAGCTCGACTCATACGTTTGTTTCATCATACACCTATTTATAAATCAGTTGACGACTATTTATTCTTCCTTCGATTGCTGCGTGGCATGCAGCTACTCCGCGAACATCCGGAGTATGGTATTGTAGCAGTAAGTGAATTGGCTGGATTTAATTCAGTGCGAACATTCCAACGTCGCATGCGGGAAGCCATCGGAATAACCGCTGTTGAATTCCGTATGTTAGTGGAAAAAGATTGTTGAAACGACATAAAATGGCATGATTGTTATAATTTGTCGCAATATGCCGCCACAGTCGCAACAATTTTATAAAAAATAATCCAAATTATTTGGAAAACTATTTTAATTTTTAATAAATTTGAATCGGAAAATAAAAGAATAAGTATTATGGCAGATACTGAAATGCAGAAAGCGCAGGTAGCTGGACAGGCTGCTGGTGAGCTTCAAGGAAAAGCTGAACAAAAAGATGTATCCAAATTGCTGTCGGCATTTGGAGGTTTTAATGCAATTCGTGGCTTTATGCCAGATGCAGACAATATGAACCCTGCTAAGAAGGCGGCTAAGAATGTTTTCTTGTCTGATAAGAGGTTCAAAGGCAAACGAGAGGATTTGGCTCGTGAAATCTCTAGATGGTTGGAGTTGCTGGATAGCGACATCGATTCCGCTACAGGTTTTGCAGATGCTTGCAAAAAAGACGAGGAAAAATATACGGGTGTTTTGAAGCAGGGTATTACCGATGCTCTTTACGCTACAAAGGACTTGGAACGTTCTTATCGCGAACTCGACTCATTCTTCAAGACTTGTGGTACTGACAAGGTAAAGAACCTGAGAATCATCAATGTATTGAAGGAAGATATTGCAGACCCAGACTCTGGCTTCGCAGGTGAGGTGGAGAATTTGTTGCGTAATGGCTTCGATCGTTTGAGCTTGAAGGATGCTTATAGCTTGGTTTGTGTTCCTGGCGATGTGTTCAAGGACAAGGTTTCTCTGCTACAGTGGGCAAAAATGGCATTCAAGTACAAAGTGATGTTGATTACTGACCATGCTGACGAATATTCATTCGATGACTTGAAAGACAACACTGAAGTTTATCGTGACAGCGATCAGGAACTGATGAACGTGGTGATGTGTGCTAACTGGATTGTAGGTCGTGAGGCCGAGAAGATGTCAGCTGATGAAGAGGATTCCAAAGCATTTTATATTGCTCCGGCTGCTGCCCTCTGTGGAAAACTGTATGACGAAACCGCTAATATGGCACAGGGTGCCGGTGGTAAGAAGTATGGTACACTGGATGGCGTGAAGGGTGTGAAACTCGACCTGCTGAAATCAGAAATCGCATCACTGATGGATAACCAGGTAATTCCAATGGTTTATAGTGAAGGCCGTGTTATGGCATTTAATAACACCACTCTTTATAATGGTGACTTGGATGCTATGAAGGAATATCCTATCGTTCGCGTATTTGACTGGGTAAAGAAAGTACTGATGAACTTTGTTCACGAGGTGGCACTGGAGAACTGGGATCCATACAACTCTCCTAAGAACCTAAAGGCAAAGATTCAGGAATTCTTGAATATGTATAAGGGCTATGGTAACTTGTTCCAGAACTATGAGATTGGCGAACCTCGCCAAGATCCTGTTACCAAACGTATTACCTGTGACATTACCTTGACTCCATTTTATGCTGCCAAGAACTTTGTCATTAAGGTGGCTGCAGACAAGAAAGATAAAGAGGCTGCTATGGCAAGCGCATAATAATTAGAAATAAATCATTGTATTATTAACCTTTAATATTTAGAATTATGGCAAAAACACCAGTAACAATGAAAGTTGACGGTTACAAGGACCGTGAAGTAATGATGGTATATTACGAGTTTGATCAGGCAACTGATGTGGAAGGTCAGATGACTGGAATTCCTCGTGGTGGTAAGATTGTTGTTCGCGTGAAAGCTTTGAACGATGGTACGCCAGATTTGCTGGCATGGATGGTAGAGCGTAACCTGCCGAAGAATGGTTCAATCGAGTTCTTAGAGACCAAGACCGGCAAGGCAATGAAGACTATCAAGTTCACCAATGGCTACTGTGTAGATTTCGAAGAGAAGTGGGAAGACAAGATGGGTCACTTTGAGGAGATCGTCATCACCTGCAAGAATATCGAGGTTGGTTCAGTGAAGTTCGAGAACGAATGGGCTTAATCTATTTGAGAGTTTTTAGATTTGAGAAATAAAACATTAATTATTTAAAGAAAAGAAAGGAAATTACATATGGCAGAAAATGTAACACCAGTAACCCTCGAGGTGAAAGATTTCGCAGCCCGTGAGGTAATCTTAGTAGATTACAAGTTCAATCAGGCAACTGATCGTGAAGGACAGATTGCAGGTATTCCACGCGGTGGAAGAGTAGACATTCGCGTAAAGGCTCTCAACGACGGTAATGCAGAGCTGCTTGGCTGGATGCTCGCTCCAACAGATCCACGTGACTTTACCATCAAGTTCCAGAACACCATTGATGGTAAGGACATGAAACAAATCAAAGGTACAGGATGCTACTGTGTAAAGTATAAGGAGTATTGGGCAGACGGCGAGGAACACTACGAGGAAATTGAGATCGTTTGCCAGAAGTTGGAGAATGGTCCAGTTTCATACGAAAATCCTTGGAAGTAATCTTAATGGCAATAGGTGGCGCCAATTGGCTCAGTCTTTTACTGCTGAGCTAATTGGCATACCTATTTTTTATAAATAACTTTATGAAGACAGTAAAATGGCTCTGACTGCAAAATTACAGTTTGGAGATAATAAGAGCGGACGTTACCCATATGAATATTTGGTAGTGGACTGCCATTGTCATTTTATCAGAGGGCACAATCATGCTCAACCCGACTCTGACGCTCGATGTGAAAGAGTTGACCTCTCTGTTGTGGCTCCCAGCAAGGAAAATCTTACGATTTATGACTGGTTTATTACCAATAGCGTACAGTCTGGACGTATTGTTTTTGATACAGTCAACATAACAGATAACACCGATGCAAATAAGATTATTACTTTTGAAGATGCCTATTGCTATTCTTTGGCTGAGGACTATAGGATAGACGTGGCAGAGCAAAGGTTGTTGAAACTTTCTTTTGTTGCTGATAAAATTACCATCAGTGGAATCCAGTTTGATAATATATATTATAACTAAACAAAGGTCGCGGAAACTATGAAAACTGTAATTTACATTGGTGACTATACTCAAGATTTCAGGTCTGTTCCACGTGATAGATATCTTATAGTACAGCAATATTCTTATTCATGCATGAGAAGTCGTAACGATGCTGGTTTCCCTTATGGTCCGGTGCTTACAACTATTATGGATTTCACTATTCGCCTACAGCTGCCTGAAGATAGCAAGGTGTTTCATCAACGAATGCATGATAATAATCCTTATTCTTATTCATTCATCTGCGATCCTGAGTTTATTTTAACTGGGAAAAAGAACTTGAAGGACTTTGTGTCAGCCATGATTGTGGTTGGACATATCATTGATGTAGAGGAAACATTGGATGCTAAGCCTAATGAGGACGGCTCCTCTAATCAAATTGAAGTTCATATTAAACTGTTAATCAGCGAAATAACATATGTTGGTAAAAATCAATGGAAGAAATTAGTACTTAAGCAGGATTCGGACTCTGATAGTGGAGATGATTCAGGGCAAGATGATAAAAAAGGTGGTGACCCAGAGATAGAAGACGGAGAAGATGGAGAAGATAAGGGTACTCCTCCCCCTAAGAAAGATGATCCTGTGGTGGCTTTCTCTAAGTATGCCCTTTACATAGGCAAGTCTGCTCCATTAGAAGGTATTGAAGGTGGTATTACCCATACTGTTAGTCAGGCTCTGAAAAGTAGTGATGGCAAAAGTGTCAACGTTTTGTTGAAATCGCTGCATTATCATAAAAAAATATTCCAACCTAATGAAATTACTTGTGTCCTTTCATTAACATGGACAAGCAATACACCTCCTTCACATCAGACTCTGACTGAAGTATTTATGTACAAAAAGGCAGAGATGAAAGTAAAAAATGATGCTACCAAGCTCGACAGCATCATTGCGAAGAATTTCTTCGTTTATCAAATGAATCCTTGTTACAAGAAGACGTCAAGCGGTTCATCAATGGACTTGGAACTTCACATGTTCAGCCTTGACAAATTGATGACAATCGATAAATATTGTAAGGCGCATACAGCTAAAAAGTTGGGAGCAGGAATATTCACTCCAGAATTAGCTAACTTTACTGTCAATGGTATGGCCATTGAGGGATTGACTGACGATATGCAGTTTCTGAAACTGGCCGATGGAGAGATGCGCATTCCTTATGCAGTACAATATGATGAGTCATTCTATGATTTCATGAAGCGCATAGCTATGAGATATGGAGAGTATCTATTCTTCGAGGGGGGCAAATTGCATTTAGGATTAAATCCCTCAGAAGATCATTACTGGGAAGATCCCCAAAAGAAGGATAAAGCCAAAGACTGGGCTACCAGTCCAGACTTGGTAATGCGTTATTATGAGAGCATGCTCACAAATGCAGTTACAGTTGAGGATCATTATTTCAATTATGTTAGTCGTAATACTAAAGATACAGCAATTTATTCTCCTGCATCCGTTACAGAAAACAACGTAACGACCAACCGTTTCTACAATCCAGACCCTGTGCCCGCTGACGAATGGCTAGGTACTATTGAGAAAGATGGTTATTCTTCAATTGGGATGCAATACAAATATTTTGAAAAGTTCATCATGGCAGATTTTTTCAAAATATTGGAAAGTAAGTCGCTGGCTGGTATTTTGAGCGGTATTATTATTACCGAAGGGATGCGCGCCGCCAAGGCACTTGTTAAGGTAGAAAATTTAAACCACAAATATAACGAAGCTAATATTGAGCCTTACAAAGGTGATGAGTATAGTGACCAAAAAAACGGCAATAAACTGAACCAGTTTACTATCTTTAATGATAATACGGCTTTATCTACCAAGGTGGGAGAAAGTATCGTGACCTTTACATCCAAATATTATTCTATTATTAGGGCAAAAGAGAGAAGGGTTGCTGAAGGTGCTGTTTATCTGGAGTTTGGTGAACAAACCCAGCCATTCTCTTTGGGTGATAAGGTCAAGATTGATGGCACAGATTATATCATAGTTGAGATTGAAGGTAGGGCAGAGAAAGAAGAAGAGATTTATAAGGATACACAGAAAGTGATGGCTGTGCCTCTTTATGACAATGTGGTTATACCACCGGCTTTGCCATCTATCCCCTTGATTCGTGAAGCCAAGCCACAACGTGCCTATATCGCTGTAAAGAAATACGACCCTGAGAAGATTGGTCGAGTGCGTATCCGCTATCCTTGGCAGGATAAAAGTGAAATGTCATCGCCTTGGATACGTGTGGCCATACCAGGTGTTACCAATGGTGGAGGCATTAACTTCAGACCAGAGGATGGTGACGAGGCGATGATTGATTATGAGAACGGCAACATTGACAAGCCGTTTGTGGCAGGCTATATGCCATCACCTTACATCCAGGAAGATTGGGGCGCCAGTGTTTTGCCGGAGAGGGGTATGATATCGAGAAACGGTCACTCGGTTACCTTTAGTGATGGATTGGACGGCATGAATTTCTTCTGGGGATGGTTGCCTGTGATGGGAACTTTAAAAGGATTTATTCCTAATGCTACATGGCCAGAATGGCTGAAAGAAAAGAAGGATAAGGATATTGTTGACTTGGTAGGTAGCACAACTATCACTGACCGCTATGGTTTCTATAAGATTAGTGCTTCGTCAGACGGTCGTAAAATTGATATTTCATCACCTATGGGCGATGTTTCTATCAGTGCATTTACGGGTATCAAGATCAATGCACCCAATGGTGACATTAGCATATCGGGCAAGAATGTGTCTATCAAAGCTGCCAATAAACTGAGCTTTTCGTCGGGTAGTAATTTAAAGGATAAATATGTTGATAGTGACTTTGCAAAGGATTTTGGTTTGGGATTGTTGGAAGGTGTATCAAAGGTGGTGGAGAAAGCTATAGATTTGTCGTTCCTGCGAACTGTAATGGAGATTTTCACACGTCCTATTGACGGTACGCTAAAGATCAAGTCATCTACCTTTGTTATGGTTGAAGCTGGTCCAGGTAAGGTGGAAGTGCCAAGAGGCGTTTATGCTAAAGAGCCGAAAGATTATCTTACTGATGATCAATTAGAGCAAAAGTCCAATCTTTACAAAAAGATTACAAGAACTATCGCTGAAGTGAATATTGCGACGGATACCTTAATAAACAATTACGTTACAACTTTTAATAATTATACAACTGCGCTTACTCGGTTTAAAACAGTTATGCATAATGAAGGTGATCATAACTTTACGATCATTTCATTTGACAGAATAAAAGAGCTGGCTATAGCTCGCCAAAATGATAATTCAGATTTATTAAGTGTTACTGTAGAAGATTTAAATGCAAATGCTGATTTAATTAAAGACCCTCCCCCAATACCAGACGCAGACGAAGGTCCAGAACCAAAGGCTGAAGACTTCGGCGAGGGAGCAATCAATGAACTTGAATTTCAAATAGCTATAGGGGACTGGAATCAGGCTCACATGAATAGGCTCAATTTGATACAGCAACGCGAACAAGATATTGCAAGTAAAACAGACAAGAAGAACCGCGTGAAGGATTCTGCAACCAGTCTTATCCGTGCCATGAATGAATTGCGTAAAGCTGCTGTACGCTGGAGAGGATACGAGGTTCCCGTAGCTCAAGGAGTGAATAGGGCAGACATTATGCTGGTGGATGTGCTTAATCATTTAGCACAACAGGTTGACTTTGTCAATGATACTATCCAGTTAAACAAAGCTCAAAACCTCCAATTAAGTGGTGACGTTTTTGTATTTGAACAACAGTTGGCCGAGGATGAAAAGAAAATTATAAGACGAAAGATGGTATATAAAATGCTGACGTTACAGGTAATGCAAGATGTCTTCAAAGTAAAGGATGGTCTTACAGAACCAACCTATACAGATGATAAGGCTTGGTCTAAATTTGTTGGCAAAATTTATGTAGATAAATCTCTAAAGTCTAAAGTAAAAGAGTGGGCCTATGACCATTATGCAAAGAATGCTGTTGAGTTTTGGAATTCTTTGCCGTTTGTTGGTCAGCATGAAATGTGGGGACCAAAAGTAAAAGGACAGATACTCTTCTCTGATAACCCAACAAAGACCGTTGCGTTTGCTCGTAACGGTATGCATGAACAGAATAACGTGGAAAGTATTTCAACTAGATTTGAGGCGGAGATTAAACGAATATTAGGAGATGTAAAATAATGGCAACGCTATTGACAGAATGGACAGCAGCATTAACAAAGTTGCAAGCCAGTGTGACAAAAGATTTAGCTGAAATCCGCAAACAGAAAGCGGAGATACAGCAACTGAAGGACGATATTTACAACCGCCTTTCAGAGGACTTGTTTATTCACAATGACAAGCGTATCATCCTCTCTGCACCTGAGGTCGTTATTGGTAATGTGGATGCCAACGGTATGTTGTTTGGTGATACTGGTACAGTGATTATACGAGGTGGTGCTGTTAGCATAGAAGGTTCGGGCGATAATGGCTCGGTGAGCACTCGTGCCACCCATATTTCTCAAAAAGCTGTTGATCCAGGTGCAGATGGTGTGCAGGAAGCAGTATTATCTGGTTCCTCCATCATCAATCAGGCCAGGAATATTGTGATACAGAGCAATGATTCTAGTGGTTATTTTTCCCAGTTACCTGTAGCTGCAGGTGCATCAGGCGTACGTATCCATGCCGATGAAAGATTAGAGATAGATGCTTCTAAGTCGGTGGAGATGAGAGGGAAAGCTATTGATGAGCAACTGAAGAATTTAAATAAAGATAAGACTAGCCTCACCAAAGATTCAACCAGTCGCATAGCTGCGGTGACACAACTCACTACAGAGATGGAATTGATGTTAAATGCTGCAGATCTTTTAAATAGCAGTGAGGTTTTGACACGTACGAATGTGCTTGATTTGGATGATGCACAGGATAAGTTTGAAGGGATGGTTCCAGCCTTGCACAATGCGCTGGATGGCTGCATCAAAGCTCTTTCACAGTTGGCAGAGACCAATCGCCGTATTACAGCTTTGCAAGCAGAACAGAAGATACTGAATGCTGCCAAGAGCAACTTTAAGAAAGAGGCGATCAATACGTCTCTTACTTTGCGTGGTGAACGCATTGATATGGAATCGGTGGATGGCGACGGCAACATACGCGACAACCAAGAAGCAAGTATCAATATGCAAACAGGCCACTTAACCATTAACACCCGTAAAGCTGATAGTTCATTGATTGATAATAGTGGCGTGCGCATAGCTACCCAGAATGTATTGATAGATACTACTAACCCGAAACTTGACGATAAAGGCAACGGAGACTTGCCGAAAGTGGGTTCCTTCCAAGTGTTATCAAAGACGGTTTCATTTAATGCGGTTGATGAAACTATAAAAGATGGGAAAAAGGAAGTAAAAGGGCAGACAAAAGACAGTTCTTTTTTAGTCCGTAGCGAGAATACTACTATTTTTTCTCAAGATGTAAAGGAGAAAAAGAATACGGGCATGCTTTCTGTAGGAGTTGAGAAGGTGACCATGGGCTCTGGTGATAAAGATGGTAATGTAATAGGCTCGTTTGATGTACTATCAAAAGATATTTCTATGTCATCTGTCGATAAAGACAAGAATGCTACAGGCTCGTTCAACATTATGGTTGAAAAGACAAGCGTAGCTGCTGTGGATAAGAGCGGCAAGGCTTTGGGTCAGATTGTACTGAACGGCAAGAATGTATTCGTGAAGTCAATGGATACCGATGACAAGGGTAAAGACAAGAATTTGGCTGCAGGCGGTAATATGGTAATAGCGGCTGAGAAGATGTTCATTGGCCGTACTGCCAAGAAGAATACCGCTAAGCAGGTACAGATATCGGCAGAAAAGACAGGCCTTTATGGCTCATCTACTGCGGAAGTGCAGCAAGGTGAAGGCAAGGCTGTTGTGCAGCTTGATGGTGGTAATCTGTCGGTTTCTGGCTCGAAGACGCAGCTTTATGGTGATACTACTGTCAATGCTAAGGCTGAGTTCAAGGCAGACGTGAAGGCTCCGAAGCTTACGGCTGACAATTTGGAGGCTAAGACTTCATTTAAGAGTTCAAATATAAGCGACGGTATTCCTATTCCAGGTGCACCGTCAACAGCTCGCCTAAGTGCGAAATTGAAAGAAGATGATGCTCCAGAAGCAAAATAAAAGAATAATGTTGAATTTGGGATTGATACCTTAAATTCTAATAAATTAAGATAGATATGGGAAAGTTTGTATGTATGGGCGCAATGCTGCAATGCAGCTTCGGTATGGCACCATCGGCTTTGATGGTTACAGTACCCTTGCGACCAAAAGCGCAGAATATGTTGATGGCAACAGTGATGGATATGGTGCCTATGACAAACATATTGCCCTTTGGCATGTGCCAGTCGATGGCTAATCCGCAGGTGGCGGCAGCCACCTCTGCAGCGATGGGTGTGTTAACCCCCATGCCATGCATACCTGCTATCACGGCTCCGTGGATGCCTCCTAGCAAAGTGCTAGTGATGAATCAGCCTGCTTTGTTGGACAACGGTAAATGCATGTGTATGTGGGGTGGACAGATATCCATTACCAATCCCGGCAACATGATGGCAGAAGGGAAATGAGATACCTTGTTGCCATACTATTGTCACTCATGCTATTGCCTGTCCAGGCACAACAGATGAAGGTGACTGACTTCCACAAGGTGAAGAAAGGACCTTTGAATATGCGTCATGTGGTGATAGAAAAACGACTGGCCACGCTCGATTTGGTGACTACGGAAAAAGGGTTCTCTTTTTGGGCAGATGGTGTGACGGAATTGGAAGCTGAAGAAGGAGACAAGGGTATTACACTTAAGGCTCCGCACAAGACCAAGTTCTTGTTGATTAAACATGACGAATATGGACAATTGTATTGGAAGGTGCCTGATAGCAAGGGACTGAAGAAAAAGAAAAGGTATGAGGCACAGCTGCTGACAGAGAGCCTTGAAAAGGATTTCAAGTTGGCAAGTCAGTGGGTGGTGTTTGAAATAATACCAGAGAATGCGATAGTGTATGTGGATAGTACACAAATAAACACGCGCAATGGTAGGGTGCAATTGGAATTGGCGTTAGGAAAGCATCCATATAGGGTGGAGTCTCCGTTTCATGAACAGGAAGATGGTGTGTTGGAAGTGACCGATAGTGAGAAACTCACAGTAAAAGTGTCATTGCAGCCTACTTATTCTTACCTGATGGTGAAGACTCCACAGGAGGATTGCGAGATATTGATTGATGGTCAGACTATCGGATATACTGAAGCTACCAGTGGACGACTAGCTGAGGGTTTACATCGACTGACAGTGATGAAGGATGATGTGTGTTGGTATGAGTCTGATGTAATAATGACAAAAGCGGAAAAGAAAACTTTGATATTGACTACCGATGAGTTTTATCCGCGCTGGAGGAGGAAGACGGTGGATTATGCATTGGCAGACGGAGAAACGGCAAGGGTTATTGAAGATAGATCAGTGGTGGAGCAACAAGTAGATTCTACCATAATTGATGCCAAGGATAAGAAGGCTTTGGTGACTATAACAGCTCCCAACGATTCTACGGAGATATGGGTGAATCGAGAGTTAATGGGAACGGGTCGATGGGAAGGTCTGTTGGCGATGGGGTTCTATGCGGTGACAACAAGGGCAGATGGCATAGAGTCAGCCCCTCAATACCTATGGGTTGAAGATGAGGTGCACCATCAATTGGATTTGTCTGCTACCATGGCTGATTATGGTTACTTGAGCATTCATAGCAATGAGGTGGATGCTGATATATATATAAATGGTGAGCCAAGTGGGCGTACTCCTAGTATGACTGGGAAGCTCTTAGCTGGTAAGACTTATAGCGTGAGGTTAAGCAAACCTGGCTTCCGAGATGTGCAGAAACAGGTAAAGGTGATTGGCAACACGCTTACTGATGTGGAATTGAAAATGAAAAAACATAAAAGAAGATAAAGGTTATGAGAAGGGCTGTTGGAACGCTGTTAGGTGAGATGAAAAATAAAATGGGTGGTTATGCTGTGCTGCTGCAGTACAGATATATGAACATGTGTGTCAAGGCAGAGCCTGCCTCATTACTATCGTTGGAAGTGATAGACAGGGAAGGAGAAAGGCTGGACATTGAAAAAGCGGCTTTTGTGATGCAGAGAAATGATTTTCAGTTTGAGGTTGTACCTAAAGAAGAAGAATTTCTTTTCCCAATCTGTAAGGCTTTCGTTCAGGCCCATCCTGAATTCAAACAAGAAGTGATCAAATCTGCTGATGAGGACAGATTGCATATAGATGATAAAGAGGAAAAACACATTATTATTACCATGCCAGAGGTTGACAAAAATCGTCGTGACTTGTTGATGGATGGCGTTTCCTCTTTGTATGATGAATGTGGCATGCAGTTGGATAAAACAAAGAGCGATTATACCGTTAGACTGCTTTCTAAGATGGAGGGTGAGAGCCCTAATGATGTTGATGAGGCGAAAGAAAACTTGGAGCAGGCGTATAATCAACATAAAGACATTATTAAGACCTATCGGGAGAACAAAGAAAAGGAGATAGAGGAGGCTTATCAGCGTTGGCAGAAAAAACAAGAGGAAAAAGATAAAGAGCAACAGGATAAGCATGAAGCGATGGACGAGAAAGCTGCCAAAACACTGAACTTTGATAATTGATTAAGGTTTGGGAGTAGGGAGTTGAGAGTTATGTATATATTAATGAGTTTGAATGAATGTGAACTATAACGAGTCACAACGAAATAGGGGCGAAGCTCGATGGTCAGTAGATAGAGGGGTTAATGTCATGGTTGTCGGCTGTGGCGCGTTGGGTAATGAGGTGTTAAAGAACCTGACATTAATGGGCGTTCAGCATATTGTGGCTGTGGATTTTGATCACGTGGAGATTGGCAATTTGACACGTTCAGTGCTGTTCAGAAAAACTGATGCATTAGAAGGACGATACAAGACTGACGTGATTGAGGAAAGGCTTTTAGAGTTGAATGCAAATTTAGATATAAAGACCATCAGGGGCGATGTCGCTTATGATGTAGGTCTGGGGTTGATCAGGCGGATGGACGTGGTAATTGGCTGTGTAGATAGCCAATGGGCACGTTTCTGCATCAATCGTCTCTGCATGAGGGCAGGGGTACCATGGGTAGATGGTGGCATCAATGAACTGGAAGGTACTGTTCGAGTTTTCGTGCCTGGTGTAAACTGCTATGCATGTAACTTGGGACCTGAAGGATTGAAAGATTTGAAACGGAGAGCGCCATGCATGGGTTTCATCCGAAGACATGAAGAGGCTGGCACTGCGCCTACTACCTCACTGATTGCTTCAATAATTGGAGCTGTGCAGGTACAAGAGGCACTTAAATTGCTGCAGCGCGATGCCTTGAACGATGGCAGTTTAGAGTCCCTATGTGGTAAGATGTTCTACTATGAGGGAGAACATTTGACAACACGGTTGGTGGATTTCCAGGCTTGGGATGATGATTGTGTAGAGCATGAATGTTGGGAACCAGTGGAGCATACCGAGGTGCATCGAGAGATGTCTGTAGGCGAGTCGTTGCAAGTGCTTTATAAGGAGCTGAAAGCTCAAGATGTGGAAATCTGCCTGAGAAATGACTGTTTTGTGGACTTTGTTTCAGAGCGTGCCACAGACCAACAATGGGAGGTAATGCTTCCAGGCAGAGCAGTTGAGAGTTTTGTAGAGCAGCATGAACGATTGTCTGGTATTCCTTTGAGTGGGCTGTACCAACATGAGTATAGACGCATAGATAGTGGCTTCCCTTATCAAGGATTGACATTAGCTGCGTTAGGGATACCTGAACAGGATGTTCTCTGTGTTATTGTTGATGGGAAAGACCGTTATGTTGAGATGAAATGAATATAGAAAATAACATACCGCATATCAGGGCAGAGGTGCTGTTGAACCACCTCTATCCGGAATTGGAGCAACAATGGAAGGCTCGTAATATGGGCTCTTTCTATCGGAACTATACCCAAGACATTTTGTTCCTTGATGAGGATGCAAAAGAAGTGGAAATGAGCCGTGACGGATTCTTAAACTTGTTGCCGGAAGGTCTGTACAACCGACAGGATGAACTGAAGGGTGAAGATATGCGAGCTAAGTTTAAAGAACTTGAACAGCGCATCCACTTGCTTAGGGAGGCTTTTATGCCGATTGACACCTATTGGTTCAAACAAAGTCTCTTTGTGGAACGGCAGGTAAGTGAGCTTTTGGAAGAGAAATTGGATTATGTGTTGCTTACTTATTTCGGGTTCGATATGAGTAAGGAACAAGACCCATTGGTAAAAGAGGTAGCGGTAATGCTCCCCTTTGTGAGCAACAAGAGGGGTGACTTTGGTTTTGTACGTCAACTCTTGGAAACAGTGTTGCACTGCGAGGTAAAGATGGAGATAGGGCGGTATAGCCACACCGACAATACTGTCAGGTGGTTGCCTATGGTTCGTTATGATGTGCTCATTCCAGGACTTACCGCTGAGGGGTATAAACAACAGAATGAGTCGCTAGAACCCCTACGAAACTTTATTACAGAATGGCTCATGCCTATGGAGGTGATGTGCCGAATTTTGGTGAAAGAATATGGGGCGTCGCAACAAATTGATAAACGATTGGTGCTGGACTATAATACTGAAACAAAATACTGATTGACATTGAGCTAAGCTCAATTGACGATTGACAATTGATAATTATGGATATAAATGCAAGAGTAAATTGGAAACCAGGCATGGAGGTCACTGCAAAAGCTATGCGGGGTGTAGCTGTTGTAGGTGATATAAAGCATCGCATTGCCTTGCGAGCAGCTATAGGAGCCGTACGCATGGGCCGACTGCCTGATATGCCGTTTGTCTGTAAAGGAGTATTTGTTAAGAATCATTTTGAAGCTGATAACTTCAGGTGTATGGCTTTGCTCCCTTCTGGTAAATTGGTAGATGCTGATGAGGACTTGTCAGTAGATATACCCATGTTGTTTGGCGACCGTTATTACTTGACTGTAGGTATTACCGACGAACAGCGTGAGTTTGAGAGCGAAGGAATACCTTATATTACTCCCCGCTATGTTTACAGCATCCATACTCAGGAGGAGATTGAGCAGGGTGATATGCTACCTTTGGTGCGTTTCAAAGCAAAAGATGGTTTGTTGAGCATAGATACCGACTTCATTCCCCCATGTTTGGTGCTTGAGACTGATGATCGTTTTAAAGCATATGCTAATAAATTTACTGATCATGTACAGCGGTTGGCACAGCATCCTAACCTGGAAGAAGGAGAGGGAAAACGTGCCCTGTTACACTACCTGTTCCTTCTTAAAGGCTATGATATGCGCGGTAGCGTAGAAGGTTTTGTGACGTTGATGCAGGAAATAGCACAGGCTATCGACTACTATATACTGTCGCGTCACCAGGAGAACCCCGTGGAAGTGCCACTGGTGAGCTATGTGGATATACAATTGTGGTTGCAGTGGCTGGATGATTTCTTTTCAGGTACAACTACAGTTCTTGATGCTGTTGTGCTGGAAGACAATACCATTGACTATGAGGCATTGTTAGCACAAGCTAAAGCAGAACTCTATAGTCGTTTGCATCCTGAGTTGATAGAGAAGTTGTTGGCCGACATGAAGGAAGAATTGAAGACAGAGGTGCAGCAAAAGTCGGAGGAGATAACCTCTTATATCAATGAAACGCTTAGGATGGAGTTGGAGAAGCATTTGACTGGTTTGTTGCAGGAGAAAGGCATACAGCTTGACAATGACTTGAATGAGCATGTGGCTGTGATGAGTAATGAACTCAGTCAAAGCCTGTTTGAGAGAATGTACTTCGAATTGTTCGACAACCTGTATAACGCATTGTATGTGCCAGAACCGGAAGAAGAACCGTTCGTGCCACTGATATAATAATATGATAAAAAAATGACGAACATTGCATTACCATTGAGAGTGACGAGTTCGGGACTGGCCAAGGAGCGAAGCCTGAAACGAAGCATTGATGCTTCGATAGAGTTGTTGTTGACCACTCGATTGTTCAGTTCGGCATCCGATCCTATGTTCGGCTTTGTGTTCAATAACGTGCGCTTTGAAATCTTCGATGAGCATGAAGGTGTGGTGTTCGACAGCAACGATTCTGGTGGCGTATATGGCATTCAGGGATTGTATGACAAGAAGATCACGGGTTCGTCGAAGAATATGAATACTTATGCGGCAGACTTAAAGGAAGCCGTTATTGCCAACGAGAAACGGCTGCGTGATGTTACCGCCAGTATGACTTATATGCGTGAGGAGCGTCAAGTGTATGTCACTATAAAAGGAGTGATTGCTTCTACGAATAAAGAATATGAATATACGAATATACTGAAGATTTGGAGTTAGGATGAAACAGACTGTGTTTGAAACCAGGCAGAGGGCAGAGGAACTGTTGCGTGAAGCAGTGAATGTTTGGAGACAGAGCGATAGAAACGACGCTTTGGAGGGGTTGGAGAACGACCCTGTCATGCGACTGCTGATCACCGCTTTGGCATATCAGGCTAATGAGTCTGCCAGCGATTTGGAAGAGATCAAGCAGGAGGTGCTGCAGGATTTCGCCAATTTGTTGGTGCCGTATGAGGTGGGACATGCTGTACCAGCAACTGCTGCAGTTCAGCTGGCATTAGAAGATGGCGTTCAAGAAATAGTGCTTAACGAGAACAGTGAGTTCACCCTGGAGGGAACTGCCTATACGTTTATCCCATTGTTGGAGACACGCTTGTTGAATGCGCGAGTGCGTTCGATATCAAGAATAGATGGCCGACGTTGGAAGGTTTCACTGACCTTTAAGCAGGCAATATCCGACTTGTCAGGACTGTGCTTCACTATCAGAAACGCATGGTTTCAGGATTTGAAGATCACTGTCGGTGGACAGACACTTCGACTTGTTAAACCATGGGACTTTAGCGAACTCCCTCTAAACGAATGTTTTGGTCTGGATTCTATCTTATATAATCGTACTCAGACTTACAATGCTTCGGCAACGTGTTTGGACCTGTTTGCCCGTCAGAATGTGAGGATGTTTTATATAAAGAAAAACGATGCGAGCAAGCCGATGATGCAGATGGAGATGGAATCTGTTGACTTGATATTGGAGTTTTCTGGTATCAATGACCAATTTGTGTTAGACAGGGAAAGTTTCTTGTTAAACACCACAATATTGGTGAATGCTCGTAAGCAGACAGCTACACTCTCGAAGGCTTCTCCCGTGGTGAGAGTGACGGGTGCCAACTCAGATGAAATACAGACGGGACAACAGTTCTTGCACGCAGTACGTCCTGCTGAGGAACAGATTTTTGCTGATGCGTTAATTGATGTGCGCCGTGTAGCTGCCGACCGTTTCGACCAAGGTCGATTGATGGGATTGCTTAATTCGTTGGTGATGAGATATCGTTCAGACTTTATTGCTTATCGCAACCTGCCTGAAGGTTTCAATGATAAGACCGTGTTGTCTTTGCAGAATATTTTAGTGTCACTGATAGACGTGATAGGTAAAGATAGACTGAAGGTGACGCCTGGTGTGTATCTCATGCTTCGTCCCATCAAAGCTTCGACACATGAGGCCTATAGTGTGGATGTTTCATACCTCACCACCAGCGGAGCTGTTATCAATACCTTGCTCAATAGCTCCAGCAAGTTTGTGGCTCCTTCAGGAGTTGATACAACCAAGACGCGTCAGATTGCCGAGCCGGTGATGGGACTGAATGAAATCAGGGAACAGAGTGCTGAAGCAAGCCTCTCACGTTATTACTTGGCTACCCAAGATCGTGTGGTGACACCAGCTGACATTAAGTTTTTCTGTTATAATGAACTGCTCACTCATTATGGTATCACTCGCGATATGGTGAGGAGCATCACAGTGAGTCGCCGACAGAAGCCGGAGTTGAGGTCTTGTGGATATGAGATTGTGGTGGAGATTACACTGGCCAACAACTCGTTCGTGATTCGTAGCTTTAGTGATAAGATAAAGCAGGTAGAGATATTGATACAGAAGATGATGGAGGTTCGCAGTGCGAATGTCTATCCTATAACAGTGTTGATAAAAGTTGAACAATGAACAATGAAAACTATGTCGTTTCATTATTTATTATTATATAATTAGAGATGGAAGATTACTTTTTGGATATAACGTATAAGAACAAGACGGTGAGGTTTAGGGTAGTGAACCCTGATGCACCACTGAGTCAGCTGATGACGAACTTGCGGCATGCTGTGGGCAGCGATGGAAGATTGATATTCGACTTTCCTTCCATTGACCAGACGGGTGCTCCCTTGGATTATTTCTTTGGTAAGGAAGACCCTGTAGTGAATGAAGTGAGAGTGTTGAGGCCTCGCATTGGCAAGACCGACAAGAAGTTGAAGGATTATAATGTGAACAACGGGGATAAGTTGTTCCTGATACCTGACCCATTTCCAGGATGATGGTCAACGGTAGAAACAGAAGGCTTCTTGCCGAGTGGCAACTCATGGAGAAAAGGCTTGCTGGCAGAGAGGACATCAGTTACGAGATAACGAAACGTAATGCAGCGGGGATGCCAACAAGTTACCTGGTGCACTATCGGCTGAAAAGTATCTGTGGGGTGAGCGATGTGGAACGATTGGATGATCCACGTGTATGCAATCCTCCGCAGTTTGCCACAGGGTATTTGATGAGTATCCAACTGCCTGATGGTTATCCGTCAGTGGATGCTCCTCCAGCCTTCCAGTTTCTTACCGAGGATGAACAGGGTAGGCCGATACCACATCCGTGGCATCCCAATATCCGGTATTTCGGTGCATTTGCCGGACGCGTCTGCATCAATATGGCAGACACTTTTACCGACTTGGTGTGGGGGGTGATGAGAGTGGCAGACTATTTACGGTACGATATATATCATGCGGTACAAGAGCCTCCTTATCCAGAGGATTTGAAAGTAGCATCCTGGGTAATTTTGCAAGGCGAACCGAATGGTTGGATTTATTTTAATCAATAGATTGAAAATGAACGGAATGATAAAAAAAATAGGGTTGATAGGGTGTATGTGCCTGTTGATGCAGGGCGTTGCCGCTCAGACAATGAAAACCATCACTGTCGGAGGGCAGTCACCTTATACTGACCACTTGACGTTGTCACAAGATGCCAGGGATAAAGACTTGATGGTGAAGTTTATCTTTAACGAAGGAGAGAATACGCTGACTGTAAGCCTTATTTCCTATCGCTCACTCTTCGTATTTTGGGATCAGGTGCGCTATAAACCAGCCGTTTGGAACGGAAAATTGCGTCCTCAGCTATTGCCATACGTCACAGAGGGGAACCCAGCCACGAAAATCAAACTCAGTAGAAAGTTCAAGCGTTCGATACCATTGCCTCGCAATAACCACGTATTCAACCGTTGGATAACCGTAGAAGGCATGCAACCTGTGCCTACACCCTATAAGCTTGTCAACGATATTATTGAGCAGAAATTTGACATAACAGGTAAACGCGATATGGTAAAGGTGACCCTGCGTGACATTCTTCTTATGGATAAGTTGCCTACTCGTGTTGGCAAGGCTGAGCGTTACGAGATAACATTCAGCAACGATCTCAATATGCAGTATCAGGTCCTCATCAGCCGTGACCCATGTTTCGGCATGGATGAAGATGTAGCTGCTGCACAGAACGCTGCTGCTAGTGCCAAGAAGGGTGCAGATGCCATCAAGAACCGTTTCGGCACAGGATTGGTGGCAAACAAGGAGCTACTTGCCATTTTTGAGGAGATGAAAAACCTGTTTGTGCAGCAATTCCCTACCCATGAGGGCACCAGCAATTGTCCTGCTGTAAACCAGGCTTGGGAGGATTATAACCGCACCGTCAGTGAAATCACAGCCTTGGAGTGCGAGGTGAGCCTTACGGGTACTGCTGGCGTGGGCGGTGATGGTGTCAATGCCCGTATGTTGCTCACAAAGGCTCGTCAGCTTGACAATATGGTGTCTCGTTGGATGCTCACCAACGATGTCATCGAACGTCGCGACATCATTGCCAAGGGGGAGGCAGTAATTCAGGAGGTAGATGCCTTGGTGTCTCAACAGGGCATCAAGACAGATGAACAACGCCGTGCTTTGGATGTGTTCCGTCAGGCACAGCAATTTTTTAAAACCAATTGCACAAAGCCATGAGATGGAAGATAGGGCTGTTGGTGATGTGGCTGTGGTGGCCTTTGGCTCTGCTTGCTCAGACGTTGGTGGATGAACAGTATGTCAACACTTACGAACTGGAGACCCGTGTGCTGTTATTTCAGGAAGAGCTCAATGAGCTTTACTTGCGTAGCACTCAGCAGCTGAGCATCGACTACGATGAAACAATGTCGGAAGGCTTGCTGCAGTCGGTTTCCAATGACATTAGCTCGATGGAGGCGACGATGCAGTCTATTGGCACCCGTTTGAGCACCTTCATGCAGGCGACGCAAAACTATATTGCTATGGATGACTCCCTGCTTAACAGGGTAGCGGATGTGCAAACACTGCAGCAAACGGTAAATGAGTCTGTAGCTAAATTGCGTCAGCAGTTCGACCAGATTGCTGCGTTCAATAGGGCAGAGGTGTTCGTGTTTGGGCAAGACTCCATCTACAGCAGCCTTTACCGCCGTGCCATGAGCCTGACGATATCAGCCAAGCTGCAGGCAGAGCTGGAGAAGGTCAAGGCTGCCGAGCAGTTGCAGTTTGCTGATGTGCAGAAACATTATGATGAAGCCAAACAGACAGCTGAGGCCTTTGAGCAGTTTAGGCCTCGTATGGAAAGGCTGGAGAGCAAGTACTTGGAGCTGAAGGTGGTGTCTGGCAAGATACAGGAGGCAGCATATATGCCACTTTTGCAGCGCATCAAGGACTATCTGATGAATATTGCAGCCGTATCCATTGTGCTGATGTTCTTCAATATGGTGCTTACTCGTATCAAGTCGTTCCTGAAGTTAAGGTCTCAGGCTGAGAAGATGAAAAATACGATGGGTGGCCAACAGAACTACCCTACGATATAAATGAGGAAAGAAGAATGAAGAATGTGATTAAACATATAGCATTTACTGGGTTGTGCACGATGGCATTGATGCTGTCTTCTTGCACAGGGCAGGATATCCCCGATGTGGATTCCATGCTTACCAAACTTGACAGTACTGTAAGCAAGAAGCCTGTGGAGTGCGAGGTTAGGAAACTCTACACTTCCAATGATTACAAGTATATGGACATCACCATGAAACTGGGTAGAAGTACAGGAGGCTTGGAGCTTTCTGATACTGCTGCCGTTAGAGTGGGTATCAGCCAAAAGGCAGGCTTGTCAAGAGGAGTGATGATGGATGATTCGCGTCCACCTATCCTTTTGGGAATCCGTAATGTGGCTAAGGAACAGATTGCTGCCTCGCCAGTAAAGATGCTCATGCTTGTAGATTTAAGCTTGCCCCAATCCCTGGTGGATAGTCAGCTGGAGGATGTTAGGCAGGCGCGTACCCTGCTCAATGCCAATCAGCTCTATGTTGCTTTCATGCAGGGCGACCAGGTGAGTGAAACCTATGAGGCCACCGACTACATCCTCGACAACTATTTTAAGCATCAAAATGCCCAGTTCACCTACCTCTATCGCTCTGTGTTAACCAAACTGCAGGAGATGACCGACTCAACCAGTGTGTTTTCCGATGCTGTGCATAAGGGACTCATTGTGCTTACAAACGGTAAGACCTACAATGAGGATCGTCCGATTGATCCCCGTCATTTTGATATGCAGCAACGATTAGCGGAGATAGTACCATTGCTGCAGCAGCAGTACCTTTCTGTATATTACTCATTGGTTGCTGAACAGCCTTCTACGTCAGTTCCGGCACCATCCACAAGTGCCAATGTGTTGGCGCGGCAAGGGGCTTCTGGCTCTCAGCAAGAGTTGGGCATGTTGCGTTTGTTGGTAAGTCAGACAACAGGCTTGGCACAGAATTCTTTCGACTGGCCTGCCCTGCGTGACGACTTCATGAAAGACCACCAGATGGACTTCGATGATTACCAAATCAGTCTTATGATGCCTGATAATAAGGTGTTCCGTGGCAACCACATGGAGCTTAACCTTGATTTCTTCAACCGCCGCACGAATGAGAAAGTTACAACCTGCAAGGTTGATTACTCATTTGGTAGTGTGTTTTATCCCATCATCATCGGAGGCAAAAGTCTCCCGGAGATAATTATGCGTGGCTATTTGGTAACCATCTGTCTTTTAATGGGTATCTGGCTTACCTTGCAGATTGTGGTTCCTTGGATACGTTATCGCATCTTCCTGCGTCGTCATGTGGTGCGTTATACTGGCTCACAGATGAGTAAAGATGGCATCATGCTTGCTGAAAGCTGCTATCTTTGCAAGGCACCTTTTGAGGTGGGTGATGAGGTTGTTACCAAATGCGAGCATGTGATGCATAAAGATTGTTGGGATGAAAATGGCTATCAATGCCCGGAGCATGGTAGGAATTGCCGACATGGGTCGCACTACTATAATTTCCATAACCTGCTTGACCACAACAATGCCACCTTCTATATGGATTGGATCCTGGGTGGTATCTTAGCCGGACTGTTGGCATGGATGTTCTTCATGTGGCGCATGCATTTAGACTCCACTCCGTTGGTCACCAAAATCGTGTTCTTCGTCTTCGGTATTAAGGAGGGTACTCTCGAGGCCGAGCAATTCCTCTTGAACTATTCCGTGCATTTGGATTTTCAGCCTTCGTTTGGCTTTTGCATCAGTTTCTTCACTACGTTTGTATTGTCGATGCTTTCCCTGCGACATGTCAAGTGGAGAAAACGCATTGTCAATATGTTCCTGCGAGCTGTCATAGCTGGAATCTTGGGATATCAGAGCTTTGCAACAGGCTGTATGCTGGCGATTATGATGGATATCAAGACTAACTCCTTGTTACTCGACTGCTTGCCCTGGATTCTGATGACAATTGTCATTATGTACTGTGTTACATGGCACACCCGTGTACGCATCCGTCTGTTGTGGTTTATCATAGCCTGTTTCTTGGGTTTGTTTTCCATGTATATCTGGATGCTGTTCTATCAGGACACATTGGTTGATTTCCGACTGTTCGTATTGCTCAGTTTCCTGTTTACATCTACAGTGATAGCCGTCTGCATCGCCTTCGAGGCACCTAAGAGTGAGCATTATTTCCTGCAGGTTCGGGGAGCCATCAAGCCGCTGGAGATTGCCCTCTACAAATGGCTGCGTGCTGATCCGTCGGCTGTGGTAACATTGGGTCAGAGTGTTGATTGCTCCATCCAGCTTTCTTGGGATATCGCCGGTGATGTGGCACCTGTTCATGCAGAAATCTTCCAACGTCGAGGCGTTGTTTGCCTCAAGGCTTTGGAGAAAGGCGTACTGTTGGGAGACAATCCTTTACAGGAAGGCGATTCAGAACCTTTGAGTCACGGCGTTACTTTCACCATCGGCAATACCTTCTTTACTTATGTAGAGAAAGATTATTGAAAAAAAGTTCCCCGAATATTTGGAGATATAAGAATTATTTTGTTATCTTTGCGATATCAAAATGATATCAACTTAAATACTCAAGAATTATGGGAACAAAAGAATTTAACTATCAAGGAACAACGTTGAACGGCTTCGCCATGCTGTTCTTCAATCTGCTGCTCACTTTGGCTGGTATTGCTGCCATTGTGCTGTTCATCATCTATGGGAATTGGTGGCTCATCGTGGCTGGTCCTTTGGCTTTGCTGGTGTCATTCTTCCTTTGGGCAGGCTTCATCATGCTGGAACCCAATGAGGCTCGCGTGCTGACATTCTTTGGCAAGTATCGTGGCACATTCACTAAGACGGGCTACTATTGGATCAACCCATTCATGAGCACCAAAAAGCTCTCTCTCCGTGCCAGGAATCTCGATGCTCAGCCCATTAAGGTGAATGACAAGACAGGTAACCCCATCATGATTGGCCTCGTGCTGGTATGGAAATTAAAAGACACCTATAAAGCTATGTTTGAGATTGATGCTCAGACTATGGCAATGGGTAATGTGAGGGCTGACCAGATCACTGCAAGCGTATCAGGCATCATGAAGGCTCTGGAGCAGTTCGTGCAGGTGCAGAGCGATGCTGCCTTGCGTCAGGTAGCCGGGCAATATGCTTATGACGATACCGACGAGAAGAACGATGAGCTGACACTTCGTGGTGGAGGTGAGGAGATCAACCAGCAGTTGGAGAACAAGCTGAACGATCGCCTGGCTTTGGCTGGCATTGAGGTGGTGGAAGCCCGCATCAACTACCTGGCATACGCACCTGAGATTGCAGCTGTGATGCTGCGTCGTCAGCAGGCTGCTGCTATTATCACTGCCCGCGAAAAGATTGTGGAAGGAGCCGTATCGATGGTGAAGATGGCACTCGACAAACTCTCTAACGAAGGTGTGGTAGAACTTGACGACGAGAAGAAGGCTGCTATGGTGAGCAACCTCATGGTGGTGCTCTGTGGCGACGATGCTGCACAGCCAGTGGTGAATACCGGTACGTTGAATCATTAATCATTTAATCGACCTTAGCATGTCAAAGAAGGATAATGTGACCAAAAGCTTTGTGCTGCGTGTCGATGCGAAGACCATGGACGCCATCGAGGCGTGGGCTGCCGATGAGTTTCGCTCTACCAACGGACAGCTGCTATGGATTATCAACGAGGCGTTGCGCAAAAGCGGAAGGCTGAAAAAAGCAAAGAACAATGAACTGGAAGAGACTGTTTAACGAGAAACGTACGAATAAAATCTACAACGTGCGGCTGCCTGTGACGTGGACCGACCGCATCATGGAGTTCGTAGCATTGGTATTGCTGCTCGCCATCTGGGTAGTGGCTGCCGTACTGTGGCGTGAGGCATCTGGCGATTTAGTGCCCACACACTGGAATCTGGAAGGGAAGGTGGATCAAATGTCGGGTCCCACGGCTCTGTTTGTCATATCGGGCTTTTGGACTCTCCTGATGTTCCTGATAGGCTTCTCGGCTTACCGTCCACGTTTGCTGAATCCACCCACAACCATCACCACGCTGAAGCAGTTGAAGCTGTTGGTAACGCAGACACGTGCCATGAACATCATCATGGGAATCATGGGCATCTGCATTCTGCTGGCGATGCTGAACGATGCTCCTATTCTGGTAATCATCCCTGCCATACTTCTGGCCATCGAAGTCATGGTCTTTAGCATTTTGATTAGAAGGGCAGGGAAGTGATAGTATGGCACCATAAGCATCAAATGTTATCTTACCAGAGGAGCAAGACAACCCGACTCGTTTCATGATTTAATCATGTCTCAAAGGAAAGAAAGCGTTACAATTTGTAACGCTTTCTTTTTGGAACAACCACTGTCATATCTAATAGCTAGGTCTGCCGCCTTGACCACCGTCTGACCAGCAAATCAAAGGTGCATGTTTTTGCAGCTTAATCACCTGCATGGCGGGCTTTACATACTTCTTTTTTTCCATGTTTTTCTATTTTTTTATGAGTTATTTACTTATCCTTCATGTGCAGGGCCATAAGAGTCTCTGCTTGACTGAAGAAGCATCACAGGCTCCATCTCTACCACCCTAACGGCGGGCTGTTCGTAATTCTCCTTTTCCATCACAGCATCTGTTTTTATCAGGTTCATACGAATGCCATCACCACGCATCGCCAGTTGCGGAAGCATTCGGTGTCAGCTTCGCCTGTTTCATTGCCACTTCCCTTGCACTGTTGAACTGTACTTTGCTTGCCAGGAAATCATATTCGGTTCCTTTGGTAGCTTTCGTACCCATATAGAGTGCATTGTCGCTTCCTATGGCGGACAATTCATAAGTGTCTTCTTGTCCCGCTGTTTCCGCCTGCTCGTTGAGTATTGCCACATACAGCAAGTCGGTAGTAGGGTTCTCAGGAGGAGTAATGGTCAAAGAACCATAGGTGCGAGTCCACTTGTCATCGGTTCCTAAAGTTAGCTGCTTAACAATCATCTTCTTTGCGGAGCTTATCATAAGCTGCTTCACACTGATGGCATTATTATCGCCATCCTTAAGGCCGAAGCGGTAAACGCTCTGTTGGCTAGAAAAGCTTGTACTGCTGTCTGTAACCTTTACCTTACTGCCTTCTTTGTTTACAGTAAGCGAAGCCAGCATATAATCGTATGTTTTGGAGATAGCGTCAAGCGTTCCGTTTTGACCCGTATAGTCCCACACGTTGTCATTGTCTGGATAGATCAGCGTCAGCACATTATCACCATCCACCATACCTGTATCTAACAAGCCTGTGCCGTAGAACTTGGCACTCTTGCCATTGGAGCCTTCAATCACTTCAGTAATCTCAAAGAACCCCAGTTTGACGCCTTTCAGATACACGCCTATTTTCTCACCTTCTACCCAATAGCCGTTCAGTACATCATTATTAGAGTCATCTTTCTCCAACTTCACAACCCTGGTATCAGCCACATCACTTATAGTTGCCTCTAAGTTAAGGCTCCAGGTGTCGCCCGTAACCACTCCCTTCTGTGCTGTGCGAAGTGGATTGGTCTTCTCCATAAAATCATCGTTCTGGCATCCTATCAGACAGAGGCACATAACCCCCGTTAGGACAATCCCAAAAATTGACTTAGTTTTCATATTATCTTTCATTTTTTTATTATTCATTAATTCTTCATTGTTCATTCTTCATTGTTCATTGTTCATTCTTCATTGTTCATTGTTCATTCTTCATTGTTCATTGTTCATTCTTCATTGTTCTTTCTTCATTGAACATTCTTCCTATTAAAGCACAAAGATACAAAACAATTTGACGTTTTCCAAATGTTTTTCACTTTTTTTCGCTCTTGTCTTATATTTATTTGTATCTTTCATCACTAAATGGTTTAAATCTGTTAGTAATGGTTCTGCTCTGATGAGACACCTGTTGGATTATTTGTGCCGCTTAGCTTGTTGTCGGTTGGGTTAGTCATTAGAAGATATACTCTGCTTCGTCAGTTTGATGTATATCGGCTTTCATGAACATCACGAAATAGACTGGCATATAAAAGAGTATCATTGCGATTGCTGAGTTTGTCACCGGCAACCATGCTAAGGACCAGATAGAAATCATCCTTTTTATGGATGTTCTTGAACAGCTGCTCACCCTCGTCATCCTCCACAAAGTTGATCTCTACAAAGTTCGGATACAAACGATTCCCCACCTCGCGGATACTAAACGACTTACCGATTTGACGGGCTCCTTCCAATATTAGGATCTCGTCAGTATCGGAATTCAAATAGTTTTCAATGTATGATGTTATCTTCCTATACAGCATGGACTACTACACTTTTCAATATGTTTTGGCAATTAAAAACTACACTTTTCAATATAAAATCGTACCGCAAAACTACACTTTTCAATCGATATAGCCAAACATTTGCACTGCTTTCTTTTAGTAGCCACGAATAATTGCACTGCTTTTTAATAGTAGTACGCCTTATTCGCAGGGATGGTTGTGCCTGAGAATTCGTAAAAGCCTAATGTTTCATTAACCTTACTCATCACATACACCTTCTTTCCACCCGTGGTAAGTGACGAAGCAGCAGTGGCAACGGCTGTGCCGCTTAGCTTGTTGTCGGTTGGGTTAGTCACCGAAGTGCTGTCGAGCTTCGTGATGCTGATGCTGCTGGTATCCCCCATGATGATCACCGGTGTGCCTGCAGGCACCACATTCCCATCGCCCAGCATATACAGCGCCATATCTTCCTTCATATAGAGAGCCATCGCCCCTGCCGGCAATTGATAGCTCAGCGCAGGGTGGTAGAAGGTGGTCCAGTACTTCGTCACTCCGTTCAG
>JAFXVZ010000026.1 GCA_017534535.1 Bacteroidaceae bacterium | reverse complement strand
TATATTATAATATATATAAATATAAAAGTTATCCCCACTTATTTTGGGCTATTGTAAAAAGCAAATGTGATGTTGTGATGTGTGATGTTGTGATGTGTCTTCTCCTAGAAAAGGTTGATAATTTATATTGGATAGTTCCATACCCTTGAACAAGTTTTTGTCTAATAGTATTGAAATCTAAAATTATTTACCTATCTTTGCATTAATGTACATATACCATGAAGAAGCAAAACATTTACATATCGCCCCTCTGCCTTCTAGCACCTGCTTTGCAAAGTGCTGAAAACATAGTGCTCAATGTCCATGCTATGCTTTCTGGTATTAGCATTTTAAAAACTGTATATTATGAAAGCTAAAGAATTAAAGCAGTTTTTCACAGCCAATGACAATGCGTCAGAACTTGAAACCCGTTTTGCAAGGCAAATTCACAAGGGTTTCTATAAGTGCCTGCTCTGTGGCAAGCCCCATCAGAATGGCCTGAGATACACCATTGGTCAAGAGGAAGCCATAATCTGCCCCGCTTGCCACCAATCCTTTTTCTATGGTAAGCGAGTCAGGAACTTGGCGGAGATGAAGAAGCCATAGCTGCAGAAAGTATTTCTTCTGGTAACAACTAATATAATATCAATATGAATAAGAAATCATTCTTCTTAGGTTTCGTGACAGGTGTTGTCCTGACATTCGTAATTTTATTTGTTATTGGGTTAGTCAATCAAAACTCCGAAGGAGCAGTCCCGATAAAGTATCTTGATCAGCCTGTAAGCTATGAGAACAAGACTGAGACATCTTTCAAGGTGTTCCAAGTTCTTGGAAGCGCAGCTTTGGCAAGTGAAATATCAAACAAGGAATATAAATGGTACAATGGCAATATTGTCGTGATACTTGGTGAGAATTTTTATAGTGACCAAGTGGTTACTGTTAAAAATCCGCAGCGTGTAGGTACATACAGCTACACAAACAAAGGAGGCATACCGATGACTGTTCCAGTCATAGATGGGGAAAAGTAGTAATCATCTTATCGAGAATGATAACAGAATAAGTCCCAGATGTTTTCATTACACAGTTTGAAGAACTCGCTTATAAAATAACAATTATGAGATATACAGTCATAAAAAGTCCGATTACAAAAAAATACTATATATGTGATAGTGAAGAAAAGAAAATGTCTTCTGAAAAAGGATTTGACATTATCTTGGAAATCGTTCAAGATAAGATTGCTATTGTCGGAAGAGCAGACATTTATCAATCAGGTTACTACTACTACTCGACTTACAAGTATCAGTTGGTAGATGTAAAAGGAAGACCCATATCAGAAAGGGAGTTCGATTTTGTTTATCCTTATGATTCTTTTATTATTTGCAAGAACAAAGGAGTGCCTGTAAATAAACTCAGCTATTTAGATGACTATATCTGGGATAATGAGCTTGGAGTTTATTTGAGCAAATATCCTTTTTATATGTACGACTTTAAAAACGCAATAGTAAAAGGTGAATATTGGTATGAATCTTATAAAGGGGGTTATTGGTATCAATATATCGATGCTAAAGGAAATGTACTGAAAGAAGCAAAAGTTGAATCAAAAGAATCAGTAGAACGAGTCCTTTTCGGGTTTCGCAAACAAGATTTTTCCAATCTTGTTTATATAGATGTTCTAGCCGATAACGTAGATAAAAGGTGGGGGCGCATAAATGAACTGGCAAGAAGAACCGATGATAAATATTTCAATATTTGTGATTTTAATTTGTCTGAAAAATATGACTTTCACAATGTTGAAATTAGTTTTGCCTGGGGAGAATTTCTTATTCTGATTAAAATGGAAGAAAATCCATCTTATACTGGATATGACAAACAGCCAAAATACAAAGAAGGAAAATGCATTGCCATACTTAATGATTCTTTCGATGTAATTTATTATTCTAAAGATGGCTTTGATATCTATCCTAGGACGTTCCACAATAGAATTATAATAAATCGTGAGTATATATTATGCCCTGATGGAAGATTATTTAATTTGCCTGAAAACATAAAATTTGACGAATTTTATAGCGACAATTGTGGCTTCGCTGAAATAGAAAAGGATAATAAAATTGGCTTTATGAATAACGAAGGACATATTGTTATACCACCTATTTTCCCAAAAGACGTCCAAACAGGTATTGACGAGGAGGCTGCTAATGAATCATGGAGAGAATATCAAAAATATGCAGCTGATTCAGTATCTGATGCATTTGATGGTGAGCCGGATGCTTACTGGAATATAGATTAGAACAATTGTTTGGGCATTCATCATCTTTTCAAGATTGACAATCGAACGAGTAAGCCCACTGATTTTAGCAGATATGCCAAAGGTCAGTGGGTTAATTATCCCCTAAATGAGTTACACAATCCACGTTATATAGAACAAATCAGTTCTTTATTTGCAAATTTGAAACATATTCTTTATCTTTGCAACATTGAGTAACCATTAAAAGAAGGAGGTAGTACCGATAAATAGAAGTAAAGTATTATTTTGTGCATAGGTAAACAATGTTTATCTTTGTGCGTTTGACATATTTATTAAAAGCTGAGCCTAAGGCTTTTCGTTTTTCTCATCAACTACGACTAATTTGAAATCCTCGAAATGTTAAGGCTGTCAGCTCATGTCACTTTATGGCGTGAGCATTGGCAGTTACAACAAGAGGATGGGATGTCGTAGTCCTGATGAGAATTGTTGTTTCTAACAATGCCTCACGTTTCTCCTATTCACATATTGTAAACGAAGTTGTAAACAATCAAAATTAGAATTATATCATGGGTAAACATCAACAGAAGCGAGGAAAGAATTTAATTGACCAACTGGATTTCTTTGAAGATAATATCAATAGTGAAAACAAAAGACTCAGGGCAGAGGCAATAAAAGACAAGAAGACAATAGCTGATATGCAGAGTGTCATCGACCAGCAGAATCTGGACAAGGAGAAACTGCAAATAGACCTGGACTTGGAGAAATGCAAGACGAAAAGGCAACAACGTGAGATAGAATACATGACAGCTCAGGTTGTGAATCTGAATAAACAACTCTCGTATTTCGGCGAAGATGGAGAGGTGGTGCGTTTCTCGCTCAAAGAGATCTTGAAGTATTGTCTGAAACACATGAACAAGGAAGAGTACAAGCCCGTCAAGATAATGCTCGGCGTCTTTTTGAGACACATTGCCACCGAAGCAGAATTCAATATGTTGGATGATATGGATGAAGAGATGGAGAAGAAAGAGAAGAGAAACACCACCATCCATGCCAATCATTTGACCATGAATAATGCCCAAATACATGGACCTCTGTATGATGTAAATAACAACGAAAACGTGAATGTGGGAGAAGAATGATATGGCTGACAAAGACGTAAACCCACATGTCACCTTCACGGGCAATGTAACTGTGAACGGCCCGATGTTCGACATACATGACAACCAGCATGTACACATAACTAATGGTGTAATCCCTGAAGAGAAACAAGCTGACGGGGAGAAGCAAACCAAGTTGCCAGAACCCTTGGCAACACCCCAAGCCATGAAGTACTGGAAAAGATTGCAAGATGCTGGACTGATGGATGAAAACTATTACCCCAAGGTTTCAAGGACGAAAGCCGCATTCATAGCAAACGAGATGTCAGAATGCCTAAATATTCCTTTCAAGTGGAAATATTTTGAGGAATTATGGAAGAGGAATAATATGCGAAATGATTACAATAGTGCTCTTGACCAACGGCAATCTCTGGAATTGCAAGATTTGTTGAAAAATTTATTCGCTGATTAACAACAAGTTAACAAAACCCGTACCCCCTACGCGTACCCCCCACGTAGGGGGTTTCTTTTTTTTATTCTACCTACCTTTGCACTGTCGCAAGTGAGAAATGCGACGGTGCTCTATGACTTATTGCTACAGTGGAAAACAAACACGCTTACACGCATGTACATGTGCGTACGTGCGTACCATAATTTAATCTTAATCTATTCTTAAAAACGCTAAAGGTCGCACCAAGGGATGCGACGCAAAAAACTATTGTATATGAACAATTTGATGATGACGAATCTCCAGCGGATGACTTCTCTGGAGATTGCCGATGTGACAGGAAAACCTCACAATGATGTGCTGAAGGCCATCCGCAAGATGGAGGAGGCATGGGTGAAAGTACGAGGGGGAAATTTTTCCCTCTCATCGAGAATCTATGAAATGCCTAACGGCGGACACAAGGAAGTGCCTTGCTACAACCTGACTAAGACGGAGTGCCTGTATATCGCCACCAAGTTCAATGACGAGGCACGAGCAAGGCTGGTGCTGCGTTGGGAACAGCTGGAGCGCGAACGCATACAAGCTGGGGCTGTACGCCATCTGCTGGTAACGGACGCGGATGTGATGGACGAGGCAGAACGCATCGTGGGTGTTGAGCTGGCTTGCCGAAACCAAGATTCCAACGACTGTTTTACCGTGACACAGATTGCCAAGGAAATAGGTATCGATGCAAGGGACTTGAATTCTTTCCTGTGTGACCAGGGGATTCAACGTAGGAGTGGTGGTCAGTTCCGCCTGACACCAGCGTATGAGGGTCGGGGACTCGCAGAGAACCGACTCTTCATCTATTACTCTAAGAGCGGAAAGAAAAAAGAACAAACCTATCTCGTCTGGACTCCCAAGGGGGCTGACTTCATTGTCAATGCGGTGGGAAGGTGAGGATGAGGTCGTGCTTCGCACGATTGAGAAATCGCTGACGCGATTATGAAAATTGAGAAGTTGCTTCGCAACTATGAGTATTACTTAAAAACTTTTTTATGCAAAAGAAAAAAAAGATTGAGGATTGCTTCATCAAGGAGATGAAGGTTTCCTGTCATGATCTGAGTGTCGGTCTGGAAGTGGATGGCAATGCCATGACGACTTTTGACCGTGTGGAACGAAGGGTTAGCGAATCTCTCTACAAGATGATGCTTAACTCTGTACTGGGCTTCAGTGGTGAGATGCAGCAGGAAATGGCTGAGAATTACTTGGAGTTTCTGGACTCACAGGTAATCAACTTCACTGGATGCAAAGGTGTGGATTTGGTGTTGGCCGAGACGTATGTCTTTATCGGCATGGAACTGGATATCGTGAAACCAGCCGTGATTGACGATTGGCTCAACAGCTTCTAATTATTAATTAACCAGAGTCGATGATGAGCGAGGAAAAGTATCCGGATACAATTGAGCTCAAACTAAAAACTTCGCTTTTCAGATGCTCAAAAATTCGATTCAAAAAATGCAAAAAACAATTGAAATCTCAGCTGAATTGCTGGAACGCCTGGAAACAGGCAAGTGTGTGAAAGGCTCTCTGCGCCTTGACAAGCAGACCGGCCTTGTGTGCTTTACACATTGGAACATCACCGATTCCAAAAGTGGTAACTATCGTTTAATCTGTCGCCTGCCTAACAGCTCTCTCATTGAGGGCTTGAAGAACATCACCTTCAAGAGCAAGGTATCTAAGGAAGTGGCTAAACCCACTATGGGCAAGGTCATGATTCAGGACCTGAAATCAGTCCTGAAGATTCTGGAAACTACAGACTACGTATTAGAATAATGTGTAACCAATTAAATCTTTACTGATGGACAAGATTGTAGTTTACAGTAGCCTTGGGGGTGTACCGCAAGCAGTGGCTTACTTGGGCGGTGAATGGTGGAACTTGACAAAGGATGATATTCTGACAACACTGAATGATAACAGGGTCAAGCTGTGTGATGAATACTATTACCTTTGCGATGCTGGCGAAGAAATCCAGATGAAGGATTTGGCAAGCATGATGGGGCATGTGATAGAAGACCCATCTTTCGAGGTGGGTAAGACATTGGATTCTCGTTTGGACGATTTGGTTCGTTTAGGCGTGAGGTTCAAGGCAATCCCTCAGACCCTTGACTTGAATTTCGAGATAGAGGACATCAGGGAATCCCGCTTGAAAGGCAATTACATGGTTTCCTGTCTGGATGCCAGGAATGATGATGTCTGCTATTTTTGCCTGGATGACTTCGATGATGCCGATTCGGCATTGGTTTGGGCAAAGTATTACGCCAACTTCTTCCGCAAGAACGGCGTGAGGATAAATGCCAAGCTGATGTGTGCCCATGAGATTTTGGATAATCTGGAAGAGTCAACTACTGGGTTCCAACTGGGAAACATTCTTTAATCTAACACATTTACAAAATGGAAAGTATTATGACTATTGTCGCGGTGGGCGCATACGCTGAGCGCCAGTACCAAAAACAGGACGCAACTACTGAGTTTTTCAAGAGTCGTGGCTTGGTATTGAGACATGGTGGTGACACCTGGTATGGGGAGTTGACTGGAGACTTTGCCTCTAAGAACAGAGATACGGAGTATTTCCAAAGTCAATTATACGTAGTGAAGGGTTATTGGAAACACCGTACTTGGGGCGAAAACAATGATCGCCATGAGAATGCCTTCTATATAACCGATATTCAACTGATTTAATCTTTATGTTCAGTTACCAAAAGAATTTTTTTAACCCGACTCAGCCGGTGGATGAACAAGTGTTCTATCAGCTGGTGAGAGACAAAAAGAGCAACGCCCTGATTGACGAGTTCCGTCAGTCGGGCGATGCCAAACTGAAACGAAAACTGCCTGCCTTTATCTTCCAAGCTATGTTTGATGAGACAACCTCTAAGAAGGGTGTTTCGGGGGCTTGGAGGAAACAATCAGCCACAAGGCTGACGGGCTTGGTGGTGATGGACATCGACCATGTTGATTCGCCCAAAGAACTTTGGGCTCAAATTGACAATGGACGTCTGGCCATTGACAATGACTTACGTTCATGTATTCTATTGGTGTATGTAACGCCTTCCGGCAAGGGCCTGAAGATTGTGTTCAAAGCTAATGTGCTTTGGGGCAACCTGATTGACAATCAGCACAAGATGGCTGAGTTGTTAGGGGTGCAGGTAGATGAGAGCTGCAAGGATGCTTCACGCATGAGCTTCGTCTGCAAGGAAGAAGATATTCTGTACTTGGACAAGGAACTCTTCACCTATCACAATGATGCGTTTGCTAAGAAGTATGATGGTCAGTATCGGAATGGCCATAGCAACCCGACTATTGACCATTTACCATTGACCGTCAACGGTCAACCGTCAACGGTCAACGTCCAACGTTCCTTTAAAGGTGTTTCTTACTCTACCATCATTGAAGAATGGTGGAAACGTAACGGTGGCCTTCCTCATGAGGGTGAGCGTAATGTAAAGCTATACAATTTGGCTGTGAACCTACGGGCTATCTGTGACAACAACAGGCAATTGCTGCTGGAGATTATGCCAAGGTTGGGCTTGGATGAGCAGGAGTTGCTAAACATTGTGGATTCAGCTTGCAAAGAGCAACCTAAGGGAATATCAAAGAAGATGCAGGAAATCATCAACATTGCCACGAATAACGATCAACCGTCAACGGTCAACGGTCAACGTGATGACGATGAAATCAATGAGTTGTTGTGGTACTGGGGTGAGCAAATTGAGAAAATGTCCGAGCATTTTCCTGCCTTGAAAGACGTGTGCAAGGGTTTGAAGAAAAACCAATACCCTGCTGCACTGGTTGTGGGTGGCTTGCTGCTGATGACCTTAATGACCCGATGCACCTATCGTTTCTATCACAGGCCTGAGGAACTGAGGCGACTCAATGGCTCGGCTATGATTATCGGTGACCCTGCATCAGGCAAGTCGTTCGCCACCAGGCTTTACAATTTGCTCATGGCTCCCCTGTTCGCATCGGACAAAATAGGCATAGATGCCATCAATGCCTATCGTGAAATGATGAGGACCAAGGGCGCCAACAAGGAGAAACCCAAGAAACCGAAGGTGGTTGTACGCATCCATCCAGCCCGAACATCCAATGCCCAGTTCATTCAGGACATGGTGAATGCCACCGAGACGGTGGATGGCGTTGAGATGCAACTCCATATGCTGACTTTCGACACTGAGTTGGACAATACGCTGAGTGTTCAGAAGGGTGGCTCGTGGATTGACAAGATGAGCATGGAATTGAAGGCCTTCCACAACGAAGAGGACGGTCAGGCATACTCGAATGTGGACAGTGTGATGCAAAAGTTCCGTGTGACATGGAATTTCATCTACACGGGTACGCCCATCGCCCTGAAGAAGAAAGTGAATGAAAGCAATTTCGGCTCTGGCTTGGCCACACGCCTCACCTGTATTCCATTGCCTTCTACCAGATTCGAGATGATAGAATTTGAAAGTACCATAGACTATGAGAGTGACAACCGACTGACAGAGTGGGCTTTCAAGCTTGACAGGACGAAGGGGGAACTGCCCTTCGGGAAGCTGGTGAGGGAGTTGTACGATTGGACTGCCCGCCGAATGGCGGATGCCCAGGAGAATGACTCGGAAGCCGATGAAATGCTCCTGAAGCGATGTGCTTATCATGGCCTGAACTTCTCAGCTCCCTTCATCGTGATGCGTCATTGGAACGAACTGCATCAGGATGGTGAGTTCTGGTGTGGCGAGTTCAAGACGGATGATATAGACTGGCAATTAGCGGAGTTGTTTGTAAATATGCAGTATGCTTGTCAGAAGCATTATTTTGGCGCGATGGCGGAGATGTACTTCGACAATAAGTTGAAGGAGGCTTCCATGAAACATCAGCATCATCAGAAAACAAAGGATGGCTTCAAACGACTGCCTGAAGAATTTACTTATCAAGATGTGATGCGTTGCTTTGATCTCAAATTAATCAATGCTGCACGTATGCGAATAAACAGGTTGATTAAAGATGGATTAGTGAAGAAAGCAGATGATGTCAATGTGAACGGACATTCTTGTGCTTCCTTTGTCAAAACCGATAAAATCATGATTAGCTAAGCATCACAACATCACAACATCACACATCACATTTTGATTATGGTAGATAAGCATCAGAACCTCTCCGAGCACTTCACGCTCGGAGAGTTGATTAAGACGAGTTACAAAACTCCAGATGGTAATGAGCCACCACTGGAAGCAGTGGAGAACTTGGTGGGCATCTGCGAATTCTGGTTGGAGGAATTGCGGTTTACCTACAACACTTTGTATGTGCTTGAACCTCATGAGGATTATGATACTTCTGAAAACGTGGAAGGTATTATAATCAATCAAGGATTTCGTTCCTATCAAGTTTATGAGGCTATGAAAAGGGCTGGGCTGAACCCCAGTCCTACATCGAATCACATGAGGGGCTGTGCCGTGGATATCCGCTGTGCTGGCATTGAACAGGCACTGAGGTATATGGTCATCTTGCTGGATATGTCAGACCAAAACCATCGTGATTTCGATGAACTGATCTTGGAGCGTCGCAAAAGTGTCTATTGGCTTCACTTTGCGGTTCGCCCTAATGACAATCGGAAGAAAATTCTTTTCTTCAATGAACAATGAACAGACATAAACAAAGAGGTGAGGACGAATCCCCACCTCTTGTTTTTTCATAAAGGTTTTTGTCTCTTACTTGAACAGCAACTGAGCAGAGGTGTTCAAGTACAGACGCCAGTTCTTCCACTCATGACCGCCAGAGCTCTGGAAGAAGGTGTGAGGCATGCCATTACGGGTTAATGCCTTGTCGAGCACCTCGTTGCCTTGATAAGCGAAATCAGAGGTACCGCAACCAATCCAGTAGAGCTTGTAGCCAGCCTTCTTGATGCCCTGCAGCTGAGCATCCAACTGATCGCTCTCACGAGCACCTGCACTGGTTGGCAGGATGTAGTCGAATACGTCAGGATAGAGTGTAGTGGCAGCGAAGGTGTGACCACCACCCATGCTCAAGCCAGAGATGGCACGTGCTGACTTTTTAGGAATAGCACGGTATTCTTTCTCGATGAAAGGAATAATCTCGGTTACCAAACTCTTTACGAAGAGGTTGGCATTTTCAGGAGCACGCGTGTCAATCTGCTTCACTGGCAAGCCCATTGTTGAAGCTGCCTGCTGACCAGGGTTACCGTTAGGCATGACCACAATCATAGGAACGGCCTTGCCCTGCTCAATCAGGTTGTCCAGAATCTGAGCAGCACGGCCCATGCTTGACCAAGCTTCCTCGTCGCCACCACCACCATGCAACAGGTAGAGCACTGGATAGCTCTTCTTGCTGTTCTCATAGCCGTAAGGGGTATAGACAGTCATACGACGGTTGCTGCCAAGCAGGCTACTGTCGTACCAACGGTAGCTTACGGTACCACGATGAGCAGCTTCGTTATAGTTGGCAGAGCGCTCGCCTGGGACAAACAGCATATTCAGGTAACGGGTACCGTCACGCTGTACCATGAAGTTCACAGGGTCGTTTACATTTACACCATCAACGATGAAATTGTAAGTATAAATCTCGGGTTCCGGGGCAGCGATGGTCACTTCCCAAATGCCGTTAGTACCCTTCTTCAAAGGAACTACATCGGTGTAGTTTGCCATCCAGTTGCCATAGAGGTTCACCACGGTGGCATAGTTGGCATTCAGACGGAAGGTTACTGAATCTCCTTTCACTTCAGGAGAGACGATTTGCTGACCACGGCCGAAATTAGCCAATTCCTGTGCACTTGCACCTACTGCCAGCATGGCAGCAAATGCCAATAATACAATTTTCTTCATAACTTCGTTTATTATATGGTTGATTAGTTTTTATTTGAACAGCAATGGAGCAAAGGTGTTGAGGTACAGACGCCAGTTCTTCCACTCATGACCGCCGGTGCTCTCGAAGAAGGTGTGAGGCATGCCGTTGCGGGTCAGCGCCTTGTCGAGTACCTGGTTGTTTGGATATGCGAAGTCAGCGGTACCGCAACCAATCCAGTAGAGCTTGTAGCCTGCCTTCTTGATGCCTTGCAGTTGCTGATCCAGTGTGTCGCTCTCACGAGTACCTGCACTCAGTGGGCAGATATAGTCGAACTTGTCAGGATACAAGGTAGTAGCAGCGAAGGTGTGGCCACCACCCATTGACAAACCTGCGATGGCGCGTGAGGCCTTTTTAGGTATTGCACGGTATTCTTTCTCGATGAATGGAACGAGCTCTTCCACCAAACTTCTTACATAGATATTGGCATTCTCAGGAGCACGATAGTCAAGGTTCTTCACTGGCAAGCCCATGGTTGAAGCTGCCTGCTGACCAGGGTTGCCGTTAGGCATTACCACAATCATAGGAACAGCCTTGCCCTGCTCAATCAGGTTGTCCATGATCTGAGCGGTACGGCCCATGCTTGACCAAGCTTCCTCGTCGCCACCTGCACCATGCAGCAGGTAAAGCACTGGATAGCTCTTCTTGCTATTCTCATAGCCGTAAGGGGTATAGACAGTGACACGACGATTGATGCCGAGGATGTTGCTGTCATACCAACGGTAACTTACTGTGCCACGATGGGCCAATGTCTCGTTGTAGTTAGCTGAACGCTCGCCTGGCACCAACAGCATGTTCAGGTAACGGGTTCCGTCACGCTGTACCATATAGTTGCGTGGGTCGTTCACGCTTACACCGTCAACGATGAAGTTGTAGGTATAAATCTCTGGTTCGGGAGCAACGATGGTGACTTCCCAAACGCCGTCATTGCCCTTGGTCAAAGGTACTACATCAGAGTAATTAGCCATCCAGTTGCCATAGAGGTTGACTACGGTAGCATAGTTGGCACTCAAACGGAAGGTCACTGAATCACCCTTAATCTCAGGTGATACGATCTGCTGTGCATTGCGGCTGAAATTAGCCAACTCCTGTGCACTTGCACCTACTGCCATCATGGCAGCAAATACGAATAAAAGAATTTTCTTCATAACTTCGTTTATTTTAGATTGATATATACACTCTTAAAAAGAGACGCCTCGCAGAGACGTCTCCCTTTTTGCTGTTTTTTTCTTAACCCTTATTTCGACTGTCTGTAAACATAGTCCATGATGATATCTACGGCATCTTCTTCCTTGAGGTGTTCCATAGAAATCACCAGGTCGTAGTTACGGGTGTCATAGCGAGAAGTTTTGCAGAATGTCTTCACATAAGTTTCACGACGTTCATCTACCTTCTTGATAGCATCGATGGCATCTTCACGACTCAGTTTCTGACGACTCATAATACGTTCGATACGCTGTTCCATCGGAGCCTGAATAAGTACGCTCAGGTGGTTAGGATGGTCCTTCAGTACATAGAATGCACTACGACCCAGGATGACACATGACTCACCGGAAGTGATGCCCTTGATGATTTCAGTCTCTACTTTGAACACCTCTTCGGTGGTGATGATGTTAGAGGCTTCTTTATAGCCGTCAAAATCGGGCTCAACTTCTGCGAAAGGAACTACACGGCGTTGGAACTCTGCCCAGCCCTCTTTCTTGCCTTTCAGCTTTTCAATCTCCTCAGTAGTGAGGTGGAACTTCTCCTTCAAAGCCTTCAGAACGGCCTTGTCATAAAACTTAACATCCAGCCTTTCAGCCAGTCTCTTACCCACGGTGCGTCCGCCTGAACCCAACTCGCGGTTAATGGTAATCACAAATTGTTCGTCTCTTGTCATGGTATTTCAATTTTTATTATTATCACACATTGGTGTACAATCGCCGTAAAGTTACAAATAAAATTAGAAAAACCCTGCATCAAGGCTTAAAAATTTAGAGAATGCCCCAAATTTTTACTATCTTTGCGCAAAATAAATAAAATCGACTATGAGAAAAGCATTTTTTACAGGGTTGTTGATGCTGGCAATGGCTGCATCGGCACAAATTCCTGCCCTGCAGAAGGTGGGAAGCAGTACTTGCCTGATGGTGGATGGCAAGCCATTCGTGATGTATTGTGGTGAGTTGCATAACTCAACGGCTTCGTCGCTGAGCTATATGCAGGAACACAAAGTGTGGGACAAATTGCAGGCTATGCATCTCAACTCGGTGATTGCCACCGCAAGTTGGGAATTGGTGGAGCCTGTGGAGGGTCAATATGACTTCACGCTGGTGGATGGCATCCTGGCTGAGGCTCGCAAGCACAACATGAAGATAGCCTTCCTGTGGTTTGGCGCTTTCAAGAACCCGATGATGACATACGCGCCCACTTGGGTGAAGACCAACCCAAAGAAATATCCTCATGCGGTGGATGATAAAGGCAAGGAGATGGAACATATTTCTGTGTATGGATCAGAAATCCTGAAGGCTGATACCAAAGCCTACAAAGCTTTCCTGCAACATATTAAGGATACTGACAAAGACCATACGGTGGTGATGATCCAACTGCAGAACGAGCCTGGGTTGAGGGGCACGCCTCGCGATTTCAGTGCGGATGCCAACAAGGCATGGAAGGCTCAGGTGCCTCAGCAGATTGTGGATTATCTGAAAGCCAATAAGGGTAACTTGCAACCCGACTTGGAGCAAGTGTGGGCAAAGTATGGCAACAAGACTGTGGGTAACTGGGAGGAGCTCTTCGGCAAGAGTGAGGTGAACAACCAGGCTGAGAACCCCATCCGCAATATGACAGAACATCTGTTTACGGCATACGGCTATGCCAATTATTTAGAGCAGATGGCGAAGGCAGGCAAGGAGGTCTATCCTCTGCCTGTGTTCATCAACGCCAGTGTGTTTGGTATGAATACCCGGGGCAATAGCTTGGGCAATGGCTGTTCGATTCCTGAGTTCTTCGACATTTACAAGGCATCAGCTCCCAGCATTGACATCTTGACTCCCAACAGCTATATGCAACAGCTCGACTGGATTGGTCAGGCTTTCTCTTGGAAAGGCAACCCTATCTTGATTCCTGAGAGTACGCTGATAGGTGCCCGTGGTTTATATATAATAGGTGAACACGATGCGATTGCTTTCTCGCCCTTTGGCATCGACTATGAGGATAGCGAGCTGACGCCTCAGCTGGAGAAGCAACATCGTTTGTTGGCTGAGAGTTACGACCAGATGCAGCAGATGGGTAGTTTGATTACCGATAATCTGGGCTCCGACAAGATGCGTGGCATCTATCTCTATACAGGTCGTGAGACGGATACGGTGGAGATGGGCAACTATGTTCTGACTTTCACGCCTCGAAAGAGTTTTGACATTGGTGCCTTGATGGCGCCTGCTGGTGGTGGTTTCCAGGCTGAGGGAGAAAAGAAACAGATAGAGCAGGGTGGTGCCCTGATTGTGCAGACCAGTGCCGATGAGTTCTATGTGGTGGGCTATGGCTTCAATGCCGATTTCAAGTTGAAGGACAGCGTGAAGAGCAAGTTCTGTGGGTATGACAGTATTTGGGAAGGGCGTTTTGAGGATGGTAAGTTCATCCCGGGACGTTTGCTGAATGGTGACGAGCGCAATGTGTTTGCAACGTATGATAAGGTGAATGCGCTGAAAGTTAAAATGTTCCATTATTAATGAACAATGAACAATGACTTTCTGGAGCAGCGAGGGCAGAAACGATGCTTGCATCGGTTATGCCGAGTCGCGACAGCATTGATGCGAAGCATAATAATGAACAATGATGAAGAAGTTTTTATTTTTACTGGTTTTGTCAGTGGTGAGCTTATGGGGTATGGCTCAAAAGATATATGACCCTGTGCTGGATCCTGATGTAGTGATTAATCGTCAATGGTCAATTGTCAATGGTCAATCGTCAATGGTCAATCGTCAATCCTACATGTGGTATCCTGGTCAGCTGGCTGCTTATCGTCAACAGTGGTTGTTGGAACGTAGTCAGGAGCGTTGTGTGAATGTGGGTTATGTGGGTAAGTTCAATCCTATGCAGGAGGTAACTTGGTTCAAGGTGAATCTCACGGCAAAGGAAGCAACGACACTGGAATTTGCTACTGCTGGAGCACAGCGTGTTGAAATAACAGATAATGGCAAAGCGTTTACTGGACAGTTGGCCAAAGGTAAGCATGAGGTAATCGTTAAGGTCTCAACCTCAAGGCAGCTTCCAGCTTTGATGATAAAGGACAATGATAAATTATCAATCACCAATTGCCAATCGTCAATCAATCAAAAAGACTGGTTGCCCGTTGAGTCTGATGCTCGCTTCAACAACCCCGATGTCTCTCCTAATACTCGCATCAACGACGAAGTAATTATTCAACCAAAGAACGTAATTGCTTTGAAGAATTTTCAATCGTCAATTGTCAATGGTCACTTTTTGGAGCAGCGAGGGCAGAGCCAAGCTTGCTTGGGCTATGCCGAGTCGCGACAAAATAGGACGCAGTCAATTGTCAATGGTCAATCGTCAATTGTCAATTGTCAATTGAAAAAGAACGGCTCAGTCATCTACGACTTCTGGTATGACGAAGTAGGTACTGTTGAGCTGGAGGCCTCTGGCACAGGTGCGTTGCACTTTACAGTGGGCGAGTCGATAGAAGAGGTGATGAATGAGAACACTAAACTTTTTGAGCAGCAACCCATTGAGGACGTGCCACTGAGTGGCTCTCCAAAGACCATTACCTTGCCTGAACGGGCTTTGCGATATGTGAAAGTAACAGCTTCAGAAGCTTGTACCATTCATGATGTGAAGTTCCGTGCTATGATGTGGCCTGTCAATGAGATGCTGATGACGTTTGAGAGTAGTGACGCTTCACTGAACGACTTGTTTAATGCAGGTGTAGCCACCCTGCATACCTCGATGCACGATTTCAACCTGGATGGCATCAAGCGTGATTTCCTGCCATGGTCGATGGACGCTGTGGCAAGTATGCTGGGCATGAATCTGGTAATGGGTGACAGGCAGGTGGCTCGCAATAATATCAGCATTTGTCTGATGCCTCCTCATCCACAGACAAGTCATTGGGGCATTGTGGATTATCCGTTGCATGCTTTGATAGGACTGAAGCAGGATTATCTGCGATATGGCGACTTATCTTCCTTCGAGATGTTCAAAGACCGCATCTTTGAGCAGATGGATTTCTACATCAACCAACAAGATGAAAACGGTTTTATCCATGCTTCTAAGCCATCCTCGGGGTTCATTCCTGGATGGAGTCGTGATAACGGGCCCGATGACTATGGTGTGGCATGTTATCCGCAGATCATGCTCTATATGAACTTCCGCATTGCCGCCTATTTCTGTCAGCTAACGAAGGAGAATGCTAAGGCGAAGGATTATACTAGGCGTGCCGACCAACTGGAGAAAAATATCTATGAGCATTTCTGGGACAACACCGAGAAGGCTTTCGTGAATGGCTATCGGGAAGATGGCTCGTTGGATAAGCGTATCTCACATCATGCTCAGTATTGGGCTATTTTGGCAGGTATTTATCCTGAACGCTTGTATGATTATATGTATGAGTCGGTGATTACCGGAATACCTTATTATAAAGATAATATCTCCTACGAAAAGGGCTATGAGGCTTTGGCGTATATCAAGGCTGGCAGAACAGAGGAATTACTGCAGTTGCTGGATGAAGTGTGGGGTGACTGGCTTCGTCAGGGTTATACCCGTTTTCCTGAAAATTTCAGGGTGAACAGCGATTTGGCAAAGCAGTTGGAGTTTTATGGCAGACCATTTGGACTGAGTCTGTGTCATGGTGCCAATGGTGCTCCTCCTGTGGTGCTGGCGGCATACGGCATCTTTGGATTCAGTCAAAGTGATAAGCCCATTAATGCATATACCCTCACCCCTAATCTTTTGCACTTGGATTGGGCAAAGGGACGAATCCCAGTGAAGGAAGGTTTTATCCATATTAATTTGCAGAAGAATGGTCATTGCGAGGTGGAGATTCCTGCCGGATGCCAGGTTACGGTGAATTGGAAAGGCAGAACACAGGTGCTGAAGAAAGCGGGGAAGTATGTAGTGTGACAAAGTGTCACGACAGGCTGACAAATATTGCAGATAAAATGTAGCGAAAATAATGTTTGGTGGTTTGGCATGAAATTAGTACTTTTGCATCCGGATTTTGAAAACTAATAAATAACAAATAAAAACAATAGAAATTATGACAGTAAAACCAATGGCAGACAGAGTTCTGGTATTACCAGAAGCTGCTGAAGAAAGAACTTCTACTGGTCTGTATATTCCAGACACAGCGAAGGAAAAGCCTGTTAAGGGCGAGGTTGTTGCAGTGGGCAACGGTACAAAGGACGAAGAAATGGTACTGAAGGTAGGCGATAAGGTGCTCTACGGTAAGTACGCCGGCACTGAGCTGGAAGCAAATGGCACAAAGTATCTGATTATGCGTCAGAGTGATGTGCTTGCAGTTGTTGAATAATTAAATAAGGAGATAAAGAAATGGCAAAAGAAATTAAATTCAATATCGAAGCCCGCGATCAGTTGAAGAAGGGTATCGACACACTGGCAAATGCCGTGAAGGTTACACTGGGTCCTAAAGGCCGCAATGTTGTGATTGAGAAGAAGTTTGGTGCACCTCAGATTACCAAGGACGGTGTGACCGTAGCTAAGGAAATCGAGTTGGCTGACAATATGCAGAACACTGGCGCTCAGCTGGTGAAGGAAGTGGCAAGCAAGACTGGCGATGCTGCTGGTGATGGTACTACTACTGCTACTGTATTGGCACAGGCTATCGTGGCTGAAGGTCTGAAGAACGTAACCGCTGGTGCAAGTCCTATTGACATCAAGCGTGGTATTGACAAGGCTGTGGCTAAGGTTGTTGAGGCTATCCAGAACCAGGCTGAGAAGGTGGGTAGTGACTATGATAAGGTTGAGCAGGTAGCAGCTGTTTCTGCTAACAACGATCCTGAGATTGGTAAGCTGATTGCTGATGCTATGCGTAAGGTTTCTAAGGATGGTGTGATCACTATCGAGGAAGCTAAGGGTACTGACACTACTATTGGTGTAGTTGAAGGTATGCAGTTCGACCGTGGTTATCTGTCACCTTATTTCGTTACAGATACTGAGAAGATGGAGTGCGTGATGGAGAATCCGCTCATCCTGATCTATGATAAGAAGATTTCTAACCTGAAGGATTTCCTGCCTATCCTGGAGCCAGCTGTACAGACTGGTCGCCCTCTGTTGGTGATTGCTGAGGATGTGGATAGCGAGGCTTTGGCTATGTTGGTAGTGAACCGTCTGCGTAGCCAGTTGAAGATCTGCGCTGTGAAGGCTCCTGGTTTCGGTGAGCGTCGTAAGGACCTGCTGGAGGATATCGCTATCCTGACCGGTGGCGTGGTAATCAGCGAGGAGAAGGGCTTGACACTGGACAAGACTACAGTTGACATGCTGGGTCAGGCTGAGAAGGTGACTGTGAACAAGGACAATACCACTATCGTAAGCGGTGCTGGTGACTCTGAGGCTATCCAGGCTCGTATCGAGCAGATCAAGATGCAGATGGAGAACACCAAGAGCCAGTATGACATGGAGAAGCTGCAGGAGCGTCTGGCTAAGATGGCTGGTGGCGTAGCAGTTCTGTATGTAGGTGCTGCTTCTGAGGTTGAAATGAAGGAGAAGAAGGACCGCGTTGATGACGCTCTGCGTGCAACACGTGCTGCTATCGAGGAAGGTATCGTTCCTGGTGGTGGTGTGGCTTACATCCGTGCTCAGGAAGCCCTGAACGGCTTGAAGGGTGCTAACGACGATGAGACCACTGGTATCGAAATCGTTAAGCGTGCCATCGAGGAGCCTCTGCGTCAGATTTGCGAAAACGCAGGCAAGGAAGGTGCCGTAATCGTACAGAAGGTTCGCGAGGGTAAGGCTGATTATGGCTACAACGCTCGTACTGATGTATTCGAGAATCTGCATGCTGCAGGTGTGGTTGACCCAGCTAAGGTTACCCGCGTAGCTTTGGAGAACGCTGCTTCTATCGCAGGTATGTTCCTGACTACTGAGTGCGTAATCAGCGAGAAGAAGGAGGATCTGCCTCCAATGCCAGCTCCTGGTATGGGTGGTGGCATGGGCGGTGGCATGATGTAATGCATCGCAAACACCTTATATATTTTAGAGGCGGAGCTCATAAAGCTTCGCCTCATTTTTTTGTTTATTCCCCCAAAATGTGTATCTTTGCGAAGTAACAATAATAAACCTACGTAGTTATGGCTAAGAAATTAGGATTTGGATGTATGCGACTGCCATTGCTGAACCCAGCAGATCAGGCAAGTTTTGACAAAGAGCAATTGAAGCGTATGGTGGATACGTTTATAGAACGTGGCTTCACCTATTTTGATACGGCGTGGATGTATCACAACTTCCAGAGTGAGGAGGTATTGAAGGAGGTATTGGTGGAGCGTTATCCACGTGAGAGTTACACCATTACCTCTAAGCTTCCCATCATGATGATTTATACGGAAGAGAAGCAACGTGAAACCTTCCAACGCCAGTTGCAGAAGGTGGGCGTGGATTATTTCGACTATTATTTGGTGCATTCACTAAACGAGAATACCTATAAGAATGCAGTGAAGCTGAAAAGCTTTGAGTACCTGCAACAGCTGAAGGCAGAAGGGAAGATTAAGCACATGGGTATCTCATTCCACGATAATGCCGAACTATTGGATAGGATTCTGACGGAACACCCTGAAATCGAATTGGTGCAGATTCAGTTGAATTATGTGGATTGGGATAGTGACAGCATTCAGTCGGGTAAATGCTACGAGGTAATTTGCAAGCACAACAAGCCTGTAGTGGTGATGGAGCCTATCAAGGGTGGCACACTGATTAATGTGCCTGACGAGGTGAAGAAGATGTTCAAGCAATCTGAACCGAACTTGTCGGTGGCTTCATGGGCGATACGTTTTGCTGCTTCACAACCGCAGGTAATGATGGTGCTCTCGGGAATGTCGAGCTATGAGCAGTTGGATGACAATACTTCGTATATGCAGGACTTCAAGCCTCTGACTGAGGAACAGATTGCCCTGACTCACAAAGCAGCTGAGATTATCAACAGCAGTATTGCTGTACCTTGTACCAGTTGTCGTTATTGCGTGAAGGGTTGTCCTAAGAAGATTGCAATACCTGAATATTTCTCGCTCTACAACCAAAAGAAACGCTTTGGAAAGAAAGGTTTCGTTACTGAGGTGGCATACTACAACAACCTAATTGTTGACCATGGTAAGGCTTCTGAATGCATAGAGTGTAAGAAGTGTGAGAAAATTTGTCCGCAACACATTAAGATTAGTGAGGTAATGAAGGAAGTTGCCAAAGAATTGGAGTTGTAAAATAAAGAGCGGTTTCTTTTGGAAACCGCTCTAATTATTCATTGTCCTTTTTTATTGTTTATAAGCCTCCAAGTCTTCTGCTTTGAAGCTATTGATGAACTTGAAATGCTTCTCCACTTCAGATTCTACCAAGTTTACATATACCTTAGCAGACTTGGCGAACAGTTCAGGAGCACGAGAGGCATCCATCAGCAAGAGATTAGCCATCACGTTTGTTGCTGCCATCTCATACAGACTACGAGCCAGGATGTCAAGCAATTCCTGATTGCCAGCTTCCTTCACCAAGTTAGTAGCTGCCTCAAACTTGTTGGTCATCTCAATCACACGCTCCTGCAAAGGCTTCAGCTCGTCAATTACAGGCTCCTGCTCGAACTCACGTAGAATGTCGAGGTAAGTACCGTTGGTGACATAGCGGATAGCTGCTACCACTTGCAACTGGGTAGTACCCTCATAAATAGAGAGGATGCGAGCGTCACGATACAGGCGCTGTGCCTTGTACTCCATGATGAAGCCCGAACCACCATGAATCTGGATGCAGTCGTAAGTGTTCTGGTTAGCATACTCAGAAGTCATACCCTTACCCAGTGGGGTGAAGGCATCTGCCAAACGAGTGTATTTCTTCTGCTCCTGACGTTCTTCTGGGGTTAGCTTACGTTCACGACTGATATCGTTCAAAGCTTTATAGATGTCCACATAGCGAGATGTCATGTAAAGAATGCTACGACCAGCATCGAGTTTGGCCTTCATACGAGCCAGCATTTCATAAACTGCAGGGAATTCAATGATAGCCTTATCGAACTGTTTGCGGTCACGGGCGTATGCCAAAGCCTCGTTGTAAGCAGCTTGGCTCACACCTGTACTCTGAGCAGCAATACCCAAACGGGCTCCGTTCATCAGGCTCATCACATATTTGATCAGACCCAACTTACGGTCGCCACAAAGTTCAGCTTTGGCATTCTTATAAACCAGCTCGCAAGTTGGTGAGCCGTGAATACCCAACTTATGCTCTATATGACGAACGGTAACACCACCTTGACGCTTGTCATAAATGAACATTGACAAACCACGACCGTCACGAGTACCTTCCTCAGAACGAGCCAGTACCAAGTGAATATCAGAATCGCCGTTGGTGATGAAACGCTTCACACCATTCAGCAACCAGCAACCTTCTTCCTCGCTATAGGTAGCCTTCAGCATCACACGCTGCAGGTCAGAACCGGCATCAGGCTCTGTCAAGTCCATTGACATCGTCTCACCCTGACAAACGCGAGGGATGTAGCGTTGGCGCTGTTCCTCTGTGCCAAACTCATACAAGGTCTCAATGCAATCCTGCAATGACCAGATGTTCTGGAAACCAGCATCGGCGGCAGAGATAATCTCAGAAGCCATAGAATAGGGTACGGTAGGGAAGTTCAAGCCTCCATAACGACGAGGCATAGGCACACCGTTTAGACCAGCCTTGATGGTAGTAGCCAGGTTTTCTTTGGTCTTTTCTGCATACACCATACGTCCATCTACCAAATGAGGACCCTCGATATCAACACTTTCGCTATTTGGTTCTATCACATTAGCTGCAATGTCGCCAGCGATTTCAAGTACTCGGTCATAGTTGTCGATAGCGTCCTGATAGTCAACAGGCGCATCATCAAATGTATCCTTGTCGGCATAGCCGCGTTCCTTCAGTTCCACGATGCGTTCCATCAACGGATGGTCGAGATGGAACTTCAGTTCTGGATAGTCGGTATAATAATTTGCCATAGTTACTTCGAATTTTGCTTGTAATACTTAATCAACTTTGGAACCACTTCCTCTACAGTGCCGTTAATCACATAGTCGGCAATCTTGTTGATGGGTGCATCTGGGTCGCTGTTGATGGAGATGATGATATCGGAATCCTGCATGCCGGCAATGTGCTGAATCTGACCAGATATACCGCAAGCGATATACACCTTTGGATGAACGGTCACACCAGTCTGACCAATCTGACGGTCGTGGTCACAGAAGCCTGCATCCACAGCAGCACGACTGGCACCTACCTCACCATGAAGCACCTTTGCCAACTCAAACAACATGTCGAAACCTTCCTTGCTACCCATACCATAACCACCGGCTACCACAATCTTGGCACCCTTCAGGTTATGCTTGGCAGCTTCCACGTGATGGTCAAGCACCTTCACTACGAATGCCTCAGGACTTACATATTTATCCACATCGGCATATATTACTTCTTTCTTGCAAGCACCTTCGTAGATAGCTTTTTGCATCACACCAGAACGTACGGTAGCCATCTGAGGGCGATGGTCTGGGTTCACGATGGTAGCCACGATGTTGCCACCAAAAGCGGGACGAATCTGATAAAGCAGGTCCTTGTACTCAGTACCTGTCTTAGCATCGGTGTGGTCACCAATCTCCAACTGCGTACAGTCGGCAGTCAAACCGCTGGTCAGCGAAGAGGAAACTCGAGGACCCAAGTCGCGACCTATCACGGTAGCACCCATCAGGGCAATCTGTGGCTGCTGCTCCTTGAAGAGATTTACCAAGATTTCAGTATGAGGAACTGATGTGTAAGGAAACAATCCTGGAGCGTCGAACACAAACAATTTATCGACACCATAAGGCAGTATCTGGTCTTCCACCTTACCCTTGATGTCTGTGCCTGCCACGATGGCATGTAACTCAACATTCAGTTGATTGGCGAGCTTGCGACCCTTGGTCAGCAGCTCCTGAGATACTTCGGCTACGGTTGTGCCTTCAATCTCACAATATACAAATACATTGTTCATAGTCTTAGCCGATTATCTTCTTGTCCAACAATTCTTTTATTAACCCTTCCACATCAGAATCACTGCTGGAGAGTGTCTGGCTTTCCTTTGCTTGGAACACAATGTTCTGTACAGTTTTCACCTTTGTGGGTGAACCATTCAGACCACACTGGTTGAAATCAGCATCCACATCAGTGGCTGTCCATTCCACCAGATTCAAGTAAGGACGCTGCTCATAGAGCTCAGCATAAGGCAGGGAACCAGCCTCCTTGATGATGGCTGACTTCTCCTGTGCACCCATAGCACGTTTATATTTTTGTACCAACTTAGCGTTGCGAGGGCGACAAGGAGCGGCACTACCGTTTACTGTCACCACCAAAGGCAATGGAGCCTCTACGGTTTCTACACCTCCGTCGATATGTCTGCGAATTACCACCTTGCGAGCAGCTTCGTCTAAGCTGACAATTTCTTCAGCATAAGTTACCTGTGGCAAACCCAACTTCTCTGCCACTTGAGGACCTACCTGAGCGGTATCGCCATCGATAGCCTGACGACCACCAACGATGATATCATACTCGCCAATCTTCTTGATGGCGGTAGCGATAGCGTAAGAAGTAGCCAATGTGTCTGCGCCTGCGAAAGCACGGTCGGTCAATAGATAACCGCCATCAGCGCCACGGAAGAGTCCTTCACGAATAATTTCTGCTGCACGTCCAGGTCCCATTGTCAGCAGCGTTACGGTAGAGCCTGGGAAAGCGTCTTTCAGTCTGAGAGCCTGCTCCAAAGCGTTCAGATCTTCAGGATTGAAGATGGCAGGCAAAGCTGCACGGTTGATGGTTCCGTCAGCCTTCATGGCATCTTTCCCCACGTTTCTGGTGTCGGGTACTTGTTTTGCCAATACTACGATTTTCAAACTCATTATTGTTTATTTTAAATTATTTCAAAATAGCCTAAGCCAAATTTGGGTGCAAAGGTACAGTTTTTTTTTTACTCCACCATATATAAAAAGAAAAAAGTGGAGAAAGGGTCCTCCCATCTCCACTTTTATAATCTTCAATCGTCAATCTTATTTAACTCCCAGCTTATCCAAGATAGCCTTTGGCACAGCCTTCTTGTTCACCAGAATATTCATAGTCTTATAGCGAACGAAAGCTTTTGACACATACCACAGACCATGATACTTACCGCTGTCGCCCCAAGAGTTCTTCACCATATAGTAGTCGGTGCCATTTTGGTCCTTAGCAGTACCGTAGATCAACATACCATGATCGTCGGTAGTCTCATAATTGTCATAAGCCAGCTGGCGTTCAGCCTGTGTCACCCACTTCTGAGGCATAGGCTTTGATGTTACATCGCGCTCGGTAGCAGGTAGTTTCAGCCAATGAGCCATATCTGAACCGCTCAGTTCCACCACCTTATCGATGTCAGGTAAAACACCTACACCCTGACGGTTGAAACCTTCCTCGCTTACGTCAGAGCCCCACAATACGGTGTAACCGTTGTTGATAGCATAGTCAAACACATCCATGAACTCGTCAAGAGGCAGGTTATAGCTCTGAGCCCAACGCCAGTTGTCCTGAATCTCCAGCACGAATGGTTCATAGAATGGATGATGAGTGTAAGAAGTCAGTGAGATATAGTCGCTTGCCTTCAAGCCTGTGCTCTCGTAGAAACTCTTCGGAGTGTAGGTCTTTCCCTGATAAGTGAAAGATGTTGGGTCTTCGCCCAGATACACATCGTGGATAGCCTTCACAGCCTTCTTCCACAGCAGGTTGTTGTCATTGTCGTGCTGTAAGCTGCGCAGACGTCCCTTAGCGATAGCAGCAACAGCAGCATCAGCGATGGCACTCAGCTCAGAGTGATTACTGATGGTGTCGCCATACATTTTGCCCGCAGGCATCACCTCGTCAGGTACCAAGCCGAAATGCTCCATACCATAAATTACATCGTAGAAAGAGCCACCTTGTGAGAAACTTACATCACCATGTGTGCGAACGGCATAATCGGCACGATCCATATAAGTGTTCTTCACGATGAACATCTCGCTGAAATCGTAAGTGCCCTTACCAGCCTTCAGCAACTCTGCTTCCAGGAAACCCAAGCCAGAATAGCACCAGCACGTGCCGGCGCGAGCCTGATTCTTCACACTGGTAATTGGAATTTCCTTCACTACAGTAAACTTGTAGCCCTCGTCTTCTTTGGGGGCATTCTGTGCTGCTATATTGAGGCTCATCAGACCTAAAGCAGCAAATAACAATGTTTTCTTCATCATAATTATTGAATTTTGAATTTTATTTCCCAACAAACCTTGCAAAGTTAAACAAAATATCTTAAAAATGCTTATCTTTGCTCTAAAAAATATAAAAACATGACTCAAAGGGTTATTATTGACGATAAAACAGCCCTCGTGTTGGAGGGAGGAGGCATGCGAGGGGTGTTCACTTGCGGTGTGCTCGACAACTTCATGGATCGGGGCATCCGTTTTCCATACGTCGTAGGTGTGAGTGCTGGTGCCAGCAACGGTATCTCCTATATGTCCTATCAGCGGGGTAGGGCAAAGGTGGCAAACATCGACTTGATGAAGAAGTACAATTACATAGGCTTGAAGCCCCTTCTTACCCAACGAAACATCATGGACTTCCACCTGATATTCCACGAATTCCCTGAGCGGATTATACCTTATCATTATGATGTTTATGAGCAGAACCCCGAGCGGTTCGAGATGGTCACTACCGATTGCCAGACGGGCAAGGCTGTCTATTGGGAAGAAAAGCACGACCCGAAGCGCATCATCGACATTGTTACTGCTACGTGCAGCTTGCCTTTCGGTTGTCCGATTGCGATGGTAGATGGCCGTCCGCAGCTTGATGGTGGCATCACCGACTCCATCCCCTTCGAACGAGCTTTCAGTCAGGGCTATCAGAAAGTGGTGGTGGTGCTCACCCGCAATGCCGGTTATCGCAAGAGCGAGAAGAAACCCTATATCCCTGGGTTCCTCTATCGCCGATATCCACTTCTCAAGGAGGCCATCCGCTTGCGAGGTCAGATGTACAACCGCCAGCTTAACAAACTGGAGCAGATGGAACGTGAGGGCAAAGCCCTGGTCATTCGTCCTGTCAACCCCATTCAGGTGGGTCGCATGGAGAAGAATGTACAAAAGCTTCAAGCCCTCTACGATGAAGGTTATCAGTGTGCCGCTGAGATAGACTTTGGTACTAATGCTGAATTCTAACAGAAGCAGACCATATCACGACAACTCGATTTTCGACACATAATCTCTCTTGCACCAATTACTTCAAGTAAAAGACCCAATTACTTCAAGCAATTGAGCCTTCAGCTTGAAGTAAGTTGCCGCAAAAAAATAGGAGGTAGTGAAAACTACCTCCTGCTCCTTGCGTTGTCGGGGTGACTAGATTCGAACTAGCGACCCCACGCCCCCCAGACGTATACTCTAACCGGACTGAGCTACACCCCGAAACACTCGCCAAACGAGCATCGTAACCCGATTTGCGGATGCAAATGTAGTCTCTTTTTTCTAATCCTGCAAATTTTTAGCTGATTTGTTTGCTAAATAAACAACATTTCTTAACTTTGCATCCGAAAAATTCATCATAAACAATGAAGGCTATGATTATTGGATTGTCAAAGGTCTCTTTTGCGGAAGTTCCTTACCGCCCCTGCAGTCAACGAAGGCTGCATCTTTTTCATGACTTGTTAATTTAGCTATCTACGCTTCCGCAAAAGGAGGAATCGTTCCCTGATTTGTTATGATGCATCATTATTAATTAAAAAACTGAAAACAATGAAAAAAGGATTATATGGCATAGCTGTGTGCTGTGCAATGATGCTTGTCGCATGCGAGAATCAGATTGGTAACAAAGAACCAGAGAGTAAAGAACTGACGGCTCAGCTGGTGAAAGATGTAGATAAAGATGAGTTGGTTGAGGTGACTTTCAGTATGGTGGATTTTGATATGACACTGAAGGAGATGGGTTTAGGCGCCAATACTCGTGCCTCATTGGACGGGAATGTGTCTTACCTGAATGTGGCGCTGTTCAAGGGCGAAACAAAGGCGTATGAGTTTACTCAAACATTTGAGGATGAGAATTTTGGAAACATTTCTGCCAAAGTGGTGGCAGATACTTATAGCTTGGTGGTCATTGCTTCAAAAGTGGAGATGGAGATAGAAGCCCTTACAAACATTCATCCTACGGGTGAAAAGGTGAACGACACCTTCTATTATTATGGAACCTTGCAGAAGAGTGCTCTGACGGCAGGTACTGTGAATGTGAGCCTGAATCGCGCCGTTGCCCGTTTCGAGTTCCAAACGGAACCCAAACCAACAGAGGTGAAGTCGTTTGCTCTGGAGTTGACAGGTGGCAGTATGTCGTTCAATCCAGTTACTGGTCTTGGCGTGGGTAGCGGCACGCAACTGAGTGTTATCGACCAGAGTAACAAAGCTGACAATGCGATTATTCATTGCGGAATATACACTTTCCTCCCTTCAAGTAACGCTAGCGTTACCGTTAAGGCAACCGCCTATAACGCATCGAACGAGGTTGTCAAGTCACATACGTTTACTAACGTTCAGATGAAGCCAGCCTATAACACCTACTATAGCGGCACTTTTTTTCAGAGTGACGGTACGTGGGCCGTCACTATCGCTGATGTTTCTTGGCCAGAATCTATCACCAACACTTATGACTTGAGCGGTAATTAACCGTGATGAAGGAGGAGCATCAGAGGGCAAATACTTGAAATGCTCCTCCCTTTTTTCAACTTTTTACGTTTGTCCATAGCTTTTCTCCTTTTTATTTTGTAGCTTTGCAGACATACTATTTAAAAGATTACGATATGACTGACAACCTGACCCCCGAAGATTTAGTGGATGATGTGCGCTATTTGCAGCTGTTGGCACGCAGTTTCCCAACCATCGCCGCCGCCAGCTCGGAGATTATCAACTTAGAGGCAATACTGAACCTGCCCAAGGGTACGGAGCATTTCCTGAGTGATGTACATGGTGAGTATGAGGCGTTTCAGCATGTACTGAAGAATGCCTCGGGTACCGTGAAACGCAAGGTGAATGAAATCTTTGCCCACTCCCTGCGAGACCAAGAGAAGAAGGACCTCTGCACGCTGATTTACTATCCCGAGGAGAAGCTGAGGCTCATCAAGAAGGAGGAGGAGGATTTGAACGACTGGTATAGGATTACGCTGAACCGATTGGTGCGTGTGTGCCAGAATGTATCGTCGAAATATACCCGCTCAAAGGTTCGCAAGGCATTGCCGAAGGATTTTGAATACATCATCCAAGAGTTGCTGCACGAATCGGGCGGGGACCATAATAAGGAGGCTTATCTGGATGGTATCATCAGGACTATTATCTCAACTCGTCGGGCAGATGCGTTTATCGTGGCGATGTGTAACCTAATACAACGCCTTTGTATTGACTCGCTACATATTGTGGGTGACATCTTTGATAGGGGTACTGGTGCTCATATTATTATGGATACCCTTTGTGATTATCATAATTTTGATATCCAATGGGGTAACCACGATGTGCTTTGGATGGGAGCAGCCTCTGGCAATATGGCTTGTATCGCCAACGTGATTCGCATGTGTATGCACTATGCCAACCTCACCACTTTGGAGGACGGCTATGGTATCAACCTCTTGCCGTTGGCTACTTTTGCGATGGATACTTACAAGGATGACCCTTGCACTCGCTTTATGCCTGTGCTCAGCGAGTTCAGCGACAATAAGCCTGACGAGAAGACCCAGCGATTGATATCGCAAATGCACAAGGCCATCACCATCATTCAGTTTAAGTTGGAGGCAGAGATTATTCATCGACATCCTGAATATCAGATGGAAGACCGCCTACTGTTGGATAAAATTGATTTCCAAAAAGGCACTATCAGGATTGGCGATAAGGATTATGAGATGCTCGACACTTTTTTGCCTACCGTTGACCCTGTAGATCCTTACAAGCTTACCGATGAGGAGCGAGACATCATGGACAAAATGTATGCTTCGTTCATGAATAGCGAGAAGTTGCGCAAACATATGCATTGCTTGTTCTCAAATGGCAGTATGTATAAGGTAAGCAACAGTAACCTGCTGTTCCACGCCTCTATTCCGCTGAATGCCGATGGTACCTTCAAGCATGTGCAGATTGGTCAGAAGGAATACTGGGGCAAGAACCTGCTGCAGAAAGCCGACCGTATGCTGCGTTCTGCTTATTATGAAGACCACGACAAAGAACGCAAACGCAATGCAATGGATTATGCGTGGTATCTGTGGTGTGGTGCAGATACTCCTACCTTCGACAAGAGCAAGATGGCAACGTTCGAGCGTATTTTCGTGGCTGATAAGGAGACCCACAAGGAGGAAAAGGGACATTATTACGAACTTCGTGACCAAGCTGAGGTGTGCGATAATATCCTCAGGGAGTTTGGCATAGAGCCAGGATCGCACTCGCATATTATCAACGGTCACGTGCCCGTACGAACCATTAAGGGTGAGAAACCTGTGAAGGCTGACGGAAAGCTTTTGGTGATTGACGGAGGTTTCTCGAAAGCATATCAACCTACTACGGGTATCGCTGGTTATACGTTGGTATATCATAGTCACGGCTTCCAGCTGGTACAGCATGAACCATTCGAAAGTAGGGAGAAAGCCATCAAGGAAGGCCTTGATATCAAATCTACCATCTTTTTAGTGGATTACACCCAGCAACGCGTGTTAGTGAGAGATACAGATAAGGGAAGGGAGATTCGAGAACAGATCAATGACCTGCAGAAACTCCTCGTGGCCTTTCGCAGCGGTTTGGTACAGGAGAAAGATTGAATTATTACATTTTTACATTATTTATTGCAAAATATTGCGTATCTTTGTGCCCGCTTTGTTCCAACTCTTCTATTCGAGGAGGAGGGTGAAAAGGGAATCGGGTGCAAATCCCGAGCAGTCCCGCTGCTGTGATTTCCATATGGTGTCTGTGAATCTTTGCCACTGCCCTTAGTGGGTGGGAAGGCCACAGACATGGAATAAGTCAGAAGACCTGCAAAGCATAATGTAGATAAATGCATTCGAGGACGTGCATGACTCTGATACGCAAAGATGATAGATAAACTCATACAATTGGCTGGCTCTGCGTGCAGTGTGCTTTGGGCACTCTGTTTGGTTGTTATGCCCATAGGTTTACAAGCACAGAATCAGGTGACAGATACTATTGCGGATAAGATTCATGTCATTGATGAAGTGACCGTAAGTACTACTGGTCGAAGTAGAAATGTAATCAGTACGGCTCCTACTTTGCAGTTTACCCAGAAACAGATGCTCTCGCAGGGAGTTACCGACCTAAGTGATGCTTTGCGACGCTTTTCTGGCGTGAATGTTAGAGATTATGGAGGTGCTGGTGGGGTCAAGACTGTCTCTGTAAGGAGTTTGGGCTCGCAACATACGGCGGTGGCATATGATGGGATTACCATCACTGATGCCCAAAGTGGACAGATAGACCTTTCTCGTTTCTCACTCGACAATATCCGTTCGCTATCATTGACCATTGGCGATAATGATGATATCTTCCTGCCAGCCAGAACAGTGGCTTCGGCAGCTGTGTTAAGGCTCCAAACTGAAGTGCCCGACTTTGTTGATAAGTCCTATCGTCTAAAAGCAGAAGTCAAGACTGGTTCTTTTGGTTTGTTGAACCCTTATCTCAGATACGACCAGCAACTTGGGGAAAGAGTTAGTTTGTCGGCTTATGGCGATTACCTGCGTGCCGATAACCAATATCCTTTCCGCTTGGTGAATGGTAAGTATGTTACTACTGAGAAGCGTAATAACAATTTCATCGAAACCTATCGTGGGGAGGCGAATTTGACGGTACATACTTCCGAAACAGGTTTGCTACAGGGTAAGATGTATTATTATAACTCTTTTCGCCAGCTGCCTGGTCCTGTGATTTTGTACAACAATGTGAGCAAGGAGCAGGAAATAGACCGCAACTTCTTTACACAGTTGCACTATCAAACCCTTTTGGGTTCGCTGTGGCACCTGCAACTTAACGGCAAGTTCAACTGGGCTTATACCCATTACAAGGATGTTGGCAACCAATATCCTGGGGGAGAACTCAGTAACTATTACTACCAGCGAGAGTATTATGGTTCAGGCACATTGATGTTTACACCTGATGAACACTGGGCTTTGGCTTACGGTGCCGACTATTCCTATAACAACCTCAATAGCAATACAACCGCTGGTACTCGGCCTTATCGCAATACCTTACTGCAAACCTTCACTGCCAAATATCAAGGCAAGTATTGGTTGCTGACTGCTCGCTTGTTGGCTTCGATATACGATAATGGAGCCAAGAATGGTGTTGGCTCTCGGAGTGCTAACCGGTTGTCCCCCTCTTTGTCGTTATCGTACAAACCTTTCAGAGGCCAAGACCTTTATTTGCGTGCCGCCTATAAAGATGTTTTTCGAGTGGCGACTTTCAGCGAAAACTATTTTGCCAGGTATAGCAGTAGGGACATCCGTCCTGAGGTAGCTCGCCAACTGAATGTGGGTGTAACCTATGGTTTACAGCAGAGTAATCATTGGTTGGCAAATCTTAATATTACTGCCGATGGCTATTACAACCGTGTGAAAGATAAGATAATAGCGGTTCCCTTCAATATGTTCTTTTGGACAATGATTAATCTGGGCCGTGTGGATATATGGGGCGCCGATGTGAATGTAGAAGCCACTGTGGCTTTGGCTAAAAAACACCAACTGTTGCTGAATGCTTCTTATACATTACAGTCTGCTTCCAACCTCACTGACCCACAATCGCAATACTACAAGAATCAGATAGTCTATACCCCCAAGAACTCTGGGTCAGCTTCTCTTACTTGGGAGAATCCGTGGGTGAATGTGGTGGTACACAGTACTTTGGCGAGTGCACGCTATACGGTAGAGGATCATAAGCCTGATAACCGACTTCCAGGTTATGGTGAATGGGGAGCAGCCCTGTACCGTTTTTTCAAGTTTCAGAACTTTGAGTTGGCGGCTCGCTTGGATGGCATCAACTTGGGCAATAAGCAATATGCTATTGTGAAGAGTTACCCTATGCCAGGCAGGGCTTTTAAGTTTACAATAAGTGTAACAATTTAAATAAATAGTAATTATGAAAATGAATGTAAGACAATTCTTAAAGCTTTTTGCTTTAGTGGTGGCAGTGCCTTTTGTAGTTGCTGCCTGCAGTAAGGACGATGATCCTAAACCAACACCAGCACCTGAACCTACTCCAGCTCCAGCACCAGAGCCAGAGCCTGAACCCGAACCAGACTACTCTGTAGCTTCCGACAAGCAGGGTTTGTATGTATTCAACGGTGGTAATCAAGGCAAGAGCATCGACGGCTCGTTGTCTTTCATAAACTTCTCTAAGCAAGAAGTAACAAATGGTGTTTTTGCTGCCAAGAATGGGCGTAGCTTGGGTGGCACAGTTCAGAATGGTGCCATTTATAAAGGTAATTTGTATATAGCAGTGTATGGGTCAAGAACCATTGAGGTAATGGATAAGCTGACACTTGAGTCTGTGAAGCAGATAGCTATTCCAACGGATTATGATGATGGACCACGATATATCATTGCTGACGATAATTATGTTTATGCGTCTTTATATAGTGGTGAGGTAATACGTATCAATCCTGAAACACAGGAAATTGATAAAGTTGTTAAGGTGGGACCTAATCCCGAGGAGATGGTGATTGTGAATGGTTTCCTGTATGTGGTGAACTCTGATGGCCTGAACTATGAGAATGGATATGCAAATGGTATGAGTGTGTCGAAAATTGACTTGGCTACATTTAGCGAGGCGAAGAAAATAGAGGTAGGTGTGAATCCTACTCGTATAGCCACCGATGGTGAAAACGTTTATGCATTGTGTAACGGTGACTATTATACAATGCCATCAACCATTTGCAAGATAGATTCGAGTGACAAGGTAACTGATCTTAATGTGGAAGCTGCTTGGTTAGCTGTTAATGATGGTATGCTTTATACCATTAGTTCGGCTTGGACATCTGATGCTGATGGCAATTGGTACACTATAGATGCCTATACTCAGTACAGCCTCTCTGATATGTCTGTGTTGAGTTCTGCTTATTTGGGTGAGAATGTGGTAGATGCTCCAGCTGGTATTGCCATTGACCACGAAGGAGGCAAGTTGTATGTGTCTTCATATAATAAGGTGAGTGGCTTTACTACATACGACACTGATGGCTATGTGAACCAATATGATTTGAATGGCAATCTAGAAAAGAAGTATGATGTGGGTGTTGGCCCTTGCTTTATGTTAGTGCTGAGATGATTAACAATTGACAATTGATAATGTACCACAGGTTGATTTATGTCTGCTTTGCTGCACTGATATTTTGCAGTTGTCAAGGTAACAGGCAGGATGGGGTGTCTCCTGAAGGAGATACCCTAACCTTGCAGTATGCCCAGTTGATAACTTTGATAGATTATGAAGGTTATAGTGTGGCGAGCATCCGTGACCCTTGGAACAAAGGTCGCACGCTGCATAAGTATGTGTTGGTGCCTCGTCAAGCAGCTTTGCCAGAGAGTTTGCCTAAGGGAACATTGGTGCGTACACCTGTTAGCAAGGTGGTGATATATACTGCGGTACATAGTGCCTTAGTGCAGGAATTGGGAGCCCTGAATCAGATAGCTGGTGTGTGCGACTTCCAATATATACATCTTCCTTATATCATAAAAGGAGTGGAGGAAGGAAGCATTTTGGATTGTGGCGATGCGATGAGTCCAGACATTGAACGTATCATTGACCTGGAACCCGATGCTTTAATGCTCTCACCTTTTGAAAACAGTGGAGGTTATGGTAGGGCTGAGGAATTGGGTGTTCCCCTTATCGAGTGTGCCGACTATATGGAAACCTCGGCGTTGGGTCGTGCCGAATGGATGAAGTTCTATGGTCGATTGTTTGGACGAGCTGAGGTAGCTGACCAACTGTTTTCTGAGGTGAGTGAGAACTATCTGGCATTGAAGGCGCAGGCATCACAAGCGGGAAACCGACCTACTGTTATCACCGACTTGAAGACAGGTTCGGTTTGGTATGTGCCTGGCGGGCAAAGTACGCAGGGCAAGCTGTGGGCAGATGCTAATGTGGCATATCCATATGCGGATGATAGTCATAGTGGTTCGCTGGCATTATCTTTTGAGGCGGTGTTTGAAAAGGCGGGTGATGCTGATATTTGGGTCATGCGGTATAATCGTCCTCAGGATATGACCTATCAAGGTTTGGTGGCTGATTATCATGGGTATGCAGAATTGAAGGCGTTTAAGAGTCATCAGGTATATGGTTGTAATACGGGTCATACTGCTTTTTATGAAGAAACACCGTTCCATCCAGACAGACTTTTGCGTGACTATATTCAGATTTCTCACCCAGAAATAGATTTGGGAGGGTTAACCTACTTTGAGAAATTGAAAGATGAATAATTCTGTCCTGTAAAGGAGTTGCTTTTCTCCGACAAATTATGGAGTCAGGAAGGAGGATAATGCATCGGGGGGGACAAAAATGAATAAAGGTACGAAATATGGCATAGGGTTGGCGGTAATGGTATTGCTGCTGTTTGTGGCTAATCTGCTGATGGGTTCAGTTTCCATACCAGCAGGAGATGTGGTCAGCGTCCTTTTGGGTGATGAATCTGCCAAACCCAGTTGGCGATTCATCATTTGGCAAAGTCGTTTACCCCAAGCATTGACAGCCCTTCTCTGTGGAGGCTCCTTAGCTGTATGTGGTTTGATGTTGCAGACTTCACTGAAAAACCCCTTGGCAGGTCCCTCCATCTTAGGTATTGATGCTGGAGCCAGCTTAGGTGTCGCCTTAGTTATGTTGGCATTTGGAGGCAGCATCACTACCGCTTCTTTCACTATATCAGGTTTCTTGTCCATATTTGTTGGCGCTTTCTTGGGTGCAATGGCCATTATGGCGTTGATCCTGTTCTTCTCTACCCTGATACGCAGCAGTGTGATGTTGTTGATTACTGGTATTATGGTAGGTTACATCGCGTCGTCTGCTATTTCGTTGCTGAATTTCTTTGCAACAGAAGAAGGTGTACAGTCCTATCTGATTTGGGGCTTAGGCAATTTTGGAGGAGTTTCGATGCATCAGATGCCTGTCTTTGCTCCTCTGATACTTACTGGATTACTTTGCTCTGTGTTGCTAATCAAGCCTTTGAATGCGATGCTCTTGGGTGAACGCTATGCAGAAAATCTTGGAGTGAATACGAGGCGAGTAAGAAATTATTTGTTAGTTATAACAGGTTTACTTACCGCTATTACTACAGCTTTTTGCGGTCCCATCGCTTTTATCGGCTTGGCGGTGCCCCATGTGGCAAGACTAATTTTGGGTACAGAGAACCACAATTCCCTGTTGCCAATCACTATTTTGACGGGCAGTGCCGTAGCTTTATTGTGTAACCTGATTTGTGTGTTGCCTGGCGAGAATGGCATCATTCCATTGAATGCTGTTACTCCAGTCATTGGTGCTCCCATCATTATCTATGTTATTATACATCAACGGAGTAGTCACCAAATGAATTAACAAATTGTGAGGGGAGCTTCTTAATAAGAAACTCCCCTCATAATTATATAGTAACTGAAATTACTTATTCAGAGCATCGGCGTCAGCCATTGACTTCTTCAAATCTTCATCCGTTACGCGATAATTCTGCAAGTTACCAGCGATAAACTGGTCGTAAGCTGCCATGTCAATTAATCCGTGACCAGAAAGATTGAACAGAATCACCTTCTCCTCACCTGTTTCAATGCACTTTTTAGCCTCACGGATGGTAGCAGCAATAGCGTGGCTAGACTCAGGTGCTGGGATAATGCCTTCAGCACGAGCAAACAGCGTACCAGCTTCAAAGGTTTCCAACTGAGGTATATCAACTGCTTCCATCAACTTGTCTTTTAACAACTGCGAGATAATCACACCAGCACCATGATAACGCAAACCACCAGCATGGATATTTGCTGGGCGGAAATTGTGACCTAAAGTGTACATTGGCAACAATGGAGTTAAACCAGACTCATCACCAAAGTCATATTCAAACTTACCGCGAGTCAGTTTTGGACAAGAATCAGGCTCTGCAGCAATGTAGCGAGTTTTCTTGCCTTCCAAAATGGTGTGGCGCATGAAAGGGAAAGCGATGCCGCTGAAATTAGAACCACCACCAAAGCAGCCAATTACTAAATCCGGATATTCGCCAGCCATTGCCATCTGCTTCTCAGCTTCCAAACCAATGATGGTCTGATGTAAACCCACATGATTTAAAACTGAACCTAAAGTGTATTTACAGTTAGGTGTCATCATTGCCAATTCGATAGCCTCAGAAATGGCAGTACCCAGTGAACCCTGATGGAATGGGTCCCTTGTTAAGATATCCTTACCAGCACGCGTTGACATAGAAGGTGAAGGAGTAACCTGGGCGCCAAATGTCTGCATGATGCTGCGGCGATAAGGCTTTTGCTCATAGCTTATCTTTACTTGATAAACAGCTGCTTCCAAACCAAACAGACGAGCAGCATATGATAATGCAGCACCCCATTGCCCAGCACCAGTCTCTGTAGTGATATTGGTCGTACCCTCCATCTTGGCATAATATGCTTGAGGCAAGGCAGAGTTCAGTTTGTGAGAACCCATAGGACTTACACTCTCGTTTTTAAAATAAATATGTGCAGGCGTTCCCAATGCTTTCTCCAGTCCGTAAGCACGAACTAGGGGTGTACTGCGATAATACTTGTACATTTCACGTACTTCTTCAGGAATTTCTATCCACTGATCTGTCTGATTCATTTCCTGACGACAGCACTCTTCAGGGAAAATTGGATATAGATCTTCTGCCTTTAAAGGTTGTTTGGTAGCAGGGTGAATGGGTGGCAGAGGTTTGTTCACCATATCTGCTTGAATGTTGTACCAGTAATGTGGTATCTCTTCCTCAGGGAGGATAAATCTTTTAGTTTTGTTACTCATTTTAGTATAGTTTTTAGTGTAAATTGCCACAAAAGTAATCAATTTTTTTAAGTTTGACGCTTTTTGCTCTGTTTTTTTGCTTATAATTCATCTTTTGATTAAGTTTGCTAGCTAAATGAGCTTTAATAGACCAATGAAATTGTCAGATAACAAGTTTTTATTGTATCGCCACAGGTGGATTCATCCCTATATCAAGCTCCTGCTTGGTTTTATCCGTGTGCTATCTTTTATGGCATCGGTACTGCTTCCATTGGCGGTGGTCTATGAGCATGGTTTTGTCATTTCTCCCAGTGAGATGCAGACGCTGAACCAAATCTATCTTGTTGTTTGGATCATCTTTTTGACGGATACCATTGCTCACTTGTTGCTTAGATATGGTGACACTCGCCATGAGATGAACACTTTCTCGTGGATTTTGACAATATTACTGCTTCTTACGCTCATACCAATTATTTTCCACCAGCCTCAAGATGGACCCATTCAGCAGTTTTGGCTATGGATGAAGGATGTCACCTATCGGGTGGTAATATGTATGGTATTTGCGTTGATCAATCTAGCCAAAGGGTTTACTTTTCTGCTTGGACGCAGGGCAAATCCCTCGCTTATTCTTGCTATCAGTTTCCTGTTTATCATATTAATTGGTACTGGATTACTACTCTTACCTCGTTGTACCTATAACGGCATTTCGTGGCTTGATTCTCTCTTTCTTTCCACCAGTGCCGTCTGTGTAACGGGTATGAGTCCCATAGATTATACCCAGACGTTCACGCCTGCCGGTATGGTTGTGCTGATGTTGCTTTTCCAGGTTGGAGGCTTGGGCGTGATGACCTTCACCAGCTTCTTCACCCTGTTCTTTATGGGCAATACCAGCATCTACAATCGCATGATGGTAAAGGATATGGTAAGTAGTAACTCGCTAAATTCGTTGCTTTCCACCTTATTATATATTTTGGGCTTCACCCTGGTCATCGAGGCTGTGGGAGCTTTTGCAATCTGGACGGATATTCATGGCACTATGGGATATGAATTGATGGAAGAGGTAAACTTCTCCATCTTTCATGCAGTTTCTGCATTCTGTAACGCAGGATTCAGTACTTTGCCCAATGGCATGGCCAATCCTTTGGTTTTTGGTAACCATGCCCCCCTTTATCTTTATCTGTCAATACTGGTTATCTTGGGTGGAATCGGATTCCCCATCTTAGTGAACATCAAGGATATCATTGTGAATATGTGCCGCAGGCTTTGGGTTTTAATTCGTCGTCGGCATTGGGAAGAGAGAAAGATTTATCACCAATATAGCCTCAATACACGTATTGTGTTGATAATGACCTTGCTGCTGCTCACTATTCCCACCATCAGTTTTGCTCTTTTGGAATGGGATAATGCTTTGATAGGTCTGACGGTTGGTGACAAGATCACGCAGGCCTTCTTTATGGCTGTCTGTCCACGTTCCGTGGGGTTTGCTGCCATTGATCCGTTAACTTGGACTACCTCCTCAATGATTATGTTCTCGATACTGATGTGGATAGGCGGTGGTTCACAATCCACTGCAGGCGGTATTAAGGTTAATACTTTTGCTGTGATGCTGATGAATCTTGGGGCTATGTTGAGAGGCAGTGACAGGGTAGAAGTTTTCCATCGTGAGTTGTCGGCCAGCTCTATCCGTCGTTCCAATGCCACCGTGCTTTTGTCGTTGGCAGTGTTGGGCTTAGCTATCTTCATTCTCAATCTCTTGGAACCTGAGATGCCTCTAAGGGCAGTATTTTATGAGTGTATGGGTGCCCTGAGTACTGATGGTTTCAGTTTGAATGCTACTGCCATGTTACATGATCAAGGCAAGATGTTTATGATACCTCTTATGTTTATTGGTCGTTTGGGTATGATGACTATTTTGTTGGGTGTAGTGAAACAAAAGAAAGTGGTGAATTATCGCTATCCGAGTGGGGAAATCATTATTAACTAAAATACATAGAAACTCAATATGAAATACATTGTTATTGGATTAGGAGACTATGGCTACGTTTTAGCAGAGGAACTGGCAGCCGTAGGTCATGAAGTGATAGGCGTTGATAAAGAATCCACGCGTGTTGAACCCATTAAAGAAAAGCTTGCGGCAGCTTTTATGATGGATGCCACTGATGAGCAAGCCCTGTCAGCTTTACCTTTGCACAATGTAGATGCAGTGATCGTGGCGATTGGTGAAAATTTTGGAGCTTCCGTGCGAGTAGCTGCCCTACTTGTACAAATGAAGGTAGAGCATATCTTTGCCCGAGCCAACGATGAGGTGCATCGCTCTATCCTTCAAGCATTCAAAATAGAGAAGATACTTTCACCTGAGGCTGATGCAGCCCATAACCTTGTGGAACGGATTGAGTTTGGATATGATATCGAGATCTTTCGCGTGGATAAAGACTATGCGGTGGCAAAGTTCAGTGTTCCTGGGAAGTTATATGGCTATACAGTACCTCAGCTTCACATAGAGGAGGAGTTCGGCCTGCGCCTCATGGCTACCATACGAGGTAAAGTGCAGAAAAACGCTTTGGGTATTAAGTATACCGAGCGTAATGTCGTGGAGGTTATACCAGAAGATTTTGCCCTGGCAGAAGGCGATCAGTTAGTTGTCTTCGGCAAATATTCCGATTTTCGTCGTTTCTGGAGAGCTTTATAATAAACGAAAGAACTGGTTGATTATCTCAACCAGTTCTTTCGTTTGATGCGGAAGCTGGGGGATTCGAACCCCC
>JAFXVZ010000025.1 GCA_017534535.1 Bacteroidaceae bacterium | reverse complement strand
TACCAACTGAGCTATGACACCATCACTTTGCTGCTATCGTTTTCGATAACGGGTGCAAAGGTATAACATATTTTTGAATCCACCAAACTTTCTGCGGAAAATTTTCAAAAATCTATTGTTTCAGCGGATTCCATCCTTGAGCTTTCAACTCGAATTCCTGTCCATCACGGGTAACCAATGCACATCCCAATTCAGGCTTCGTGACATGGCCAATCAGCCTTATATCACTGATTTCCTGTATCTTCTCGTGATAAGCCAATGGCACAGTGAACAGCAATTCATAGTCTTCTCCACCGTTCAGGGCACAAGTGGTGAGGTTCATGTTAAATTCCTCTGCCATTGCTGCCGTTTGGTAATCTATAGGCAAATGTTCCTCATAAATCCTGCATCCTTTGCCGCTCTGCTTGCAGATGTGTATCAGTTCTGAAGACAATCCATCAGAGATATCTATCATCGCCGTAGGCTTGATACCAGCCGTTGCTAAGATCTCGATGATATCCTTACGAGCCTCAGGCTTCAGTTGGCGTTCCAGGATATACTCCTTTCCAGCGAAATCGGGTTGCACATCCTTGCTCGCTCCTTTCAGTACAGCTTTTTCACGCTCCAAGAGTTGCAAGCCCATATAAGCAGCCCCCAGGTTGCCACTCACGCAAATCAAGTCGGTTTCCTGGGCGCCATTACGATACACGATTTTTTCCCTATCTGCTTCACCGATACAAGTGATGCTGATGGTCAGGCCTGTCAACGACGAAGTGGTGTCACCACCCACAATATCCACACCATAATCCTCACATGCCACTCGTATGCCAGCATATAGCATCTCCATGTCTTCCACTGAGAAACGTTTGGAGATGCCCAGTGAAACGGTAATCTGACGAGGCTTGCCATTCATGGCATAGATATCGCTAAAGTTCACCACGGCTGCTTTATAGCCCAAGTGCTTCAGGGGTGTATAGACTAAGTCGAAATGCACCCCTTCCAACAGCAAGTCAGTGGTTACCAATACCTTCTTGTCAGGGTAGGAGAGGACAGCTGCATCATCGCCCACACCTTTCAATGTAGATTTGTGTATGGGCTTGATGCCTTTGGTGAGGTGGTCAATCAAACCAAACTCACCCAATGTAGCTATTTCTGTTCTCATAAATATAATAGGTGTCAGGCGCGGTTAATCATTTCTCGCATAATCGCCATCATATTAGGCTCTGCCTTGGCAGCAGCAATCTGCACTTCCTCATGGCTCACTTCCTCGACCTCTTCACCACCTCCCATGTCGGTAATGACAGAAACGCCAAAGACCTTGATGCCACAATGTACAGCCACAATTACCTCAGGAACGGTTGACATACCCACGGCATCTGCCCCCCATGTACGGAACATCTTGTATTCGGCTGGAGTCTCAAAGGTAGGACCTTTAGTAGCGAGATAAACACCATGTTGTACTTTGATGCCCAGCTCTTTGGCTATGGCATCGGCTTTTCTGATCAACTCCTTGTCGTATGCCTCATGCATGCTTGGGAATCTTGGACCGTAATCGATGTTAGGACCCACCAATGGGTTGTCTAAGATGAAATTGATATGGTCGGTGATGATCATTAAATCACCTACGTGAAATGAAAGGTTGGTACCACCACTGGCGTTCGACACAAACAGTGTCTTGATACCCAATTCACGGAATACCCTGATGGGGAAGGTTACCTCTTTCAATGAGTATCCCTCATAGAAATGGAAGCGTCCTTGCATGGCAATGATGTCTTTCTTGCCTAATTTACCAAAAATCAGTTTCCCACTATGACCTTCAACGGTCGATACGGGGAAGTTGGGTATGTCTTCATAAGGTATCTCCGTCTTGTCAGTAATCTCTTTGGAGAGTCCACCCAAGCCCGTACCCAGAATAATAGCTGTATCTGGTTGGCTCGTCATTTTTCCTTTCAGGAATTCAGCTGTTTGTTGAATCTTCTCTAACATATTCTTAAAGTTTAAGTTGATATTATACTTTAAAGTTTGTAAAGATAAAGAATAAATAGGCAAGAGAGTGAAAAAAACTTGCAAAATAATGTTAATGGGTGCCATAATTAAATTTTTTGCGTAACTTTAGATAAGTTACTCCATCTCGGCATAAAAAATATGCAAGCAAATTTTGTTCTGCTCTCGATTTTGCGTAACTTTGTACGCTATGTAAATGCAAACCTTGAAAATGAAAAACAATATCATCATTGTAGAAAGTGGAGCAACAAAGAGCGACTGGCGCGTTTTGAACAAAAAAGACGGTAGCGAAGTGAAACGTTTCGTGCGTGCCGGGACCAATGTCTCTGCCATGAGAATGGATGCCGTCAAAGCCACCCTCACAGAAGCCTTTACCTCAGAAGGCTTAGAGGGCGCGACAGGTTTTTACTTTTATACTGCTGGCGTGGTGACATCTGAGGTAGCCCAAGAACTGTACAATCACATCTGGGCGATATCAGCAATTCCTGACATTGATATCCAGAACGATATGATGGGAGCAGCACGTAGTGTATGTGGCCGTCATCCTGGCATTACTGCCATCCTGGGTACAGGCTCAAACACTTGCTTTTACGATGGCACCCATCTCACACAAAAAGTCTATACTGGTGGTTATATTTTGGGAGATGAAGGTAGTGGTGCCTGCTTGGGCAAACTCTTCCTTGCAGACTTCATCAAGGGACTTGTTCCTGACAGCGTGTCAGAGGATTTCTCAAAGGAATTTGATTCTTCATATGCCGGCATAGTGCAAAATGTCTATCGCAGTGACTCGCCTTCGGGTTACTTGGGCAGCCTGGCGCCATTCTTACTACGCCATTATGATGATCCATACGTCAAGGGACTCATAGAAAAGAATTTCCAGGCGTTCATCGACCGTGCTTTGCTGCGCTATGATGTGGATACCTATCCGGTGGGCATTGTTGGCGGACTGGGTTGGGCATTCCAAGACATCATTCGCCCACTCATGGACAAGGCTGGCATTCACATCTCACGCTTCATCAAGACTCCTATCGAGGGACTTTGTCAATATCATTTAAAGTTATGATTGATACCGAGAAATCATCTATATATGACCATCTTGAAAAGATGTCCACTGAGGAAATCCTCATGGGAATCAATGCCGAAGACAGGACTGTACCCTTGGCTGTAGGAGCGTGCATTCCGCAGATTAAGACGTTGGTAGATGCCATCGTGCAGAGGATGCAACGAGGTGGCAGGGTGTTCTACATTGGTGCTGGCACCAGTGGCCGACTAGGTGTGATTGATGCCTCTGAGATACCGCCCACTTATGGAGTTTATAACAAGTTTATCGGGATTATCGCTGGTGGCGATGTGGCTCTCCGGAATGCGGTGGAGGGTGCTGAAGACAAGCTTGAGCAAGGTTGGCAAGATGTACTTGCCTACCATCCCGTACCTGACGATACACTCATTGGCATTTCTGCCTCAGGTGGTGCTCCATACGTGGTGGGAGCCCTCCAACAGGCTCGTGAAGCAGGACTCCTCACCTCCATCATCTCCTGCAACAGTGGTTCGCGTGCAGGGGCCGTTTGTGATGTTCCCATCGAATGTATAGTGGGTCCTGAGTTTGTAACAGGTAGTACCCGCATGAAATCTGGTACAGCTGCAAAACTCATTATCAATATGATTTCCACAGCAGTTATGATTCGATTGGGACATGTAAAAGGCAACCGTATGGTGGATATGCAACTCACCAATGCCAAGCTGGTGGATCGAGGTACACGCATGATAATGCTTGAGACAGGACTTGACGATTATGCCACAGCCAAAGATCTGCTCTTAAAGCATGGCTCTGTTCGTGCGGCTGTGGATGTATATAACAATAAACAAAAATAGCATAATATGAAAAAGCTGATTGTTATCTTAGCAGTACTACTATCATCAGTATCTGCCTGGGCTCAAGAAAGAGAATATGCCTCTCTGGAAGATATTGAGCAGGGATGGAAGACCAAGACCATCGACAATGTAATTAATGGAAGCTTAGGCATTATGCTGGAGCGTTTCGACCAGACATGGCCCACATGGATGGTGGGCGCATTGAGGAACACCATGGAGAAAGGTCTCGCCAAGGAGGTGCTCGATGAGGAAACAGGACTGATGGTCACCATTGATATCAAGAACGGCTATGCCGAGGTTAACGATGGGGGTACAGATGGCGCTTATATGTCAGCCTGCTACTGGAACCGTAATAATGGCCACAAACTCTTAGCTGTTTGCTTGGGTAAGCCTACCGATCCCTTCATCGATTTCGTTTGCTTCTACGACTATGATCCTCAGCAAAAGACACTCACCCCTGAGCCTGACATTTTGAAGGGTTATAGGTGGGGAGATAGAGACCCTTACACGCAAATCTTCTGCCACTTGCCAAAAGTGGGTAAAGATGTTGTTGTAGAGGAGTGGGGTGAAGATGGTCCTGTGCACCATACCTTTTCTTGGGATGGTATGCAGCCTGTATATGCTAAAACTGAACCATTCGACTATGATGACGGCACTCCAGCTGACGGCATCACAGTAAGCTATAAAGGAGATAAGCCCACCATTAAGGACTTTGTGGAAGCATTTCTTTCTCCTGAAGATGTAGGCGAAGCCTTGGGTTCACTGAAGGATGCTTGGGAGTTATATCGTGAAGGTATGAAGCTCATGCCAGGTGAAGAACTCATTGTTGACACGCAATATAACTATGTGGGCTATGATAGCGAAGAGTCTGACACAGAGCGTATGGTTATTGAGTGCAGAGCCTTCGACTATGCTGATGGTCATCATACACTTGTGGCTCTTTCCAACGATTATTTTGTGAATGACAAGGCTATCATGGGACAATATACTGGCTTAGAATTCTTCGTTTATGATACTGACACTCGCAAGATGCAGCCTGTATATGATGGTGACATTGGTATTGACATTGATTTTCCTACAGATGTGTCTGGTATCAGTCATAAGCTTCCTCGCGCAGGACAAACCATTGTTTATATTTTACATACGTCCTCAGGAAAGTTAATTGAAAAAAGCCTGACTTGGAACGGCTCTGTGTTCATTGAACAATAGCTTAGTAGGAAAAGGTGCATTATATTTTTTTATATTTGAAGCCAGAAAAATTTAATACCTATATGAAGAAGATTGTTTCTATATTAATGACGTCTCTTATTGCTACCTTACTACAGGCTCAGACTATTCATTTGGATCATAAGTTCTGGGATGGTGAAAACCTTTACACTGTTAAGGAAATAAGAATGGGTACGATTTTTTATATGACCACCAGTCAGGGTGATGAATTGACTTTGGAAAAGGTCAAGGAGGGGGAGTATAAGATCATTCCAAGCCGAGAGGCAGATGATTGTCCTTTCGGTGCAGAATTTGGCTGGAGGGTACAGCATATCCGTCAAGAGGGTGAGAGTTTTTTAGCAGTCCGCAAGCCCAACGGTGACATCATGTGGACGATGGAACAGACTACTAACAATGAGGACGAATGCCGTGAGTTGCAGATGATGATGGGGCAGGAAGAGCCTTGGAATGCTGTTAATGGTGTTCTGCTCAACCGTGCCTACCTGCAGAATTATGTTGCTACCAAGAAGGAGTTGAGAATATTACGTAATAAGATTTTGGCTTATCACGGTTATCGTTTCCAGTCGGAGGACTTGCAAGAGTACTTTAGCAATGTGCGTTGGTACAAGCCTGGCAATAACAATGATGCCATTAAATTGAGCATTGTGGAGCAGATGAACATCCAGCTGATCAAGAGTGAGGAAGCCTCGAGACCTGAAGACCCTAAAGAGGAGGTTCTGGAAGGAACTTCTGTTGAGATGATTGAGGAGGATATTGTGGGGCGCATCAGGGAGTTGTATGACGTGATTGCTCAGAAAAAAGAAGACATTAATCGATTTGCCTGTCATACTTGGTGGGATACGATAGCAGCGGTGGATAGGAAAGATGCTGATGTGGAGGAAATAGGCTTCTTCAACGATGACCTTTGGACTCAGATGCAGGATGACAATCCTGATGCTTTTGAGGTGCGTGACATCAAGTTTTTGGAACTGGATTTAAATAAAGGCACGGCTTTGGTTGATTTCGTACTCTGGAGTTCCATACAGACTGTTCACCAGAAGTTTGAATTTTGCCGTGAAGAAGGTGACTGGCGCGTGCACAATATCATTAGGTATTACACAGATTCTGACGGCAAAGAGGCTGAGGATGACTTGTTGGAGGCGATGATAAAATATTTGGCTGAACCACAGGAGGAGTCTTCAGAATTAGTGTTTCTCCCAGACCTCACCAATGACAAGCCTCTTGACCTCTCTGACGGTAATAACGACCACAAAAAGTATATCCCTTATTGGGATGAGAATAATATTATTGATGAAGACGGAACATTGGTTTATGACTTGAACTTGGGTTACGACCTTCCTTTGCAACAGTGGCATTTAGCCCTGCCAGGTAAGCCTCTTGACATGAAAGAGGTGTCCCGGGTGATTTTGAAAGACGTGAACCATGACGGCTACTCCGACGCCCTCGTTTGTCTGGGACGTTATGGCAGTGACAATGCATACTACTTCGATATCTATGTTTGGGATCCAGAGGAGTTTGGTGGCTTGTTCAAGTATGTCGGGGGCTCTCGAAGTATTCCCAATCCGAGAATTGACGAGGAGTTCTCCGGCATCATAGGTCGCAATGGTTACGACCGCGAGATGTGGAGCTGGCAAGGTATGAATCAATTAGTGCAGTCAGCGGTGGAGAAGGATTACTATAAATAATGGTATAGCAGATGTAAAAAACAGTCATTGTGCTTGGTTTAAGAGACCGTTCATCACAAATCGATGCAGTTTATCCCAAAGATTTGTAGCATTGCGAAACTCTATATACTTTTGCTTCGAAAAAACAAACTGTATCTATAAAAACTTTTTTTGATGAAGATATTAGCTCTATTCTTTTGGGGATGCGCTTTGGTCATAACAAGCGCTTGTGCTGGCCACATGGCAGAGGAACGGACAGGCAATATTAAGATACTGGTGGAAATCCGTCCTGAGGTGAACTATGTGACGCATCTTTACACGCTGGCTGAATTGGGCTTCTCAGACTCGGCTTATGCTGAAAAATATGGCGGCACATTACCGAAGGCAGCTATTGATACGTTGCAGAAATACAAGGACTATTTGACCTTCGGACAAGGCGAGGGAGGCATGTTGGCAGGGCCATTCTTCTTTGGTGTTGCTGGAGAGAACATCGCCAATGCTGAAAGCATGCAGGTGGTAATGGATAGGGTTGTTAATGAGGGCGAAGAGCGCAATATCTCTGCCGATATGATGACTGCTGTCAAGGCTATTGCCAAAGTGTATATTCACCATTACGATGATTATTTGAAGAATGTTTATTTTAAGGTGAAGGCCGATATGGAAGAGCATCAAAAAATGCTCAGCCAAAAATTGGCAAAGCAAAGCCTGGTGAAGGATTGGGAGCGAGTAACGGGTTATACTTGGCATAGGGGCGATTATCATTGGTTGCTGTATCGTGCAGGCGAGCAAGGACCTTCATACAATAATCTGAACGACACTATCAATACTGTTTGGTACAATCAGGATGTGAATTTCCAATTGGCGATGTTCAGCCATGAATTCGGCATCTTCCTGATGCAGGACAGCATAGCCCCTATCTTAGAGAAAATGAAGGACTATACACGGGAGCTAAACTCAGAGCAAGACCTTACCTATGTGCCTTGGAGTGCATTTGAGAGTTTAGCCTGTTGGTACAACTTCAAGATTGAAGGTAAGGAAACTGCTGAATTCTCTGACTTCGAAAAGGCTGATGTGCACACATTCTGCCAGATATACGACCGCCTTTCAAAAGAGGACATCAGCGACCCAGCAGAGCTTTATTATAAAGGAATAATGGAGTATTTGAATATCGAGCCTTGATATAAATATGAATAAGAAACGGCTTTTTTATCTCGACAATCTGAAGGTGTGCCTGACGGTGCTGGTGATATTCCACCATGCCGGCCAGGCATACGGTGATGGTGGTGACTGGGGTTATCATCCCAGTAACTCTGTCGAGTATATTCCTTGGATATGGCATTTTTTCTCGGTCAATGCGGCATTCTTTATGGGACTTTTCTTTTTGATTTCAGGATATTTTGTGCCCATAAGTTTCGACAAGCAGGGAGCTAAGGCGTTTGTGCAAAAGAAACTCATCCGCCTGGGTATTCCGCTTTTGCTGATGGGTGGACTGATTTCTGTATTGTCTGGCAAGCTTGAGATTGCTCATATGTGGTATATTGAGAGCTTGCTTGTATTCTGTCTGATTTATGCCCTGATACGACTAATTTGTAAGCCAGTCTGTGGCGGTTGTTCGTCAAACCCCACCATCATAGGACTTCTAATATTTAGCGGTGTGATGGGTATAGGCAGTTATTTCATCCGTCAGATTTCTCCGCAAGATCATTGGATATGGCCATTTGGTATCATCCCTTTTCCAATGGAACCTGCTCATTATCTGCAATATGTCATGATGTTCGTTATTGGCATTCTGGCCTGTCGCTTTAATTGGCTTGAGAAGATGAACAACGCAACAGGAGCAATTTCGCTTGCGATTGGATGTGCTTTAGCATTGGGCATCTATTTGCGCAATGGTGGGGTTTGGAACGATTTCGTTACTAAGTGGTTTGGCATTTACGAATCGCTCTTGTGTGTATTTATCTGCTTTGGATTGATTTGGCTGTTCCGAAAGTACGGAAACTGGGACAGTAAGTTCTGGAAATGGTGTGCCGCCCAGGCATACGGAGCTTACATCGTTCATCTAATACTGATGATAGCATTGCAGTATGCAGTTGACGGCATCTGGATGGGCGCATTTGGTAAGTTTATGTTCATCGGAGTCACCATCACCATTGCATCCTTCGTGCTCACCTGGCTACTGCGGATAATCCCTGGCGTAAAGAAGGTACTTTAACATCAAATAAACAAAAGGATATGAATAAAGAAATGAAATTCTGTCAGAGTTGCGGCATGCCGCTCACAGAAGAAGTTCTCGGCACCAATGCCGACGGTAGTAAGAACGAAGATTACTGCATGTATTGCTACAAGGATGGAAAATTCTTGCAGGACTGCACGATGGAAGAGATGATTGAACATTGTGCGCAGTTTGTTGGTGCAGTAAACGAGGGGTTGGAGAAACCCATCACCAAAGAGGAGTATATCGGCCAGATGAAAACGTATTTCCCACAGCTGAAGCGTTGGCGCCAAACGTTGGATGTTAGTGACAATGAAGTCATGAATGTTAACCCTGCTTTGGCAGGCGTTAAAGAACTCATTGCCCAGATGGCCGACAAACAGCCCATCGCTTACATTTCATCAGTCGACCTAGAGGGTTTTCCCTGGACCAAGGCTATGTTGAAGCCACGCAAGCGTGAGGGTATCAAAACCTTCTACTTTACGACCAATACGTTCTCAATACGTGTTGCTCAATACAAGGTTAACCCTAAGGCTAGCATCTATTTTTGCGATACCAAAGGGTTTAAAGGCATGATGCTTAGAGGTACGATGGAGGTGCTGACTGATGCCGCTTCGAAAGAAATGATCTGGCACGAGGGTGATGAGCAATACTACCCTGGCGGTGTGACCGACCCTAACTATTGTGTACTGAAGTTCACCGCAACCGATGGCCGTTTCTACAGCGATTATTATCCACGTAGTTTTGTGATTGAGTAAATGATGAACAACAAAGCACTTGTCGTTATTGACATTCAGAACGACATCACCAAGCACTATCGAGACATCATCGGCAACATCAATGCCGCCATTGAATGGGCCGTGGCTGAGGGAATGCACATTGTCTATATCAAGCATAATAACACCACAGCAGGCACGCGAACGTTCAAACCTGGTAGCAAAGGCGAGGAACTGGTACCTGAAATGAAGGTTGTGTCACACAATATCTTCGTTAAGACGAAAAGCAATGCCCTTACAAGCGAGGCATTTTCTGGTTTCATCACGGCGAACGATATTAATGAGTTCTATGTGACAGGTGCTGACGCTACAGCTTGTGTAAAATCAACATGTTTCAATATGGTCAAAGCAGGTTCCACGGTGCATGTCCTCTCAGATTGCATCACCAGCTATGACCAGAAGAAACTCCCAGAGATGCTCGCCTACTACGAAAGTAAAGGCTGTGAGGTTAAAACACTTGCTGAGTACCAATGAAACATCTGCCGAATATCCTGTCATCGCTCCGAATTGTGGGAGCTGTTGCTCTGTTGTTAAGCAACGTGCCAAGCATTCTGTTTTGGGTGCTTTACATCGCTTGTGGCATCAGCGACATAGCCGACGGGTGGCTGGCTCGGAAGCTGAAGTGCGTTACCAGGACTGGAGCATTGCTGGATAGTTTGGCAGATTTCTGCTTCGTTGCGTGTTGTGCATGGAAACTCCTACCGATACTCGAACTGCCGCAATGGTTATGGCTGTGGGCAGGAGTAATTGTCGCGATTAAAGTCGTGAATCAGCTTTCGGCACTTGTGATGTACGAGCGCTGCTGCTTCCCTCACACCCTTGCAAACAAAGTAACGGGATTCATGCTATTCATTGCAGTTCCCATGACATTTTGGTCAATCATTCCCATTTCAATCGCTGCAATCGTCGCCACGTTTGCTGCTATTCATGAAGGGCATTACATAAGGACTAAGTGTTAAATCTGTGTTAAAATCTTTATTTTCCTTGACTCGTCCCTTACTGGAGACTGTAACTTCGCAATCACTTTTGCAAAAGTATCGCGCGATATGAGTAAGAAAACAAAGTTAAAAATCGGAGAGTTCTCCCAGTTGATGCAAGTGAGCGTGAAGACGCTACGCTACTATGAGCAGCGAGGACTGCTTTCACCTGACGAGGTGGACGAGTGGACTGGCTACCGCTATTACAGCATCGACCAGATGCAACAGTTGAAGGACATTCGCGACCTGCAACGACTCGGCTTCTCGTTGGACGAAATTAAGGACTTGTTTGACGACGGTTCGCATACGCCCAGTATCTGCCAGATAACCGAGAAAATCAGGGAAACGGAGGCGCAGCTCAAACTATTGATAGCTCGCCGCAATCAGTTGCTCGACTGGAGGGACGCTCGCAAAGAAATGAAGACAATGGAAAAATTTAGTATTCAATCGTTGCCCGAGATTATCGTGGCAAGTCATCGTGAAGTTATCCCTAACTACGCCGCCCTCGGCCCGTTATGTGTCAAGAAAATCGGACCTGAGATGCAGCGCCTCGGCTGCAAGTGTCCGCCACCAGGTTACTGCTTCACCATCGAGCACAACAAGGAGTACACCCCCACCGACATCGATATCGAGTATTGCGAACAGGTGGAGGAGATGGGCGAGGACAGTGCCATCATCCAGTTCAAACGCCTGCCCGCCGTGCCCCGTGCACTCTGCATGAAACACAATGGCCCTTACGAACGCTTCTACGAGTCGTTCACCAACGCTTTCCGCTACATTGAGGAACAGGGCTTTAAGGTCATTGGTCAGCCCCGCACTTGTTATATCAATGGAGCCTGGAACCAAGAAGACCCTGAGAAATGGCTATCGGTGATTCAGATACCTATCGAGTAAGAATCTGTCCTGATCGCCCTAACACTATAGGGCGGTCAGGGTTATAATGAAAAAGAAATGTCGTTCGTCACAAATTAGTACAAAATATCCCAAGTATTTGGTGTGAATGGTAAAACTATGTATTTTTGCAACAACTAACTAAAGTACAAATAGAAAGATAAACATAGAAATGAGGAAATGATTAAGTCAAATATCATCGGCTATTTATTGGGACTGCTCATCTTTGTAATAGGCATACCTGCTTTGATGTGGCTGGTATCAGGACGGCCGTGGCCATATTATCCTGATTCTATGTGGCAGTTCATCATTAGTGTACTATTGGCAGTTTGCGGATTAACACTCAGCATCTACAGCATTGTCTATATGCGAATAGTAGGCAAAGGCAATCCCTTTGATGCCTTAGCTTTTTTCCCAATCCTAAAACGCTGGTAAAAATAGATTATATGGCAATGAAAAGCAAAAGCACTGAAATACAAGGAATATCCAATTCCCTTTATGTGGTAAAGGTTACTTTTTACCATATCATTACGTACATTGTGGCAGGCATTGTCTTTTCTACGTTGTTCAACTATAGGGAACTGTATCAGTTAGGGAACACCGCTTATTTCATGCGTCCGTTTGATTCTGCAAGCAGCCTCATCGGGCCTGTATTCCAACTTGTACGTGGCATATTGTTTGGGTTGATTTGCTTGCTTTTCCGGCCATACATGAAAGAAGACAAACATGCGTTTATCAAACTCTTTTTGATTATTCTTGCAATAGGTATCATCAACACACCAGGTCCTGCTCCTGGTTCCATAGAAGGAATCATCTATACACAATTACCTTGGCAGCTTCATGTCTTTGGGCTGCCAGAGGTTATTGTTCAGGTATTGGCATTCTCATACTTGGTGGCTAAAATAGACAAGAAAACTATTACCTTTCCCAAAGACATAACCCACTCGCTGGTTCCTGCTGTCATCGCCGTGGTCTGCCAATCCATTGGAGGAGTATTTTTATCCATGACTGTGGGTGTGGATGTGATGTCTCAAGCAGGAAATACAGGGGCTTATGTCATACTATTGGCTATTGGATTGATCATCTTTGGTCTTACTTGGCTCTACCTGAAACATCCCAAGTGGGGTATTCAATACTACCTTCTGTGCTACCTAGTATTAGCAATTTATCCTACAGTATCCAATTATGTGACAGATAGTGTGTTCAAATCTCCATTGACTTTGATTATCAATGCCATTCCTGTGGCATTAATCTGGTTTTACCTGAAAAAGAAAGGAATAAGAAGATGAGACATCTGCCAAATATCCTCTCATCGCTCCGAATGGTGGGGGCTATTGCTCTGCTGCAGAGCAATGTGTCAAGCAGTCCTTTGGCCTTGCCTTCGTCCGTCACGACTTAGCCATCTTCAAACGAGCTTTCGGCACTTGTGAAGTACGGGTGCTGCTGCCTTACAAAAGGCTTATGAACTTGGACTAAACTTATGATTTGAATATAAATGTGAGAATTGTAGTTATGGATAAAATGATTGGATATTGTGGCATTAACTGTGAGAAATGTGTAGCTCGCATTGCCACTATTATGGATGATGACAAAATGCGTGAGGAGGTATCTCGTAAATGGTGCGAGCTGTTTCATACCGATATGATTACTCCTGATAAAATTAATTGTATGGGATGTAAGGGCGATGGTGTGAAATACTTCTTTTGTAATCAAATGTGTGAAATCAAGCCGTGTGTTACCAGCAAGGGCTATGAATCTTGTGCTGAATGTACTGAAATGGATTCATGTGCCAAACTTGCCGCTGAGATAAGTAATAACGAAGATGCAAAGAATAATTTGAAAATAACGAAGCATAAAAATGAAATTGAATCAAGCTGAAATTGAAGATTATAACTCCATCATTGCATTCTATGATGATGTAACGGAACGTACGTCTGACATGGCGGAATATGCCCGATGGAGTAAAAGAAAACACCCTACATTGGAAGGTATCAAGGCCTACATTGAGGAAGGGAGCATGTATCTATATAAAGAGGAAAAGGCCATCGTTGGAGCTGTAGCTGTCACTATGTACCAAGGCGAGGACTATCATGCTATTGAGTGGTCGCAGCAAGTGGCTGACGATAAAGCAGCAGTGATACATATTTTGGCAGTCAGTCCGGATTATCAAGGGAAAGGAATAGGTTCCGAGATGGTACGTGAGGCCATCAACATGGCTAAAGAGAAAGGCATGCAGGCCATCCGCCTTGATGCCCTTGCTTCCAACATCCCAGCACACAGAATGTACGAACGCTTAGGTTTCGAGTACAGAGGCAAACAACATCTCTATGCTGAGAATACAGGCTGGACTGACTTTTATTTCTTCGAGCTCAAATAAGCATGGGATAACTATGGAAAAGTGAGACTCAGAAATGAAACTAATATCGAATGCTCGCTATGTAATAAGGGTGACTGTATATCACGTCATCACTTACATCATGGCCGATATTGTTTATTTCAAATAAAAGGTGTAACTTCGCACCCAAGATGACAACAATATTGATTATAGGACTGCTGATTCCACTGCTTGGCACGATGCTTGGCTCTGCCTTCGTCTTTTTGATGAAGGACGAGATGTCTGTGCGCTTGCAAAAGTCTTTGCTTGGTTTTGCCTCAGGCGTGATGGTGGCAGCATCGGTATGGTCCCTGTTGATTCCAGCAATGGAGATGGAGGCCGATACTGGCAAATGGTCTGTATTACCTGCTGCTATAGGATTCCTGTTGGGCATGGGCTTCTTGTTGATGATAGATGAACTAACACCACATATGCATATTGGAACTGACCAGCCAGAAGGAATGCGTTCGAAATTATCCAAAACCGCGATGCTTGCTTTGGCTGTTACCATCCATAATCTGCCAGAAGGAATGGCTGTTGGCGTTGTGTTTGCAGGAGCGGAGAATGGTTCGGCTCAAATCTCATTGGCCAGTGCCGTGGCTGTTTCCTTGGGTATTGCCATCCAGAATGTTCCTGAAGGAGCCATCATCTCCATGCCGATGCGGGCTGCGGGCAATAGCCGTTGGCGTTCGTTTCTGTTGGGTTCTCTGAGTGGAGCCGTTGAGCCTATCGGAGCCGTTGCTGTTTTATTGCTTGCCTCTATGCTGATGCCCGTTCTCCCTTATATGCTCGCCTTTGCCGCAGGTGCTATGTTCTATGTGGTGGTTGAGGAACTGATACCAGAAGCCTCTAATGGCCAGCATTCCAATCTTAGCACCATCGGCTTTGCTATTGGCTTCGTCTTGATGATGGTGCTCGATGTGGTGATGGGGTAACATTTATTACATAAAGAGGAGCTTAGTAACTTCTGCAGGATTCAGTGCCCACTCGTAAGTATAGGCTTCATCGGCTTCATGCTCATTCTCTACCAACTTCAAATGTTGGGCTTTGGCTTTGATTTCCAAGAGCTCACCAATAGAAAGCTTAGACTCCAATTTACGAAGCAGGGCTTCAATGGTTCCAATTTTGGCACCTTGAACGGTCTGTGAAGTGAAGGGCATCTCTAACCAAATAATTTCGCGTTTTGCCACATCGAGCACACCGAAGACAAGCCCTTTGGAGAGGTTGCCCTCGCTGATGCGAACCATGTGTTGTACGCAAGAGGGGTCGTATGCCACACCTTTTTCTTCAGAAATCTGCATGGGGTATGCAGAGTTCATCCAACCCACAACGAGGTTAGGGGAGATGGCTCCAGTGGAATAAGCATTGCAGGTGAAGATGGCGTACTTAGCACCAGCAGCCTCTAATTCGAGTAATGAGAGTTCGATATATTCTGCAGTTCCTGTCATTTCGGGAATAGTCTGGATATCGCCTGAGTGCTTGGCACCTATACAAGTCAGATTGTAGTAGGCACACTCAGATACCCTGCCGTTGGAAAAGGAGATGCGACAGCTCAAGTCCATATCGAGGAGTTGGGCAGGTAAGCCTTTGCCCCATTGGAGGAACAGACGGACAGCATCGCCTTCAATGGGGAAGCGAGTACCCATCAAGGCACAAGAAGTATCCTGGATGGTAGTGGTGCGCTCACCCACATTCACGGGTATACAGTAGAGCGCAGGGTCTATGAATATGGATTTTGAATTTGTTGGCTGGGTAGTATAGCGTTTAAACATAGATGTTTTGTAAATGTCATTTACGGCTTCCACCATTGCTTTGCAATCATCGTCATCATAGAGTGCCAACAACTTGTTGGGTTCAATCTGGTGCGTTACACCCGTGATGGGACGAGCAATACGTATCTCCTTGGGATTGAAGTATATATCAGCAGCATTGCCTAAAGAGAGCAATAGACGAGTAGGTAACTTATCAGCTATTTCGCTAAAGGCATTGAGAACCTTATTGCTACCAAACCGTAACATCGTAGCAAACAGGCAACGAGCAAAGACTCCAGGACGTTCTTTCAACAAAGCTAACATCCGATTGGCATCGTTTTCTAAACGAGCTTTATCAACTCGACCTTGCCAAGTAGAATAACTCTGCTTGTAAAACACATCGAGAATCTCTGCCAAGTGGTCGAATCCTTGTTTACGTGAATACTCTCCTAAACGTAGGGCACGGATCATGCGTACCCACATGCCTCGTTTGGGGTTCATGTTCTCGGAAGCTTGGGTCGCTGTCATGGGGATGGCATTCAGCCACTGAGCTACATGTAGGCATGCCTTGCGGTCGTATTTCAGCATCAATTTCTGTTTCATCTGTTGGGCGGCATCAGCACTATCGTTAAGGGGTCCCCACATGTGATAGTAGAGCTTAGCTGCATGGGTTACAAGGGTTTTAGGTTCAATAATCTGTGAATAACCAGTCTTTTCATACCAAAGGTAACGCAAGATATCTGTAGGCGTTTTCAATAATTGTGAAGCCTCTTCCGCCTTTCCTTGATTGACTAACGTCTTGACAACTAGCATAGCCGTTTCCTTCATTGTGATATTGGCTTTTTCAGGCAGTGGGAACACCTGAAGTAATTGTTCCAACGAGTCCTTCTGGGTACCATCAAGGGGAGTAGAAGAAGACAGGAGAGAATCGAACACTCGCTCCACATCCATTATGGTGAACAATCTCAGCTCCTTTAGTTTGCTAGCTTGACCTTGATAGACAAAATTAGTTGTTTCAAAAGGAGTGCCACAAAAAGGACATCCGTTGTAACGTTCCAAGGGGAAAGAACCATCTGGAATAAGGTGGCCACAGGGCAGGGTGGTGCCCTTGATTTCACCTTCCTTTACGAACATATTGGCAAACCAGGTGAAGATATGGTCATCTAACGTTTCACCTGTAGGCACATCCCATCCTTTCACAAGGGGTGCCCAATTGAGGTTAATGCCCATTACATTGTTGATGCACTCGGTGATTTCCGCAAGTTGATCAGAGGATACAACATTCAGTGCATGAAGCAGTTGTTCACTTACACAGAAGCCGTTTTCTTTCAAACGGGCTATGAAAGCCATAACAGTAGCGGTTGTCTCAGATTCCATGTTGATGTCCTCCAGGTGAACGTCAAGAAACAGAGCCCGGTAACGTAATGCTACATTTGTCAAGGTTTTGTTGTTCATAATAAAAAAAAGAAGACGGAAATTACTGTTCTATTTGAACCCCGAAGAGCTCTCAAGCATTGGGAGTAAGAACACGTTTGGTCCGTCTTCAATGTGCAAATATAATAATTTATTCTTTCATAACAAAAGAAAAAGAGTCTTTATTTATCTTCTGGCATCTTGCTTTACATATGCCAGGATGTTGCGGTTGAAAGCATCTTGTTGATCACGGAGGAATTGGATGCGGATAGGGAGGGTGTAGATGTTACGCTTGAGAATTATGTCAAGTTGGGGGGCTATGCTTTGTAGGCGTGCAGCATCCTTTTGTGTCGTGATAATCATTTTATTGTCAGGCAGATTGGTAAATCGTTGCAAGATTTGCTGGAGGTCTTTATGTGTGAAATCGTGGTGGTCGGGGTAAGAAATCAGTTCGACATGAGGCGTGATGGTGTGTAGGTAATCCATCATCGATTCTGGATGAGCTATGCCCGTTATTGCCAAGAGATGATAGGAGTCATTGATGCTGTCAGGCCAAGGTTTGGCTTGTTTGAATACTGGTTGTGGCTCATCATAAGTAATGGTGGAGAAGAATAGTTGCTGGTGGGGTAATAGATGCAGACTGGTTCTCACGGAATCATAATCGGCTTCTGTGAGATTGGTCGGGCATTTTGTCACCACCACGATATGAGCCCGCTCGGCGCCTTGTTTGCTCTCACGAAGTCGTCCAGCCGGCATGAGCATGTCTTGGGAATAGAGGCGATGGTAATCGGTAAGCAGAATGTACAAACCTGCACGAACTGACCTGTGTTGGAAAGCATCATCGAGGATAATTGCCTCAATGGAAGGGTGTTGTTCCTCCATGAGTTGTTCAATGCCATGACAACGGTCTTCATCTACAGCTACCGTAAGTTTGGCATGGTTATGCTTGAGTTGCCATGGCTCATCGCCAATTTCTTGAACTGTGCTTAGTGAGGTGGCCTTGATATACCCTTTGGTATGCCGTTTGTAGCCTCGGCTCAAGGTAGCCACATACAGATTCTCTGCTTGTAAGAGATTAATAATGTATTCGGTATGAGGTGTCTTGCCAGTGCCACCCACGGCAAGATTGCCCACACAAATTACAGGCAGGGGATAGCTCTTGGATTTGAGCCACTGCCTATTGTAAAAAGTATTACGAAGCTTGGTACCTATGCCAAATATTATAGACATAGGTACCAGACTGCGATAAATCTCTATGTGATTTCGTTTTGCCAATTGCCCACTCCTTTGCCTTTAGCGTGCACTTCCCCTATCTTATAGGAGAATTGTTTAAGTCTATTATTTAATAACTATGTTATAAGGCATACGAGCTTGCAGACGGTCTTGCTTATCAAGCTGACTGATGCTATAAACATCGTTGAAGATGCGTGCTGCATCGCCCTTGAGCAACTGCTCTTGGATTCGGATGGAGTTGTCGGAGGTTACACTTTGTAACATACTTAAGAAACCTCCTTCCTGTTCGGGATAATTCTTGAGTGTATATGTCTCAATGCCAGCTTTCTTCACGGCAATGTCGATAGCATCGTCCAAGCCACCCAATACATCTACCAAGCCACGCTCAAGAGCCATGGCGCCTGTCCATACACGCCCTTGACCAACTGCATCAATCTGAGCCTGAGTCATGCCACGCCCCTCAGCACAACGGGTAGTGAAAAGATCATAGCCTTTTTCCACATAATTTTGCATCAACCTCTTTTCTGTTTCCGTCATTGGACGGTACATGTTGCTCATATCTGCCAAGGAGTTGGTCTTCTCCACATCCATGCTCACTCCAATCTTCTTCACAACATTTTGGAAGTTTGGTACTATCCCGAAGATACCAATAGAACCCGTGAGAGTGGTGGGTTCAGCCACGATGGTATCGGCATTGCAACTGATGTAATAGCCACCTGATGCGGCATAGTCGCCCATAGACACGATGAGAGGTTTCTTCTCCTTGAGTTGTGAAAGGGCATACCAGATTTGCTCAGAACCGTAAGCACTACCACCCGGTGAGTTCACGCGAAATACCACAGCTTTGACATCATCATCGTCCTTCAATTTACGGAGGTCTTTGATAACTTTCTCAGAGTTAATACCTTCATCAGAACTTGGGAGGTAAGAAGCACCACCATCGATGTCACCCACGGCATAATAAACAGCTATGATATTGCCACTCTTATCTTTGGGGGTGTTTCGTTTAACACCACGCATATCTTCTACGGTATAAGCACTAACATTCTTGTCCTCTTCCAAGCCCATGTAACGGTTTAGGTAAGCACGCATGTCGTTCTTATAAATCAGTTCGTCCACAAAGCCAGCGGCAATCAGTTCTTGTCCGCTCTTGAACATGGCTCCTTCTTCAGCGATCTGGTTCAAAGCTTCTTTGGTAAGGTTGCGGGAAGCAGCCACCTCGTCAGAGAACTTTTGCCAGATAGATCCGATGTAAGCAGCCACTTGCTCACGATTGGCATCGCTCATGCTTGTTAACATATATGGTTCCACAGCACTCTTGAAGGTACCAACCTTGAAGATTTCCACCTCGATGCCCAACTTATCCATCAGTTCCTTGTAGAACATGGCTGTACCTGCCAAACCATGCCAGTCGAGAGCACCTTTAGGGTTGATGAGCACCTTGTCGGCTGTGCTAGCAAGATAATACAGCAGTTGCTCATAGTTGTCAGCGTATGAGATGATGAATTTGCCTGATTCCTTGAAATCCACCAAAGCATCTCGAATGGCTTCTACGGTAGCAGGTTGAGCATCAATACTTTCAGCTAGGATGTAGATGCCTTTAATGTTGTCATTATCTTTGGCTTTTTTGATGGAGGAGAGTATATCGTCCAACCCCATGGATTCACTGGCACCCATGGGATTCAACGAACTCATAAAGTCGAATGGGGAGCTTTCGGGGGCACGTTCAACAATAGTACCGTTGAGCTCAAGTTTCAAAACAGAATTGTCTTTAATGGTTACATCCTTATCGGATGAGGAGGCGAGACCGAAAATGGTGAGTACGCCTAAAAACATGATAAGCACACCGGCTACGATGATGCCGACAACTGTGGCCAACACATACTTAAAGAAATCTTTCATTGCTTTATTGTTTTTTTTATCTTTTCGTTTTGATTTAACTGAGCAAAGGTAATAAGAATTCTTTAAAACATTGCAAGAAAAAGGGGCAAAAATGATTTGCCCCATATTATATCAAAGCTTGCATACCAGCTATTATACGTTGTAAACCTATTTCGAGGCGAGATCGTGGGCATGCCAAATTGATGCGGATGAATCGATTGTCGCCATACATCATGCCCTCATTCACCTGCACTTGGAAATGGTCTCTTAAGTGGGTAGCTATTTCTTCTGAAGTATGTTCCAAAACCGTACAATCCACCCAAGCCAAGTAGGTTCCCTCCAATTTACAAATGGGGAATTGAGGCAAGTTTCTGGCAAAGTATTCCTTTAAGTAATTATAATTATCAAATAGATATTCATTGAGTTGCTTCAACCATTCTGCACCCTCATCAGTATAGGCAGCTTGCAAGGCAACCACACCAAATGGATTGACATCACACACCTCATTGATGTTAATAGCACGATCAATTTTTTGACGATAATCAGGGTTGTCGCTGATGATATTTGCTATCTGCAAGCCAGCCGTATTGAATGCCTTAGAGGGGGCATTGCAGGTGATGGAGTGGTGTTGCATTTCCTCATTGATGGAGGCGAAAGGCACATAATGATGACCTGGGAACACAAACTCGCAATGTATCTCATCGCTCACTACCAACACGTTGTGACGGATACAGATTTCACCCAAGCGTTGCAATTCTTCTTTTCTCCATACCCTACCAGTTGGGTTGTGAGGATTGCAGAGCAGCAACAATTTCGCTTTGGGGTTAGCTGCCTTTCGTTCCAAGTCTTCATAATCCATTTGGTAGGTTTGATCTTTGTATATTAAGTCGTTACGTACAATCTCGCATCCATTGTTGCGGATGGAAGAGAAGAAACAATTATAGACAGGAGTTTGCACAATCACTTGATCACCAGGCTCTGTGAAGGCCTTGATGACCACAGAAAGGGCAGGCACCACACCTGATGTATAGAGTATCCACTCCTTCTGCAGATTGCTCCATCCGTGACGGTTCTTGAACCAGTTAACTACTGTTTCATAATAATCATCCTGCACTTGGGTATAGCCAAACACTCCGTGCTCAACTCTTTTGTGCAGGGCATCAATAATAAATGGTGCTGTTCGGAAATCCATGTCGGCTATCCACATGGGTATCACTCCTTCTGGCACATCGTCCCACTTGTAGCACCCCGTGCCTCTTCGTTCTACTATCTTATCAAAATCGTACTTCATCCTCTTGTAAGTATTTGACAGTCTGCAGGGCCTTTGATGTTTTCATCCAGGATAATCTCACCATAACCATCAGCAACTATCTTGCCACTCATGGGGTTCTTGACACTTTTGATAAAGCCCTTGATGTCAGCTTGTACAGTGGAGTATTCGAAAGCACGGTCACATTCAGCATCAAAAGTACAATTCTCCATCACCAGGTCTTTTACATAGCAGAGCGGTTGTTCACCAGCAATGTGGCAATTAATTAGTCGCAGGTTCTTACTGTGCCACCCCAAATATTCACCATCAAGTTTTGAGTCATATATGGTAACGTTCTCACATTCCCAAAATGAATCCTTAGTGACGATATCAGCATTATGAACCTCGACATTCTTGCAATACTGGAACACATACTTGCTATCACTATTTAACCCATTCACCTTGATATTGTTACAATGCATGAAAGGGTAGGTTCCCTCATGCAAAGTCACGTTATTCAAAACCAACCCGTCGATGCCCCAGAACGTTTCATCAGCATCGTTAATGGTCACGTTAGTCAACTCCAAGTTCTTCATCTCGCGGAAGAATTTCGGTCCGTTAATCACACAATCCGTCATCTTCATATCATCAGAATACCAGATAGCAGAACGCGAGCCGGGAGCGAAATAACAATTCGTAATCTCAGAGCCCTTCACATGCCACAATGGATACTTACCTTCGAAATAGCAGTTTCGGCACACGATATTGCTACATTCCTTGATACCAGACTCTCCAAACGTAATCTTTACATGGTCGAGAATCGTGTCATGCGTCTCAAACAGAGGTCGTTCGCCTCCAAATACTTTGTTCTTAATTTCTTTCATTGTTTGTTATATATAAAACTAAATTATAATATCTAATCTGTCAATCGTCAACCTTTCATAGCATTCATCCAATTTCCCCAACGCAAGCGGCAGAGGAAGATAGTGCCACGGAAGCAAAGCTCTAAGCACATAGCAATCCACACGCCTTGCAAACCTAGACTTAACGCCAAAATAGCAGACATTGGAATACGCACTACCCACATACTCAATAAGTTCATACCACTTGGGATTAAGGTGTCTGATGCACCTACAAATACACCATAACATACGATGGCAGCAGCAAACATAGGCTCAGCAAAGGCTTCTATACGTAGTGCCATCACACCCAACTGGCGAACTTCTTCCACAGGCGTCATCATACCCATGAAGAACGGAGCACCGATATACATCACCAGTCCCATCAAAGCCATCACTCCCATGCCTAAAACCACTGACATATATGCAAACTTTCGAGTCAAATCCCTACGTCCAGCTCCAACACTCTGACCTACCAAGGTGGTAGCTGCATCGCCAATACCATAGCCAGGCATGTGGCACAAACTCTCAATGACGATGCCAAATGAATGGGCAGCAATGGCGAAGGTTCCTAAAGGTGCCACTATGATGGTAGTGGCGATATAGGCACTACTCATAATCACCTGTTGGATACTCATGGGGCCACCGATGTGTAATGCTTTCTTGATATAGTTCCACTTAGGCTTGAAGTTGCCCTTATCAATGGTGAGTCTCAAATCTTTAGAACGGAAGCACAGGAAATACATCAACAAACTTGCCGTGATGGTTTCCGCACTGACTGTACCAATGGCAGCACCTACCACAGAAAGACCAGCACCAGGGATAAACAATTCCATACCCATGAAATCCACCGTGCGTGACGGGAATATCAGGAAGAAGTTGAATACTACGTCGAGTATCATCATAACGGCGCTCAAAATACTGGGCACCAACATGTTGCCACTACTACGCAACATACCGGCTCCTAACATACTGGTCTGGAAGATGGGGATGCCAATGGAGAAAATGGCGAAATAAGCAGATGCCGTTCCATTGATATCTTCGTTGCCACCCAACCAGATGGGGAGCCATGGACTGATAATGAAGCCAATGAGGCCCATTACACAACCAAAACCTATGACAGCTGCCAAGGCTTGGCGGAGTACAGAACGAGCCTCCTTGTCATCGTTAGCACCTAAGAGATGGGCCACCTGTACGTAGAAACCTGCTGCCGCACAAGAACACACACTACCCATCATCCATGTGGTGGTTTCCACTAGTCCAATGGAAGCCGAGGCATTGGCACCTTGACTGCCTACCATAGCGGCATCGATGTATTGCATCATTGTAGTGGTGAGTTGCGCCAGGATGGCAGGTGTGGAAAGCATCAGCACCAGCCTCAGTTGTTGGGCTGTAGTCATTGGCTTTCCTTGCCTAATGAGTAATAACAGGTCGTCTTTTTTCTCTTTCTGCATATGCTCTGAATGCAAAATTACAAATATTTCCTATGCTATCCTTTTTTTTATCCTCATCACGAAAAATACGAACTTAAAGAGGAAAGAGAAGGTTGGATGTAGCATATTACGTCTTTATACCTTATTTATAACGATCATAAGGGTATGTACTCGTTACAAATTGTACTCTCTCGCTGCTTGGCGACATCCTCCCTTTAGATAAAAGGGGGATTATGTTCGACCATCATCCTTTGTCTAACAGCCTCATAAAGCAAAATTGCGGCACTGACACTTACGTTCAATGAGTCGAGCCTGCCCAACATGGGGATACGGATATGGGCATCGGCCGCTTCTCGCCATACATTCGTCAATCCAGTAGATTCCGTTCCCATAATGATGGCCGTGCCAACGGTCATATCAGTATCGTAATACAACTTAGAGTCTTGCAATTGAGCTGTTAGGATACGGATGCCCTTAGCTTTCAGAAAGCTGACACATTCTTCTGATGAACAAGCTACACAAGGAACATTGAAAATGGCTCCAATCGAACTACGAATAAGGTTGGGGTTATAGATATCGGTCAATGGGTCACACACCAATACGGCATCAGCGCCAGCGGCATCTGCACTGCGCATAATAGCTCCCAGATTTCCTGGTTTCTCCACACTTTCCAATACTATGAGCAAAGGTTTTTTTCTCAGTTTCAGGTCTTTTAGTCGAAGGATGCGCGAATGAACAATCGCCATAGCCCCTTCAGTGCCACCTCGATAAGCAATCTTTTCATACACCTCGGGGGTCACCTCGAAAGTGGTGACATCACTTAGTGATGAGGGCAGGGTAGAAGCATTCATTAGTGATGGACAGATGAACAAGGTTTCTATCTGATATCCAGCCTCCTGACAATGTATGAGTTCCCTAAGTCCTTCCACCACAAAAACACCTTGTTTGCGACGTTCAGCGGACTTCTGTTGTAACGCCACCATCTGTTTTACTTTTATATTCTGTAGGCTTGTTATCTTGCTTTCTACCATTTTTTAATAAATTTTGTGCAAAGATAGAAAAAATAGCTATCTTTGCAGTTAGTTTAAAACTTAAAAGATATTAATATGAAGCGTATTCTTCTTGTGATGGCATTGGCAGGCGCAGGTGTGTTAGCTAATGCAGAGGATATTAAGATTACCACTGTGAAGTATGCAGGCCCATTTGCTATGCAACAACCTTTTATGGTGGATGAAACAGATGTTAACAATAAGAAATATTCGGCAGAAACGTTGATAGACACGCCGTTGCCACTAACCGATGTGTTTGCTTCGACCAAAGCCGACCTCAAAGGCAATGATGGATTGACCATCCCTAAGTCTGGGGCCGACCATGCTCTACACTTATTAGGTTTCACCATGCAGAACAACCGTTATGGAAAAGCAAAAATCACGGTTGACGGACTGAAGAAGTACCAATTGTTCGTGGATGGCGTGAAGGCTGGTCCTGATAGTTTGGTTTTGGAGCCAGGAACCCATCAAGTGGTCATCAAGGCACTTTCAGGCAAGGATGCTGAGAAGGTTAAGGTGAATGTGTCAACTACAGAGAATGGTTTGTTGAAGCTCACAGATCAGAAAACGGGCAGAAACATTCTGTTGACCGACATCCTGCATGGCAAACGTTATAGTGGCGTATCTCTCTCTCCTAATGGCAAATACCTCATTACCAGTTATATCGAGACATTGCCTGGAGGTAATACAGTTTATTCTTCTAAAATTTCAGAACTGACTACAGGCAGAATCATTGAACAAGGAGAAGAAAGTGCCCAATGGATGCCTCACACATCGAAATACTATTTCTTTAGAAAGAGTCAACAAGGTAGGGAACTGGTGGTGGTGGATCCACAAACTGGTGCTGAGGAAATATTAGCAAGTAATATGCCAGAGGGGCGTGCCGTAATGGCGCCAACAGAGGATTATTTGATTTATATGGTACGCCAAGAAGGTCCTAAGGAACGTAAGGATGTGTTTGAGGTGTTAGTGCCCGATGATCGTCAACCAGGTTGGAGGGATAGAAGCTACTTAGCCAAGTATGACTTGAAACAACATGTGATGCAACAGCTCACCTTTGGCTATCATAGTATGTATCTGAATGATATCTCTGAGGATGGCAAATATATTCTGTTCAGTGTTAGTACTGATAGATTGACACAACGACCTACTACCTTACGCTCTGTTTATCGCATGGATGTGAATACGCTCAAGACTGAGAAGTTGGTGGATGGAGATGGCTTCCTGTCTAGTTGTTCTTTCTCTCCAGATGCCAAGCAGGTATTGTTCTCTGGTTCGCCTGAGTCTTTCAATGGCATAGGCAAAAACGTTAAGCCAGATCAGGTGCCCAGCATGTACGATTATCAGTTGTATGTAATGGATGTAGCTGATAAGGGTGTGAAACCACTGACCAAATATTTCAATCCGAATGTGACTGATGTGGAGTGGAATAAGGCTGACGGCAAGATCTATTTTATGGCTGAAAATAAGGATAGTGTGAGTCTATATCGCATGGAACCCAATACTTGGGAGATTCATCAGATGAAAGTGCCTGAAGAGTTACTCAAGGGCTTTACTTTGGCAAACAATGCCCTTCAGATGGTGTATTGCGGACAAGGTACGAAGAATTCTGACCGCATTTATTCTGTCAATCTAAAAGATGATACTCATTGCCTGGTGGAAGATTTGAGCCATGACATTTTGAAAGACATTAAATTGGGAGAATGCAAAAGCTGGAACTTCGTGAATAGTAGAGGTGACACGATATACGGACGTTTCTACTTGCCTGCGGATTTCGATGCCAATAAGCAGTATCCAATGGTAGTGGATTATTATGGTGGATGCAGTCCAACAAGCCGTACTTTTGAGAGCCGTTATCCGCAACATGTATATGCTTCCATGGGTTATGTGGTGTATGTTGTGAACCCCAGCGGTGCTACAGGCTTTGGACAGGAATTCGCTGCACGTCATGTGAATACGGCAGGTAAAGGGGTAGCGGAAGACATCATTGAGGGTGTGAAGAAGTTCACGGCTGAACATTCGTATATTAACCCCAAGAAGATTGGTTGCATTGGTGCTTCTTATGGTGGCTTTATGACCCAATATCTGCAAACACAGACCGATATCTTTGCAGCTGCTATTTCGCATGCAGGCATCAGTGACCACACCAGCTACTGGGGTGAGGGCTACTGGGGGTATAGCTACAGTGAGGTGAGCATGGCGAATAGCTATCCATGGAATCGCAAGGATTTGTATGTAGATCAGAGTCCGCTTTTCAATGCCGACAAGATTCACACACCACTGTTGTTCCTACATGGCAATGCAGACACCAATGTGCCTGTGGGTGAGAGCATCCAGATGTTTACGGCTCTGAAACTCTTGGGCAGACCAACGGCCTTTGTGGTGGTAGATGGACAGAACCATCATATTTTGGACTACAACAAGCGTATCCGTTGGCAGAATACTATCTTCGCATGGTTCCAAAAGTGGTTACAGGATGATGATAGTTGGTGGGAAGCTATGTATCCTACGAAGAGTTTGTAAATAATGAATCTTGATACTATGAAAGAACCTAAACTGATTGAGTTTCATTTTGATATGTTGCCCAGTGACGTGCGTCGTTTAGTCTTAGACGATTTGGTGTTGCTCGACGATAATCTGACCTCTACCCAAGATGTGACGATGGAAGTTGAGCAACATAGCTTTGTCTTACCCATGAAGATGATGTTTGCCATCGTGATTCTTTGTCGGCAAGGCTCTATTGACATACGTCTGAATCTGGAAGATTATCATGTGGGCAAGAACGATGTTTTGGTGGTGGTGCCAGGCACGATAGGTGAGGGGATACAGTTCAGCGAAGGTACCAAGTTGTGTATCATGGCGTTTCCAGAGAAGGCATTTCCTTTGTTGATGAAGATGGAACACTCCTTGCGTTTCAGGGAGCACATGACTCGTCCATTTATTTTTCATTTTTCTGAACGTGACATGACTGATTTCATGCAGGTATATAAGTTGATGCGATCTGTGGTGTTATCAGATAATCCTTATAAGAAAGAGTTGATAATGAGTTATATGGAGGCTCTTTCTTATTATGCAGTAAATCAGATAGAGAAGGAGGGCGATAAGGAAATGAAGCGTCAGCGTGGCGATACGTTGTTTCATGAGTTTGTGGATGCCGTGCGAAAGCATTATAGCACGGAACGCCAACTGAATTTCTATGCAGACAAGTTGTGTATATCGCCCAAATACCTTTCGAGGGTGGTGTTACAGCATAGCGGAAGGCATCCTAGCGATTGGATTCGTGATTATGTGATATTGGAAGCAAAAGCGTTGTTGAAGCAGAACAACTATTCTGTACAACAGGTTAGTGACATTTTGCATTTCCCCAACGCCTCGTTCTTTGGAAAGTATTTCAAAGCTGTGGTTGGTTGTTCACCAAGGGCTTTTCAATTAAACACTATTTTTTGATCAGTCCATCACGCTTCAGTTCTGCTAAGGCTCTGGAAAGTGAAGGTCTGGTCACACCAAAACGTTTAGCAAGTTCTGTCTGATTGGGAATATCGGAGTTACTCTCGAAATACTTCAGCAAACGTTGTTTCAGACTATGCAAGTTTAGCTCAAATAGACGTCCGAACACCATGAGACTTCTGTCTGCCATGCCTCGCATAAATGATTGCATAAAGACTGGACGTTCATGCATCAAGGCCAATAAACGTTCTTTTTCGATGAATACCATCTCGCAGGGAGATTTGGCAATGACGTTCACGTTAAACTTATTGATTGAAGCGAAAATGTAAGTGTATCCCAACAGGTTAGGACTTTCAATGTTTGCCATGATGAGTTCTTTGCCATAATTATTGATCATAACAGAGTATACAGCCCCTTTCGTCATGATGGCGATTTTGTCGCACACTTCTCCTTGACGCGCCACATAATCCCCTTCATTGTACTTTCTCAACGCTCCTGGTGATGAAAACAGGAGAGTGGCGATGTCTTCTTCCGATAATCCTTTGAAGAAATCGGAGTTTTTTAGCTCATTCAAATCCATAATTAAATTTTATTAACAAACCATGTAACAAATGGTACAAAATCTAAGTATAATAACTTGTAACTTTGCATCAGTTACAAAAGCAAAGTTAGTAATTGTAATTGGATTATACAAATTTTTGATGAGCAAATTTTAGAAACATACCAAAAACCAGATTAAACCTAATCAACTATGATTTATTTCTAATTTTGACTTCGTGAATGGTTGATTGGCCCGGAGATAATGGAAGCGTTCATTATACCGGGCCGCTTTTTTTGTGTCATTATATTAAAAAAGCGTTCCCTGCATCACGCAGAAAACGCTTCAAAAAAAGAGTATATACGTAAAATTAGAAAGTCAGATGAACGCCTCCCATAAAGGTTGCTTTGGGCATAGGGAAGCCTGCATTGATTTCGTACTTCTGTGCCAATAGATTCTCACCTTTGACATACAACGTGGCGAAATCAGCTAATTTATAGTTCACATCAGCGTTCCAAAGCACGAAATTCTCCTTTTGTGGATTGTCGCCAATAGTCGTATAAAGATTGTTGATATACTGGAGGCCTGTGTTGAAACTCCAACGATTGTGACTATAGCTTACACCTGCAAAAAACTTGTTTTCAGGAGCTGCCAACACAGGATTCTTCATGTGAAGATAGCTATAGTTTCCATTTACGTTCCAACTTTCATTGATGCGATAGGCAATATTACCCTCGACACCCCAGTTCTCGATTTCACCCGTATTCAGGTTGCGAGGCTTACCATCAACGCGCTGGGTCTGAATCATGTTATCACCTTTTATATAAAATAGATTAAGACCATAAGTCAATGCTCCATCAAGTTGGCGCTGGGTAAATGACAGCTCGTAGTTCATCAATCGCTCAGGCTTCAAGTCGGCATTCTGGGGAGGGAACATATACATTTCTCGGATGCTGGGATTGCGGAAGCCCTTGCTCACCATCGCCTTGATTTGTGCATCCTTCGGCAAGCGGAACGAAAATCCTCCTTGTGGGATCAACTCTGTGCCTGCCTGTGAATGATGATCCACACGTAAACCTGCATCAATGGTCAACCAAGAGGTTATATCTTGACGGAAATCCACATAGCCGGCTATCTCGTTCAATGACTTATCGGCATAGATGTTAGTTACCTCTCTGGTGGCACGAGACTCGTTCCATGCATGACCTTTGATGTGCTGGAAGTCAATACCGCCAGTCAGACGATTGCCCTCAAACAACTGAACACTTTGGTACCAAGAGAAGCCCATCATGGCATCGTTAGATAAGTAGAAAGCTTTTTGCGGACCACTTTCTGTACCTGGTGTGTAGCCATCGTTTATTTTGTGGTGTCCCCAGTTGATAAAGAGACTTAAAGAGCCAGATGTCTTCCCATAATCGTTCTCGATGGCAGCTGAAGCAGCTCCACGGGTAATCCATTGGTCACCCTCCAAAATAGGAGCCTGAATGGTTCCTGGGTTGGTGGCATTGAAGTGTGTCAGATTCAAGTCTGCATATGCTTTCCAGTTGTTGGAAATGTCGTAACCAACCTTAGCATAACCACCATACTGCTCAAATTCCATGTTCTTGCGATGACCATCAGTTCGGTTGTAAGAGAGAGATAAAACACTATTGAACTTGCCTGCTTTCACACGATTAGTGGCCTCGGTCTGTAATGTATTGTAGGAGCCATATCCCACACTGAGATCAGTCTTTACACCATCTTCCAACATTTTGCGTGTCACAATGTTTATTACACCCCCCATAGCATTAGTACCATAAAGTACGGAGGCAGGACCTCTTAATACTTCTACTTTTTCTGACATCAAGCTTTGATATACATCGGCAATAGGATGTCCGAAGATACCCATATATTGAGGATGTCCGTCAATAAGCACCATCAGCTGACCACTACTACCACTGATACCACGCAAAGAAATGCCACCTGCTGCACCACCAGATACGCCATAACCCATTACACCACGTGAGGTAACAAACAAATTTGGTACTTGTTCGGTAAGGGTAGGGAGAACGGAAGGGCGATGACTTTCCGTGAGTTTCAAATGGTTGACAGTAGTAATGGTCATGGGTAAGTGGCGGATATCCGATTTATTGCGAGTACCTGTCACCACCACTTCGTCAGTTTCAACATCTTTAGAGATGTCGCTGTTTTGCGCTTGAACTGAAATACAAATTCCTGTCAGCAAGGCACCTAATAAAATCTGTTTCTTCATATCTGTATTAATATAACTTTGATTTCCAGTTTTTCGTTTGTCTATGGCTGCGATGTCGTTTTGAAAAACTGCTCCTTATTTTCTACAAACCGTTGTATTAACGGTAGGATTTCATCCACCGTCTGCTCATTGTAGCATAAGGCTTCTACTGGGCACCAATCGGTGAGGCGATAGTTCTTGATGTAGGTCACCAGTTGGTCGTAATTCGTGTTAATGCCAGCATCACGCAACAAAGTCAAGGCCGACAAACTGATAAGGTCGGCATAGACATTCTTGACACCTCCTTTCACCAACATGGCGGCTACCGCCTTACCTACCACACGGTCGGCCACCTCGGCCCCAGCCAAAAACGATGGCTCTTTGGTAAGGAGATTATAGAGATCATCTACCCCTCTTTTAGAGTAAGTCCTTACCTCATGGTTACTTACCACGCAAGAACAGCCATTTTCATGCAGTTTTTCAATCAATTCGTTCATTGACTTTTCCATAGACAATTACACTTTACAAAGTTCGTTATTTATACAGATACAAAAGTTGTCACATTCAAACCATTGCTTGTTTGATTCAAACAGTCCTGATTTCCCTCGGTCCCTTGCCTGTCCTACGCTTCAAGAAAGCTGTAAAGGAGGCTGGTTCTTCAAACCCCAATGCATAGGCAATTTCCGCCACATTCAGTCGTGTTTCCTTTAACAGACGAATAGCCTCTTTAGCCATACGGCTGGCAATGATGTCCGTGGTTGTCTTACCCGTCACCTGTTTCACCACACGATTCAAATGATTTACATGCACATAGAGGCGTTGAGCATAGTCGTTGGCTGAGCGTACCTCTAACTTCTCTTGTGGATAATCCACAGGGAACTGTCTGTCTAACAGCAATAAAAATAATTCCACAGTACGTTGGGCAGCATTTTGCTGAGTTTTGTAAGGATGATCTTGCTTCCCTCGCATGGCCTCATATATAATAAGGTGCATGAAACTATGTGTAAGTTCATCCTTCATACCACCACCTGTTTCTGTCACTTCCATCAGTTGTTCAAACAGCTTCTTGACTGTCTCCACTACCTCAGGGCTAAGGTAGATGGCCTGTTGTTGGGTGAGGTCGAGTAGGGGAGTGTTTAGCAGGAATCCCCATTCTCCCTGACGGATGAAAGCGTTGTTGAACATCATGGAATAGCCTTTTTCTGAAGCTTCATTAGTTGCAGGTTCCCAGGCAGAGGGTAGGGCAGGGTTTGCAAATACCACAGTGCCAGGCTCAATCTCTATCCAATGGTCGGCATAAGAGAGTTTGCCGTGTTCCAAGAATAGTGACACAATGAAGTAATCAGCATAGCTGAACACCACCTTGTTCAGTCGTTTGCGATGTCTCCATACATTAAAATATGCCTGTTGGTTTTCCATGAGGTCATAAAAAGATTGAATCCCATGTACAAAGATAGTACAAAATCATTATCTTTGCAAAAAAAAGTAAATATGGAAGAAAAAAGAGCTAATTTGAAGGCTTTGGGCAAGCAAACTGTTTATCGTCAAGACTATGCCCCTGAGGTGCTGGAAGCGTTTGACAACAAGCATCCTGAGAACGATTATTGGGTAAGGTTCAATTGTCCTGAGTTCACTAGTTTATGTCCTATCACAGGCCAACCCGACTTTGCCGAGATCCGTATCGGCTATATACCTGACATCAAGATGGTTGAGAGCAAGAGTTTGAAACTCTATTTGTTTAGTTTTCGTAGCCATGGTGCTTTTCATGAAGATTGTGTGAACATTATTATGAAAGACTTGATTCGATTGATGAATCCTAAGTACATCGAGGTGACAGGTTTCTTTACCCCTCGTGGTGGCATTTCTATCCATCCGTATGCGAATTATGGGCGACCTGGTACGAAGTATGAAAAGTTAGCGGAAGACCGTTTGTTCAAACATGAGTAAATAATAGACGATTGATAATTAAAGGCTGTGTTTTTTTTCACAGCCTTTAATTATCAATTATTACTTTTCGAAGCAGCGATGGCAGAGAGATGTTTGCATAGGCTATGCCAAAGTCACAACGAAATAAGATGAGGTCAATCAATCTTCAATAATATTGAGTTTCAGTTCGTCCAACTGCTTCTGCTCAATCGCAGATGGAGCATCCAGCATAACATCACGTCCATTGTTGTTCTTTGGGAAAGCTATACAATCTCGAATGCTATCAAGACCTGCGAAAATGCTTACCCAGCGATCTAAGCCGTATGCCAATCCACCATGAGGTGGTGCACCAAACTTGAAGGCATTCATCAGGAAGCCAAATTGTTCTTGTGCGCGTTCTGGTGTAAAACCAAGGATTTCAAACATCTTAGCCTGCAATTTTGGGTCGTGAATACGGATAGAACCTCCACCCACTTCAATACCGTTGCATACCATATCGTAGGCATCCGCACGTACATCCTCAGGTTTGGTGTCCAGCAGAGGAATATCTTCATCCTTTGGATGTGTAAACGGATGGTGCATAGCCATCAAGCGATTCTCCTCGTCACTCCACTCGAACATTGGGAAATCAACTACCCACAACAAAGCAAACTTATTCTTGTCACGCAAACCAAGATCGTCTGCTACCTTCAAGCGCAGCTCACACAGTTGCTTACGTGTTTTCATCACATCTTCGCCACTCAGAATCAGAATCAGGTCACCAGGTTTTGCACCAAAGGCTTCCTTCATCTGTTGTAGTACCTCCTGCGAATAGAACTTATCCACGCTTGACTTTACGTTACCATCAGCATCCACGCGAGCATAAACCATACCCTTGGCTCCAATCTGTGGGCGTTTCACATATTCAGTTAAGGCATCGATTTGTTTGCGGGTAAATGAGGCTGCTCCCTCGGCACAGATACCACCTACGTAAGCGGCATTGTCAAATACACTGAAGCCATGTCCCTTCATGATGTCCATCAATTCCACGAATTTCATGCCGAAACGCAGGTCAGGTTTATCGCTACCATAATATTTCATCGCTTCAGACCATGGCATGCGTTGGAAGGGAGTCTCGCCCAAATCCACGCCACGCAAGGCCTTGAACAGGTGCTTAGCCATACCCTCAAACAATTCAATTACATCGTTTTGGGAAACAAATGACATCTCACAATCTATCTGTGTAAACTCAGGCTGTCGGTCGGCACGCAAATCTTCGTCACGGAAGCATTTGGCAATCTGGAAATAACGGTCGAAACCAGCTACCATTAACAACTGCTTCAAGGTTTGTGGACTCTGTGGCAGGGCATAGAACTGACCAGGGTTCATGCGTGAAGGCACCACGAAGTCGCGAGCACCCTCTGGTGTAGAGCCTATCAGTATAGGTGTCTCTACTTCTATAAAGCCATGGTCATCTAAGTAGTTGCGTACCTCAATGGTCATCTTGTGACGTAATTCCAGGTTCTTGCGAACGGTTGTTCTTCTTAAGTCAAGGTAACGGTATTTCATGCGGATATCATCGCCACCGTCAGTGTTGTCCTCGATGGTGAACGGAGGTGTCATGGCAGCATTCAACACATTCAAGGTACTCACGATAATTTCAATGTCGCCAGTAGGTAAGTTTTTATTCTTGTTGAAACGTTCGTTCACAGAGCCTGTTATCTGGATTACGTACTCGCGTCCCAGCTTGTTAGCTTCTTCGCATAATGCTGCATCTACCTCTTCGTTAAATACCAACTGAGTGATACCATAACGGTCGCGTAAATCTACGAACGTCATGCCACCCATTTTACGTGTGCGCTGAACCCATCCGGCCAGCGTCACTTGTTTATTTACATCTGAAATGCGGAGCTCTCCGCAGGTATGAGTTCTGTACATATTATTATTAATTAAAATTTCCGTGCAAAAATACACTAAGTAAGGCAAATAAACAAAGTTTTTTTCACTTTTGGCGCAAATGTTCAAATTATTTGCTAAATTTGTGCAGAAACTTTAAATCTCATTACTATGTTTTTAACGATTATTCAACTACTCGTCGTACTTGGTGCCCTCTATGTAGGCTCTCGTTACGGCAGTCTTGCACTGGGTGCAATCTCTGGTATCGGTTTGGCCATCTTGGTCTTTGGATTTGGTTTAAAACCAGGTACACCTCCTACAGACGTTATCTATATCATTATTGCAGCGGTAACCTGTGCCGGCGTGATGCAGGCTTCAGGGGGTATGGATTGGCTGATACAGATAGCTGAGCGCATGTTGCGTAAGCATCCAGACCGCATAACGTTTTATGCGCCTCTGTGTACATTTTTTTTAACGGTGTTGGTGGGAACTGGCCATGTGGTTTATACCCTGATGCCAATCATCTGCGACATTGCCCTGAAGAAAGGCATACGTCCTGAACGTCCTTGTGGCGTGGCATCTGTTGCTTCTCAGGTGGGTATCACCTGTTCGCCTATCGCAGCTGCTGTGGTGGCGTTTACCACTATTTCTGCCAAGAATGGCTTTGATGTCACCATCCCTCAAGTGTTGATGGTAACCATCCCTGCATGCCTCATTGGCTTGATAATGGCTTCTGTTTTCTCTTATCGTCGTGGTAAGGACCTCGACAAAGACCCTGAATTCCAGAAGAGATGCCAGGATCCAGAAATGTATAAGTATATGTATGGTAGTTCGGCTACAACCCTCGACAAGGAGATTTCTAATGATTCCAAACGTGCCGTTTATATATTCCTGGCTGCCCTTTGTGTGATTGTGTTTTTCGCTGTATTCCCTAATATGTTGCCTCATTTTGCGAAGGCTGATGGCACTACTGAAACTCTGAAGATGAACATCGTCATTCAGATTGTGATGATATCAGCAGCTGCCCTGATGATTATCTTCTGCAAGGCTAAGCCTAAGAGTGCTGTGGGTGGCGCAGTATGGCAGAGTGGTATGGTGGCGGTGGTGGCCATCTATGGTATTGCCTGGCTGGCAGATACTTACTTTAGCAATTATATGACTGAGATGCAGGCAGCTCTGGGTGACATCGTGTCAAAGTACCACTGGTCTATTGCCTTTGTGTTCTTCCTGGTATCTGTGCTCATTAACTCACAAGGTGCCGTGGTGGTAGCTATGTTGCCGTTGGCATACTCGTTGGGCATTCCTGGTCCTGTATTGTTGGGTGTTTTGCCTAGTGTCTATGGATACTTCTTCATCCCTAACTACCCATCAGATATTGCTACTGTGAACTTCGACCGAAGTGGTACTACCATTATTGGAAAATACCTGCTCAACCATAGCTTCATGATGCCTGGTTTGGTGAGTGTGATTACCTCTACCATCGTGGCATACCTGATTACTACCGTGTTCTTCTAAGCTATGACGAGTCAGTTCTTTGTAGGCCAATTGGTGAGGTTACGTGCCTTGGAACCTGGGGATTTGGATTTCCTCTACAAGATGGAGAACGATCCGTCACTATGGTCCATTTCCAATTTCACGGTACCTTATTCCAAAGCCGTGTTACAGGCTTATATCGACAACTCAATGAGTGATATGTTTGCAGATCGCCAACTTCGGTTGGTAATCTGCAAACTTTCTTCTGACCGTCCCATTGGTGTCATTGATGTCACAGACTTTGAACCGATGCATGCCCGTGCGGAGATTGGCATCTCTTTGTTACGTGAGGAGCGAGGCAAGGGTTATGCCTCTGAAGCGCTGAGTCTGGTCTGCGACTATGTGTTCACCTTCCTGCACTTTAAACAGCTCAACGCACACATCTTGGCAAACAATATCGAAAGTTTAAATCTTCTTCATCGTGCGGGTTTCGTGGATTGTGGCCTTCTAAAAGAATGGTGGCGAGTTAGTGGAGATTACCAAGATATGGTGTTACTTCAAAAAATACGACCTACATAGTGCTTGTGATGCATAAGTTTTGTATGGATAATCGCAATTATGTTTAATATAACCTACAAATAATAAAATCCCTCTTCTACATTGAAGCAAATATTGGAGCCAATGATATTAGAGGGGTTTTATACGTCTAAATCAAATAATTTTGCTACTCAATATTGATGAGGCGATTTAATAATAGAGTTTGACATTATTATTTATACATTATTTCGCAGATTCTTCAAGAATCTGGAGAGCTCTGTCAAACACCGTGGTGTCGTCTATTTCTACGATGCCACCATCGGGTCCTGGCTCGATATGGATACCTACAGTTTGTCCTTCTTTATAGTTGTCTGCACCGAAAAAGTTTCTTACAGTCTCGACGTCCATACCCAATTCTTCAGCAATGCGATGCATGCTGCCGTCTGGTAGTGAGTCTTTGATTCTACGGAGTTCATTAAATGTCAATGTCTTCATTATTATATCTGTTTTTAAAATTTTGCGCGAAATTACTGAAATTATAGGTAACAGCCAAAACTTTCTATTAGTTTTTTGTTTTTAACCAAAGGGATTGTCGAAAAAATCCATGATTGGGTTACTTTTTTAAATAATCTCTATTGCAGACGTGGGTATCCAGCCTACTTTACCATCTTCTAGGGTGATTTCTTTCCAGTCTTTCATGCTGTTGTCCTTGATGCTAACCTTACGGCCTTCGTGGATAAGGAATAAACTGGTGCCTTCGTCGCTGGGCGTGCTCCTAACGGTTACGCTGGGCGACAGCACAATGGCATCATTACGATGATCTATCTTATCTTTCTGTTCAAAGGCAAAGAGATTGGCAATGATGCATAAAATCAATGAGATAAAGGCAAAAAAGAAGCCAATTTTACGTCCTTGTACACGCTTGGTGAAAAAATAAACTGCCAAAGAAGCCAGCATGCACAGGAAAAAACCGATACCCCAATAACCCCACGTATCTACGGTGATCATGTTGATTAAAGCACGTGTCCATGCCACGAAAAACACCTCAGGATTGGGGTTTACCTTATCTACGGTCTTGGCACGAGCAATGTCTAGATTCGCACTGATATCAGCATTGCCGGGCTGCAACAATAGGGCACGCTCATAGTTGAGTATCGCCCTACCCAATTCATCTTGCTTGAAATAGGCGTTACCCAAATTGTAGTACACCTCGCCAGCCTCTCCTTCTTGCAGCAATGACTCATAGATTTCTATAGCCTTTGCATACTCCTTATTTATATAGGCGCTGTCAGCCTCGGCTTTCATGGATTGCGCCCAAGCGGAAAAGCTGACAAAAAACAGTGCCAATGATATGATAATGTGTCGTTTCATAAGCAATTCAATGTTTAATAGTGTTCTCCATTCTACCTATCGTGTCTAAAGCCGAAGCATAGACTTTATCCATATTTTGACTCTTTTCCTCACCAGGAGCGAAACGTGCAAACTCGCAAGTGTTGAGAATTTCAATAAACTCGTTAATGACCTCCTGCGGTACCTGACGTCCTAGTAGCTTGTCCTCTATATTGTCTTTTGATAACATAGAAGAAGGGATGTTAAGCTTATCGCTGGTATAGCCCCAAAGTGCCTTGAGCACTTCCTCGTAAAACTGGTCACCATTGCCCTCGGCCAGTAATTTGCCAGCATCCTTCAAGCGTCGCTGTGCTACCTTGTTCGCCTTCTTGTTCTTCATCTTTGTGACGTTCGCATTCTCGGAAATCTGGTGTCTGTAGATGAAAAAGAATGCCAAGAATACCAACAATGGGATGATATAGAATAGCCAGTAGCTCAAGGAATTGAAAAAGTAATTACCACGAGTACGCAACTTAACATTGTTCTGCTTGATAAAGCGGATATCCTCATTGAGGATGCGTAAATCCTCCTTATTATTATAATTGGCCACGGTTTGCGATGGTGTACCTTCGCCCTTATCCACCTGCAACTCGTATGCATCTGTAGTGAGTGTCTTGTAACTCTGTGACTTGGTGTCGAAATAGCTGAACTTTACAGCAGGAATCTTATAATTTCCTGCGTTGCGAGGGATAAGCAGATATTCAATGGTTTGATTACCGGACATACCCACGCTCGTGAGCTTGAACTGGTTATCTACCTTGGGGTCATAAATTTCAAAATCATCGGGAAATTTTACCTCAGGAGTAGAGATGAGTTTCAGGTTACCCACGCCAGAGATATTTAGTTTCAGTGTCACGGCTTCGTTTGCCTTCACGTGGTTGCTGCTGAGGGTGGAGGAAATGTTGAAATCCCCCACTCCGCCTGTAAACCCTTCAGGCTTGCCGCCAGGTAAAGAATTGACAGTTACCAGAATTTTAGGCGTGGTAAGTGTTTTTTTTACTTCTACATATGTAGAGCCACGGTTGAAGAAAGCATCGAAAGGATCAATAGCCTCAGTAGCCCTTGCCACAGAAGCGTCGAAGCGTGCAGACTCAATCTCCAATTGCCCAGTTTGCTGAGGGAACAAAACGAACTGACGATAGACCGTCGTGCGATAATTACGACCTCGGTAATGCTCCAGTTCCCATCGACGTTCGTTAGGCAATTCCACCTCCTGAGACTGGAATCCCTTGAAATCAGGCAGCTTCACATTGTCGAAGCCACGTAGGTCAACGGCAGTATAAATCTTGTATGTCAGCAAGATAGCCTCCTGTTCATAAACGGTGGTCTTACTGGTAGTGCTAGTAATGAAGAGGTCGTTGGCATTGATATTGCCATTGTTGCCACGATTTCCGGTGGCATCATTGATGCCACCTGTGGAACCTCCTCCCACTCCGTTGGCCTCGTCTTTAGGCAACACCTTCACTTTGATGGGTGTCGATGCCACCTCCTTGCCATCTGCCATCGCCGTAGCGGTAGGGATAGTAAACGTACCCTCGTTGTTCGCCATCAGGATATATGTGAAGGTGATGCTGCTAGTAGAAGTGGTCTTACCATTGATCATTTGCACGCTACTCTGCTGTGAACGACTGGGTCCCATCAGTACTTCGAACCCCTTGATATCCCCTACCCTGAAATCACGCACATTCTGAGTGTTAATGGTAAACGACAACCTAAACTGGTCGCCCAGAGCCACTGCATCAGGGGCATTGGCGGAGATGGTGACATTGTCTGCTGCTACCTGAGCTATAAGCAACAGATTCAATATGAACCAAGTATATAATGTCTTTTTCATAATTCCTAACCTATCTTTACCAATCCTTTTCCAGCTTTCTACCTTTCAGTACTTGCTGCTTTTTCACCTTATCTTGCACATCCTTCTCATCCTGCATGGCAGCTCGCAAGAGTTGTTCAGCATTCTCCTTTGACATTTGGTTCTCGTTTTGCTGTTGCTCTTGTTGTTGTTCTTGTTGCT
>JAFXVZ010000024.1 GCA_017534535.1 Bacteroidaceae bacterium | reverse complement strand
TTATATTATAATATATATAATATATAGATATAAAAATAACACCTGTACCTGTGCTATCCTTGTACCATCACATTCAAAAACCTAAATGTCCGAAGTGAGTAACTGAGTAACTGAGTAAGTGAGTAAGTGAGTAAGTGCAGCCATAGAGGCATTCAACGAAAAGATTGATTGGTCTTGCGGCGAAGCAGGAGTTGGAACCATCTAAGGATAATAAGAAAGGTAACCATAAAAAAGCTCCTAAGCTAGGAGCTTTTTGTGCGGGTAAAAGGACTCGAACCTTCACGGATTTCTCCACCAGATCCTAAGTCTGGCGCGGCTGCCAATTACGCCATACCCGCATTTCGTAGCAATTACGGTGCAAATTTAAAGCTAATTGAGGTGATTTGCAAATTTCTCAAGGTTTTTTATTCAAAAAGGCACGCGCAGTTTCGATGATGGTGTCTATGCCCAGTGCTTGGTCGTCGGCTAAAAGCCCCACGGCGATGTCTGGCTCAATGCCAAATTCTATCTGTTGCATATCGGCATCATAGGAGGGGCAGGCGCTGAAACGCACTCCCCAGCCGTTGGGTAGCTCAGAGCTGAAAGGCATGCCTGAACCTCCGCCTGTCTTGTCGCCCATGAGGGTGACAAGAGGGCAGTAGCGCATGGAGTTCACAAAGTCGTTGGTGGCACTATAGCTATGGCGGTTTGTCAGCACCACCACGGGCTTTTGCCATCTGATGCCGTCAGATGGGTCAATGTACATAGGTACAGGTTCAGAAAAATCGCTGTGGCCTTTACCGGTCTTGTGGCACAGATATCCCACCAATGTCTTCTCATTGGTGAAACGACCTGCCAGGCGACTGGCGTTGGTCAGTTCCCCACCTCCGTTGTTGCGTACATCGATGATAAGGCCGTTGCAGATATCGAGATAGCGGAACATCTCATTGAGGGCATTATTTCCTACGGCAGACGAGAAGCTGGTGTAAGAGACATATCCGATATTGTCAGGGAAGATGGTGTAACGCAGCCCTCCACTTACACGGTAATCGTGACCTAAGTATTTCTCTATCAGTTCTTCGTTGTAGTTGCGGGGATAGTCCTCAAACCAGTTCCAGTAGCGGGCGGTGTTGTGGTAGGCGTAGAGGTTCACATGTCCGTCTTTCAGCTCTGCCAGCATGTTGCCAAGTATTTGGAATAGCTTGTCGTTGTTGAGGTCTTTGGTGATGTAAGGCATGTAGCGTTGACGTACGCCTGCCCAATCCACCTGCTTATAGTCCAGGAAGCAATAATGCTCGTCAATGATGGTCCATAGTGCCTCAAAGTTGCCCATGGGGGTATTGGTGTGGTTGTCTTCATGCACACAGCTGGTAAGGAGCACTGCCAACAAGGATAATATGTAGGCAAGGCGTTTCATAGCATTTGAAAGCGTTTGACTACACCCAGCATGAAGATGTGGCTGTAGATGTGTGACTTAATACGATTGAGATTTGCCTGTTGGGCATCCCAGACATAGGTAAAACGCAGTGTGAGCTTGCCTATAGGATAATCTGCAGAAAGCATCTGCCTCAGTGAAGGACTGCTGAACGGGGTGGTGCACCTGATGGTGCCTCCACGTTCACCAACAGAGAAAATCTCGTAATAAGACTGTCCGTAGTGGGGCATGAACATCAAGCCTATTAACGGGAGATTGGCCTGGTAGCGCAATAGCAGGGGACGGTGATTCAGCTCAAGGTTCCACAAGGCGATGATGGAGGCATCGATGGAAACGTGGGCCCTGAGTGAAACGGGGTTGTTGCCATTACGCATGTTATAGGTAAAGCCACCGTTGAGGTCGGCAACAGCACCCACCCATACGTCAAACTTACGGTTAAGGGGTTGCCGATAGTACCAGCCGTAGTTCCAGTTGGCAAGGGCTGTGGCGGTCTTGTTGTTCTCCACGCGGTTGTCTGTATAGCCGAAGTTACCCTGGAAGTAGGTTTGCTGCCAGATCTTGCCCTGTATAAGTTTGGTTTGATGGAAGGTCTCGCGTGAGAAACGGGCCTCCCAACCTTTGTAAGTCTCAGGGGAGAGGTAGGTGTCTTGCAGCGTGGTAATGCCGAGACCGATAGAAGTTGCCCTGATGTAGATAGGGTTGATCGTTGATGATTGACGACTGACGATTGAGCCATCCGGTGTGGTACCTTGGCTTTCTTGTGCTTTTGCTGCTAAACATGTTAGCAGAAAGACGATAAGTAATATGTGTTGTTTAATCGTCAATCGTTAAAAAGTTTCATTTGCCCTGTCAGTTCATCCAGGATGTCGCTATTGCTCTTGCCGGCATCGGGGTCAATTACCTCGGGCTGTTCAGAAGTGGGAGCCTCTACAGGAGGTTCAGGGAAGCGTGTGGGTTCTAGCTCCTTCACCTTTTTTATTTCAAACGTGGTGAGGCGTTTACCTTTCGCCTTATAGCCCTTGATGGCAATGAACTCGTCAGCATCCACTTCTATCTTACCACGGAAGGCATCGCCACCGCCAAAGGTTACCTCGAAGCGGGCATAGTATTGGTCGGTAAGCAGCAGTAGCTTGTTAGCTGGATTCTCGCCCAGATAGTTCTGCTTGCGGTTTGTAGCCTCGAAGCTGAAGCGTTTCACGTAAGGATAGCCCTTCTGTGACTCATCGTAAAGCACTGCTGTCCATACCTTATGTGGGTCGAATTTCTCCATGACTAAGATACCGTCATCATAATGGTTATTCGTGTCGAAATCAGTAGTATAGAAATCTCCATTCTTAAGTACCACCAAAATCAGCTCGTCGTTCTGGAACTCACCCAGGCTGCGTCCGTGTCCATCGTAGTTCAGACGACGCACATCCTCGTCGAACCACACCTCACGCCCACCTAAGGTGGAGCCGCCATGCGCCTTAAGCGTGATGCGGTGGATAGGGAATTTGGTCAGGATGTTACCCATAGCCTGACGACCCTTGATGAGAATCTGGCTGAAATCCTGGTCCAATATAAGGTTCTTCACACGTTGGTTAGGCTTCAGCGTTACCTTGATAATTTCCGCCTCGCCATTGGGATTGGCAGTAAAGTATAGCATACGAGAACCATCCTTGCCCTGTGTCACGGTATATTCACGGTCGTGCACCACCGCTGTCACGGCAAATCGCTTGATATAGTTCCAACCGTCCTTGCCGTCACGATACACCACATTATAGATAGTACGCTTGTCATTCTTGTTGAAGATGGCGATGTAGTAGATATCCTTGCCAATGAACTTCTTATCTGCCACTGATGTCACCACATAACGGCCATCGCGGAAGAACACGATGACATCGTCGAGGTTCGAGCAGTTGCACACAAATTCGTCCTTCTTCATTTGTGAGCCATAACCGATGAAGCCTTCTTCACGGTTCACATACAGCTTCTCGGTAGCCTCAATCACACGGGCTGAGTCAATGACATCGAAGCTACGAACTTCAGTGCGGCGCGGATACTGCTTGCCATACTTCTTCTTCAGCTTGCGGAACCAATCGGCAGTATATTCAATCAGGTTAGCCAACAGCTTATCTATTTCCTCAATGTCGGCCTTCATCTGCAGGATGGCCTCCTCTGCCTTGTCGGAGTTGAACTTCAGGATACGTCCCATTTTGATTTCCAGCAGCTTGAGAATATCCTCTTTGGTGACCTCACGAATCATATAAGGATAATAAGGAGTGAGGCGTTCATCAATGTGCTCACAAGCGGCATCAACACTCTTTGCCTCTTCAAACTCACGGTCTTTATAGATGCGCTCCTCGATGAAGATTTTCTCTAAAGACGCAAAGTGCAGCTGCTCCAGTATCTCTCCTTTCTTGATTTCCAATTCCCTTTTCAGCAACTCCTTGGTGTTGTCCACCGAGCGTCGCAGCACATCGCTAACAGTGAGGAATTGAGGTTTACGCTCGTCGATGACACAGCAGTTGGGAGAGATGTTTATTTCGCAATCGGTAAAGGCATAGAGAGCGTCGATGGTCTTGTCTGAAGATACACCACTCTGCAGGTGAACCAATATCTCTACGTTGGCAGAGGTAAGGTCTTCCACTTGTTTTACCTTGATCTTGCCCTTGTCGTTTGCCTTCACGATAGAGTCGCACACATTAGCTACCGTACGTCCGTAAGGCAGTTCGCGGATGGCGAGGGTGTGGTTATCCACCTTCTCTATCTTGGCACGCACTCGCACACTGCCACCTCGTTCGCCATCATTGTATTTAGACACCTCAATGGCACCACCCGTCTGGAAGTCGGGATAGAGCTTGAAGTCCTCGCCATGCAGGTAACTTACGGCAGCATCGCAAATCTCGTTGAAGTTGTGGGGCAGAATCTTAGATGATAGACCTACGGCAATGCCTTCCACACCCTGTGCCAGCAGCAAGGGGAATTTCACGGGCAGGTTTACGGGTTCTTCGTTACGTCCATCGTAAGAAAATTGCCACTCGGTGGTCTTGGGATTAAACACCACTTCCTTGGCGAAGTTGGTCAGGCGTGCCTCAATGTATCGAGGTGCTGCAGCTCCGTCGCCAGTGAGTATGTTGCCCCAGTTACCCTGGGTATCTATCAGCATTTCCTTTTGTCCTAACTGCACCAGGGCATCGCCAATGGAGGCATCGCCATGGGGGTGAAATTTCATGGTCTCGCCCACGATGCCTGCCACCTTATTATAGCGTCCGTCTTCCATGCGCCACATGGTGTGGAGGATGCGTCGCTGTACAGGCTTGAGGCCGTCGATGATATGGGGAACGGCACGCTCAAGGATTACATAGGAGGCATAATCCAGGAACCAGTTCTCGTACATACCACTCAACTGATGCTTCGCATTGGCATCGTGTGTGTCGGTTGGTTTATAGTCAGAATGCCCTGTAGCTTCGTCTGCAGCGAAGTCATCCATGGGCTTGTCAGTGTCTTTACTCATAAAATAGTCCTAAATTTGTGCAAATATACAGAATTTTATAGAATTATTTAAACGGAAAGCAGTATCTTTGTGGCAATTTTATGAATTAAGTGTAAAAAAATTGTTGAATATGGCACAAGAAGATGTTTTCAAAAAGATTGTTGCGCACTGCAAGGAGTATGGTTTCGTGTTTCCCAGTAGTGATATTTATGACGGTTTGGCTGCAGTGTATGACTATGGCCAGAATGGTGTGGAACTGAAAAACAACATTAAGCAGTACTGGTGGCAGAGCATGGTGCTGCTGCATGACAATATCGTAGGTATAGACTCGGCTATCTTCATGCACCCCACTATCTGGAAGGCCAGTGGACATGTGGATGCGTTTAATGACCCATTGATTGACAACCGTGACTCCAAGAAACGTTATCGCGCAGATGTGCTGATAGAGGATGAGATTGCAAAATACGATGATAAAATAAATAAGGAGGTGGCTAAAGCTGCTAAGCGATTCAAGGAGAACTTTGACGAGGAGAAGTATCGTGCTACCAGTCCTAAGGTGCTGGAGTTGCAGGAGAAGCGTGATGCCCTGCATGCCCGCTATAGTGCTGCTATGAATGCGATGGATCTGAACGAGTTGCGTCAGATTATCTTGGACGAAGAGATTGTTTGCCCTATCAGTGGTACCAGGAACTGGACAGAGGTTCGTCAGTTCAATTTGATGTTCTCTACCGAGATGGGCTCAACGGCTGATGGCGCTATGAAGGTGTATCTGCGTCCTGAGACTGCACAGGGTATCTTCGTGAATTACCTAAACGTACAGAAGACTGGTCGTATGAAGGTGCCTTTCGGTATAGCTCAGATTGGTAAGGCTTTCCGTAACGAGATTGTGGCTCGTCAATTTATCTTCCGCATGAGGGAGTTTGAGCAGATGGAGATGCAGTTCTTCGTGCGTCCTGGCACTGAAATGGAGTGGTTCAGCAAGTGGAAGGAGACACGTATGAAGTGGCATCAGGCTTTGGGCTTTGGCGCTGACCACTATCGTTTCCACGATCATGAGAAATTGGCTCACTATGCCAATGCTGCTACAGATGTGGAGTTCTTGATGCCATTTGGTTTCAAGGAAGTGGAAGGTATTCACAGTCGCACGAACTTTGACTTGAGCCAACATGAGAAGTATTCTGGCAAGAGCATCAAGTATTTCGACCCAGAGACCAACGAAAGCTATACTCCGTATGTGATTGAGACCAGTATTGGCGTTGATCGTATGTTCCTGAGTGTGATGAGTGCCGCTTATACCGAGGAGCAGCTGGAGAATGGCGAGACCCGTGTGGTGCTGAAGTTGCCTGCAGCGCTGGCGCCTGTGAAGCTGGCTGTGTTGCCACTGGTGAAGAAGGATGGTCTGCCTGAGAAGGCTCGCGAGATTGTGAACGACCTGAAGTTCCACTTTAATACCATCTATGATGAGAAGGATAGTATCGGTAAGCGCTATCGCCGTCAGGATGCTGTGGGTACTCCTTACTGCGTAACCGTTGATCACGATACGCTGAACGATAATTGCGTTACTTTGCGTAACCGTGATACCATGCAGCAGGAACGTGTGGCTATCAGTGAGCTGAATAGCATTATTGCTGATCGTGTTAGCATTACAAGCTTGCTGAAGAAGCTGCAATAATATTGACAATTGACTATTAATGATGAAACGATTTATTTTTCATAATTCATTACTCAGTGTGTTGCTGTTGGTTATGGCAGCAGCTGCTGTTGGTTGTTCGGAGGTAAAGGAGGTTGGCGAGTTCGACAACTGGAAGGAGCGTAATATCGCTTATGCCGACTCGCTGAGCGATTTGACGTCTGGCAGGGTGGTGGTTACGGAATCAGATGCTGATGCCATGCAGGTGGGTACGCTCTATGCCATCGAGACAACGGCAAGCACCAACAAGCTTAACCAGTATGTCTATGTGAAGAAGCTGACGAGCAATAAGGCGGGCAGGCGTCCTTATTATACTGACGATGTGAAGATGTTCTATTATGGCACCTATATCACAGGCTCCCGCTTTGATGGTAACTTCAAGGGTTATACCGGCATCGACAAAGGTACGCTGGATGGTAATCAGAAGAAGCCTGACCAGTTCAATACCTCGACCCAGTTTGGGGTTTACAGTGTTATCACAGGATGGAAAACAGCCTTGCAGTATATGCGTGAAGGTGAACGCTGGATAGTGTATGTGCCTTACCAGAGCGGTTATGGCAAGGATGGTAATGGAACCGTATTGGGTTACTCTTTACTCTGCTTCGATATGATTATGGATGAGGTAATGACTACGAATAATTAATAAGGAATTGTTTCAAAAATGAATCCCCGTCCATTTGGGCGGGGATTTCTTTTTATCAGACAATCAGCTTCGATTGGGTAATGAAGTTGATGATGTTCTCCACTTCTGGGCAACTCTCAATCTCGCTCTTGATGCGGATGGCTGCATCCTGCGGACTAATGTTGGAATGGTAGAGAATCAGGTAGGCATTCATGACATGACGCAGGGTCTTCTCATCCATAGGTTGGAAGGTGTTTTTCTGTAGAATCACGGAATTCACGCCGTGATAAGCAGCAGGGTTACCCTTTACCATAATGTATGGAGGTACATCCTTACGTAGGCGAGTACCCGAAAGGATGAGTGTCCAGTTGCCAATATGTACATCTTCATACAGAATGACTGCATTGCTGAGTACATTGTAGCTTTCAATCTTTACATTACCGCCAATAATGGATTTCAATCCCACCATTACAAAGTCTTTCAACTCGGCTCCGTGGCAGATGTGCACACCATCCATCAAATGGCAGTTGTTGCCGATGCGGGTAGCGTGCCCGGTGTTGGTCGCACGGGCAATCACCACGTTTTCACGGATATCGTTGTCATCTCCTATAATGACTTCCGTCTTATCACCCTTGTACTTTAAGTCTTGAGGCTCTGTACCAATAACGGCTCCCTGGTGCACCTTGTTGCGGTTGCCCAATCGGGTACCATCCAACAAAGTGGCGTGTGCGTAGATATAGCAATCGTCGCCAATGACTACATCGTCGGCTATGTATGCGAAAGGCTCCACGGTTACGTTCTTGCCCAACTTCGCACCTTTTCCTATATATGCTAATTCACTAATCATGATATTATTATTTTAATGGTCAATCAGTCAATTGTCAATTCTTGCCACCCCCCAGTGCTGTGTAAAGGCTAATCACAGCCTGCATGCGGTCATATGTATCGGTTACCTCAGCCAATTGTGCACTCAGGTATGACGACTGGGCACTCAGTACCTCCAAGTAAGAAGAAGTACCCAACTGGAATAGGTCGGCAGTATCTTCTGAAGCCTTCTTGGCAGATGCAACTTGTACTTTGCGAGACTCCGATTTCTCGGTATTCATCTGGTACTTGTAGAGAGCATTGCTCACCTCATTACCAGCCTTCAACAAAGTGGTTTGGAAGGTTAACTTAGCCTTTTCTTCATTGGCCTTAGCAGCCTTGAGACCAGCTATCAGTTTACCTCTTGCAAACAGGGGTTGGGTGATGCCTGCCATCAAGGTGGTCATAAACTTGCCAGGATTGACAACTTGTCCTAAGTTGTTAGTCCAAGCCTCTTGACCCGAGATGGTTAGCTGAGGATAGAATGCGGCACGTGCACTGTTGGTGTCGTAGTAGCAAGCTGCCAATGACATCTCTGCAGCCTTTACATCAGGACGGTTGGAGAGCATTTGCACAGGAACACCCGTCTCAAAGTTAGTGGGCAACTGCTGGGAGTCGAATGTGGTGCGAGGAATCTCCTGACCAGGTACATTCAGTATCAGGCATAGGGAGTTTTCCGTTTCACGGATGGTCTGCTTGATGCTTGAGAGAGAAGCTACCACTTGAGAATAATTGGTACGACTCTGCTCTACAGCAGCGCTGTTGGCCAAGCCTGCTTCAAACATTGCCTCCATGGTTTCTACTGTGCGCTGCATCAAACCAGCTGTTTCAGTACTGATTTCCAGCTGGCGGTCAAGCATCAGCAAGGTGTAGTACATATTAGCCACAGCGGCTATGATGTTAGCTTTTACAGCCTGTTCGTAGTACTGAGCTTGCTCATAGGTTACCTTTGCCTTGCGATTAGGGTTCAGCAACTGACCGAAGAGGTCCACCTGCCAAGAAGCAGCAACAGGAACAGAGTAGGTCCATACATCAGTACTCATAGCGTGGTTGTAGGTACCTTGCGGGTTGAATGCCAAACTGGGCAGATAAGCTAAACGGGCAGACATCAAGGCAGCTTGCGCTTGCTCAATAGTGAGCTGAGCACTGCGTATGTCGGCATTATTCTCTAATGCCTGCTCGATGAGGGCCTGCAACTGACTGTCGGTGAAGACTTCCCTCCATGGTACATCACCAAAGGTGGGACCAGCCACAGCGTTGAGTGTATCGGTAGCTGAAACAGGGTCACGATACAAGCCGTCTGTTACCAAGTCATCTGGCCTTTCATAAGACTTGTAGATGCGGCAGCTGCTCATCAGAACTGCCGCGCCTACCATACATATAATAATACTTTTCTTCATAGATAGTTCTTATTTAGTATATTGTGCAATCTCTGGAGTAGCGTCAGAGTTGTCGATATCTGACCACTCGATTGGCTTCACCTTCTCCTGCAAGTGCTGGAATACCACAAACAACATCGGTACGAAGAAAATCTGCAATATCATACCGATTAACATACCACCGATAGCTGCTGTACCCAAAGTACGGTTACCATGAGCACCTACGCCAAAGGCGAACATCAAAGGCAATAGACCTACAATCATGGCAAGAGAGGTCATCAAGATAGGACGCAGACGGGCTGCGGCACCTAAGATGGCTGCCTTTGTTAAACTCATGCCCTGTTTGCGACGGTCAAGTGCGAACTCTACAATCAGGATGGCGTTCTTAGCCAACAGACCCATCAACATGATCAACGCAATCTGCATATAGATATCGTTTGACATAGAGCCCATGATCATCTGCAAAATAGAGAACGAACCGATGGCACTCATGATGTTCACAAAGATAAAGCTACCCATCAAACCGAATGGTACAGACAGCAACACTGCCAAAGGTAGGATGTAGCTCTCATACTGGGCACTCAACAACAGATATACGAATACGAAGCAGAGTAAGAAAATCAGGGCAGTGGTGCTACCGCTGGTCTCAGCTTCCTCACGTGCCAAACCACCTAACTCATAACCGAAACCTGGAGGTAGGGTCTCTGCCACCTCGGAAATGGCGGTCAGTGCTTGGCCAGAGGTATAGCCTGCAGCTGGAGAAACCATAACGGTCATAGCGGTGTACATGTTGAAACGGTTAATCACATCAGGACCATAAATCTTCTTCATGCTGAAGAACTGTGTGATAGGTGCCATTTCGCCTGCATTGTTCTTGATTTTGATATTCTTCAATGACTCCAAATCTTTGGTAGCTTCAGGATCAGCCTGTACCATAACACGATACATACGGCCGAAACGGTTGAAGTTAGAGGCGTACAAGCCACCATAATAGCCCTGCATAGCCGTCAGGATAGCAGAAGGACTGATGCCGGCACGTTTACATGCTGCTGCATCGATATCCATTTCATATTGCGGGAAGCTTGGACTGAATGTGGTACGTGCTGAGTTAATTTCAGGACGTGCCTCCAAAGCCGCGTCATACTCATTCACTACCTGGAAGAAGTTATCAAGTGTACCACCGGTCTTGTCCTGCATATAGAGTTGGATATCACTCGACATAGAATAACCTTGAATCATAGGTGGCTGGAAGAATAGCACCTGTGCCTCTGGGATAATCTTTTGTGCGCGCATGTATAAAGTAATGAATACAATCTGTGAGTTCTGCATCAGACTACGTTCTTCAAAGTCTTTCAGTTTGACGATGAACGTACCGTATGAAGGGCCACTACCACCAGTCATACTGAAACCTGAGATCATTGTTCGGCTCTGAACGGCTGGCTCGGCAGCAATGAGGCTATCCACACGGAGCATGATTTCGATAGAACGCTCCTGTGAGGTACCTGCAGGCAGGGTCACAGTACCCATGATGGTACCTGTATCCTCATTAGGTACCATACCAGATGGGGTGGTCTGCATCAGCAGCACCAATGCAATGACAGAAGCGGCTACCACACCCAAAGAGAGTTTCTTGTGCTCAATGAAGTAAGCCACATGCTTCTTGTATTTCTCCAACTGATTGTCATACCAGCGGTTGAAGCCACGATGAAATTTCTCCACACGACTGGGCTCTTTCTTCTCTTCTTCCTCTTTCTTGTGAGGCTTCAAGAAGATGGCACAAAGTGCAGGACTCAGGGTCAAAGCGTTGATAGCCGAGAAACCGATGGCTATGGCCATGGTCAAACCAAACTGCTGGTAGAAAGCACCTGCTGTACCGCTCATGAAGCTCACGGGGATGAACACTGACATCATGACTAAGGTGATGGACAGGATGGCGCTTGCCAACTCACGCATGGCATCAATACTTGCCTGCTTGGCAGAAGTATAGCCTTGATCGAGCTTGGCGTGTACACCTTCCACCACCACAATCGCATCATCCACCACAATTGCGATGGCGAGCACCAACGCCGAAAGTGTCAGCAGGTTCAAACTGAAGCCGATGACATACAAGAGGAAGAAGGTACCAATCAATGCCACAGGAATGGCGATAGCAGGAATCAACGTCGAACGGAAATCTTGCAAGAAGATATACACTACAATGAACACCAGGATAAACGCCTCAATCAAGGTTTTGATAACTTCGTAGATAGAAGCGAACAAGAATTCGTTCACACTCTGTGCGATGTTGATCTTCAAGCCAGCAGGCAAACGACCTTCATAAGCTGCCAATGCATTTTCAATACCCTCTACTGCTTCTGTAGCATTAGAGCCAGGTAACTGCATGGCAATGGCTGTCACGGCTTTGTGTCCATTTACACGGTTGAAGAATGAGTAGGAAGTACGGCCAAGCTCTACTTTTGCCACATCTTTAATGCGCAGCAAACTCCCATCGTCGAGCGATTTCAGCACAATATCTTCAAATTCTTCAGGTGTCTGCAAACGCCCTTTGTATCGAATGGTGTATTGGTAGGTCTGGTTGCCTTGCTGACCAAACTGGCCAGGTGCAGCTTCTACGTTCTGCTCTGCCAACGCATTAGAGATGTCAGTTGGCATCAAGCCATACTGAGCCATGATTTCAGGCTTCAGCCAAATACGCATAGAGTAATCCACACCCATTACTTGGGTATCACCTACACCTTTAATACGCTGTATCTCAGGCAAAATGTTAATGGAGGCGTAGTTCTCTATGAACTCTGTAGTATGGGTGTCACTCTCATCATAGAGTGAGAAAATCAGCAGCATGGAGGTCTGACGCTTCATGGTCATGATACCCACACGCGTTACTTCTGCAGGCATCAAACCCTGCGCCATTGACACACGGTTCTGTACGTGGATGGCTGCCATATCAGGATCGGTACCTTGCTTGAAAGTAATCGTGATTGATGCCGTACCGCTGTTGGAAGCGGATGAACTCATGTACATCATGTTCTCCACACCGTTAATCTGGTTCTCCAATGGAGCCACCACTGCATTCAACACCGTCTGGGCATTAGCACCAGGATAGGTGGTATATACCATGATGGTAGGCGGTGCGATGTTCGGGTACTGGGTGATTGGCAACTGAGAGAGTCCAATGAAACCCAATATCACGATTACGATAGAGATCACTGTACTGAGTACCGGCCTATTGATAAATCTATCTAAATTCATTAATTATTAGTATTTATTAATGTTCAATGTTCAATGCTCAATGCTCAATGTTATTGCATTGCACTCTGCATGTTGCCTTCTTTCTGGTCCTTTAAATTCTGCTGGTAGATTTCTTCTTTTTCAGCAGAGGTGATAGGATTGATTAAAGCACCGTCATGCAGGGTTTGGATACCCTCTATAGCAATCTTGTCGCCAGCTTTCAAGCCTGACAATACTACGAAGTTCTTACCGTCAGTCACAGGATGACAGGTTATTTCTATGGTCTTTACTGTATTGTCGGATTGCAATACATATACGAAACGCTTGTCCTGTACTTCGAAAGTAGCACTCTGAGGCACCAAAATGATATTCTCCAAGTTATTGGGGAATACCACATTCACGGTAGAACCTCTACGTAATACCTTTTTGGGGTTAGGGAAGAGCGCGCGGAGGTTTACAGAACCGGTGGTCATATCGATATCGCCACTGATGGTCTCCACATGCCCCGTCTCACCATACATCGAACCATCGATGAGTTGCAGGCGTACCTCAGGGAAACTCTTCAGAATGTCATCGGCACCATTGCTTTCAGTCATCTGCAATAGCTCACGCTCTGTCATGCTGAAGTAAGCATACATGTCACTCAGGTCGCTTACGGTTGTCAAAGGCTGCTGGGAAGATGGACTTACCAAACTGCCCAAGCGGTAAGGGATCTGCCCTACTACACCATCCGTAGGACTAGTTACCGTGGTGTATTGCAGGTTCTTCTGAGCGTTAGCCAATGCTGCTTCTGCCTGGGCCAAGCCGGCTTTGGCACTTGCTAATTGGTTCTCTGTCATCTGCAAGTCGTAGTCGCTGGTGATGTTCTTTTCGTTCAATCTCTTGCGATTCTCGAAAGTCAGTTGTTGAGTGGCCACTGTTGCCTTGGCGCTCTCTACAGCAGCCTTAGCTTGGTTTACAGCGGCAATGTACTGAGTTTGGTCAATGGTGAACAACACTTGTCCACGTCTAACCATTGAACCTTCATCCACATGCAGGCGTGTAATGAAACCGCTGACCATGGGGCGGATGTCAACATCCTGCTTACCTCTGATGGTGGCAGGATAAGAGTTAGTAAGGTGTGAGGTTGTAGTGCTCATTGTAGCTACAGTGATTTTGGGTGCATTGGCACCTGTTTGGGCACTGCCTCCACCCCCACAACTGCTCAGCAAAACCATAAAGCTGGCAGCCAATAAAATCAATTTACTCTTCATAAATTATAAACTATTTTGAATTATATTTTTTCTTCGCATTAATTTCGCAAGTTGCAAAGATACTGCTTTTCTCCCATGGTACAATGCCTTTATTCTTATTTTTGCATTATTTTCACTTTTTAAGTATGATTTTTGACGGATAAGCTTTATTTTTGCACCATGTTTTATTTTAATGGCAAATATGGCGTTAAGTTATTAAAGCGTGGCACTCTACCTCTGGTGGCTGTGGCAGCTTTTCTTTATTCATGCGCTAGTGTAGGTACATTGGGCGGAGGCGATTACGACGAGACACCTCCCAAGTTTTTAAAAGGCAATCCTGCCCCTGGTGAGTTGAATGCATCCCGAAAACGTATCACCATTGAGTTTGATGAATACCTGAAGTTGGACAAGCCACAGGAGAAGATTGTGATTTCTCCACCTCAAGTGCAACAGGCAAATGTGCGAGCTAGTGGCAAGAAGGTGCTGATAGACTTGCAGGATACACTCATCCCCAACACCACTTATACCATTGACTTTGGCGATGCTATCCAAGACAACAATGAGAGTAACCCTTTGGAAAATTTTGTCTATACTTTCTCTACAGGTGATCGCCTTGATTCCATGGAGGTATCAGGAACCGTGTTGAATGCACGCGACCTGGAACCTATTAAGGGCATGATGGTGGGGCTACATATGGATTTGGCAGACTCTGCTTTCAAGTCCAAGCCATTTGACCGTGTAGGTCGTACTGATAGTCGTGGAAAGTTCACCATCAAGGGTATCGCTCCCGGTGAATATCATATCTTTGCTTTGTCAGAGACAGATCAGAATTATTATTATTCCCAATCAACAGAAACGGTTGCTTTCCGTGATTCACTTGTGATTCCATCTTTTGAGCCCCGCATGCGCCAAGATACAACGTGGATTGACTCGTTGGTGATTGACACCATTGTGGAGCGTCAATATACACATTATCTTCCTGATGATTTGATATTGAGAGCTTTTGTCAACCTTAAGAAAGATCAGCGATTGGCTAAGTCCGAGCGTACTACCAAGAAGGATTTCACTTTGTTCTTTACGGCACCAGCAGATACATTCCCTACGATAAGAGGTTTGAACTTCGACGAGACTGATGCTTTTGTGATCGACAAACAGACGGAGCGTATTGACACTTTGAAATATTGGATCAAGGATTCACTGATTTATCAACTCGACACCTTGGAGATGGAAGTTTCCTATTTATATACAGATACACTCCATCAGTTGGTTCCTCGTACAGATACTTTGCGCTTGGCTTCAAAGGAGAAACCAAAGAGCGAGAAAGAACTGCAAAAGGAGAAGGAGGCCAAGGAGAAGGAAGAGCAAAGGCGTCGAGAAAGGGGTGATACCCTTGAGGTGAAGCCCAAGATTGAATTCTTGACGGTGGATATCTATGCGCCCTCCAGCATAGATGTTTACGATTATCTTATGTTAACCTTCCCTGAGCCTGTGGCAAGCCTCGATTCTGCTGCTTTCCACTTGAAACAAAAGGTGGATACATTGTGGAATGACATACCTTTTGAATTACAACATGACACGCTGGACATCAAGATTTATAACATCTATGCCGACTGGAAACCAGGGGAAAATTACTCGTTTGAAGTAGATAGTGCCGCAGTAACAGGCATCTATGGGCGTTTTATAGATAAACAAAAGAAGGAGTTTAAGGCAAAAACGCTGGATTCTTATGGCCAAGTGTTCTTCAACATCACAGGGGCTCAGGAGGGTGATTTCGTGGAGTTACTGGATACAAAGGACGTGGTGGTGAGAACGGTGGACGTAGAGAACGGACGAGCCGATTTCTATTACCTGGATCCTGGCAAATATGCTGCCCGACTGGTAAGAGATAGAAATCGCAATGGCAAGTGGGATACAGGAAACTATGAAGAACAGTTGCAACCTGAGGAGGTGTTCTATTACAAACGTATGATTGAGTTTAAGGCTAATTTTGATGTGTTACAAGATTGGGATCTTAACGAGCTCACGTTGGATTGTCAGAAGCCGGAAGAAATCAAGAAGCAGAAGCCTGAACAAAAGAAGGATAGGACACGTGATAGGAACAATAATAATAATAGAAATAATAACAGGAATACTAATAACAACAGAAATACCAACAGAAGATGATGAAGAAGTTTTTTGCTACTATTCTGATAATGATGGCATTGTTCCCTATTCAGATGCAGGCACAGTGCGATGTTGAGAACCAGGCTTTTCAGGCTGGTGAAAGCGTGAGATATGACCTTTATTTCGACTGGGGCATTATTTGGAAGAAAGTGGGCTATGCCACTTTCACCACTGAAAAGACCACTTATAAAGGTCAATCTGCTTATGATATTCGCCTGATGGCAGTGGGTAGTAAGGAGGCTGATATGTTGTTTAAATTGCGTGATTCTCTCCAAGTTTATATGACAGAGCGTTTGGAGCCTTTGTATTACAAAAAGGCTGCAGAAGAAGGTAGTCACTACTCTGTGGATGAGGCTTGGTATAGCCGTGAGGGTGGAGTGAGCAAGGTACATCAGTTGCGTACTCGTCCTGGTGTGGCCGATTTCACGCCTGTGGAGAGCGATACTGAAGATAGTCGTTGCATCTATGATATGTTGAGTATCATTGCCCGTGCACGAAATTTCTCTGATGAGCACTTTGTGGAAGGACATCAGACTACTTTACCTTTGGCTACAGGTCGAAAGGTGGAGGATGAAACACTTATTTGCTTGGGCAATAGCACCATCAAGGCAAAGGACGGCAAGAAATACGCTTGCAAGGGTTTCTCTTTATTCGCATATGATAAAGATGGTGACAAGAACGAACTCCTCCGTTTCTATATTACTGACGATGCTAATCGCCTCCCTATTCGCATTGATTTCTACCTCAAGATAGGTTCTGCAAAGGCGTATCTGAAAGAAGTCAAGGGAAACGCCCATCCGCTTACTTCAGCTAATAAATAATGACTTATTTTATAACCTATTTTTACTCTCCCTCATTAGAGATTTTTCCTAATGAGGGAGTAAATATAGGTTGCTTTCTGGTGATATATGGAGAAGTGTACAGTAGAAAAGTAGATTAGTAAAGCTGTCCACCCCCTTGATAGGAATCAGTAGTGATAGTAGGTCTACTGATTCGTTCTTATAATTAACCTTGCCATTTGAGCCAAAGCTTTCCTATTTCCAATAAATGTTACTTCCTGCTGATATTGCCACACTTCTTTGAGGACTTATTCCCAAAATGATTTAATTAATATAAAAGAAGAGGGGATGTCCTCATCGGATATCCCCTCCTCAAACAAATAATCAAAAAAGAGTATTATAGTGGTTTGCCGTTCTTAGCCTAAACTTAGCGGTTACCACCTGCCCACCATACTGGCTCAGAATATACATACTGGCCATCACCGTAAGCAGCATTCACGTTAGGATTGGTAGTCGTATCGCCTGAACCATAAGTATAGCGCAGAGGGAATTTCTTTGTATTCTCCAACTCTAACAAATCTACCTCACCCAAAGCGATCAAACGACGAACATCGTTGAAGGTTTCCAGTGACTCAGCATTAGCGTTCCAGAAAGACAGATACTTCTGAATCAAAGTTTCCTTCAATGGGTTAGCAGTGAAACGAGGCTTTACTTCTGCATCGAAATAAGCGTCAGCATCAGCTGCGGTTAAGTCTTCACCATTGCCACGGATATCTTCAATACCACCGTATGCACCTACAGAAGGAGAGGTACAAGCAGCTTCAACAGAAGCTTCAACGTTAGCAAATGTCAGCTCTATAGCTTCCTTCAACAGAGGCTCTGCTTCAGCAGCACGGTTTAAGCGAACCAATGCCTCAGCCTTCAGGAACAGCAGCTCACGATAGCTCATCATGTATGTATCAGCAGTCTGTGCAAACATGTATGCAGTGTAAGAATACTTGTAAACACCTGGGTCAGAAACACCATTCACAAAGAGAGAAAGGTCATCAGCGTACAAATGTTCCCAAGAGTTACCATCCCAATACAGACGTTCGATACGTGGGTCGTTACGCTCAGCCAGCTTGTCGAAAGCACTCTTGCTTGCGCCCAGACCATCACGGCTCCACTCGAAGTCGAAGTGAGGGTTCAGCTGAGTAGCATTATACACGTTGAATTTAGCCTGGTCAGCTTCTGATTCAAATGACTGATCTGCATACTGCAGCACGCTAGTCAGAGCAGCATCGCCATTGCGCTTCAGTTGGCGCATAGTGTAGCGAGCTTTCAGACCATTTGCGAATTTAACCCACTTAGAAGCATTGCCTTTGTAGATTAAATCATAGTCTGACAAAGTGTTACCTGTAGAAGCTTTTACGTCAGCAATACCCTGATCCAGATAGCTGAAAATCTTGCCATAGAGTTCCTGCTGAGTATCCAACTTAGGCTGTTTGTTCTCGTCAGGGTTGAATGATTCACTGAAAGGAACATCACCAAAGAGGTCTGTCAAAATAGCCAGGTTGTATGCAGTCAAAATTTCTGCTACACCCTTTACCAATGGGTCACTTGACTTTTCCTCGTTTGACAAAATTACGTTCAGGTTTCTCAGAGTTCTATACAATTCGCTCCAACTATTGTTATAGGTTGATGCGTTTGTAGGCTCACCGTTACGCATTTCAGCGTGGTTCATCTGGTTATCTACACCAGCCTCATGCTCAACATATACAGCAGCGTAAGTGTTCAAGTCACTACCGGTATTCTCCCATGCAGATGACACGATGACTTCAGCCAAGGTGTATTTTGCAGGAGCGTCTGTAGCGTGGTTTCTATCCTCATTAATCTTGTCCATAATGTCTTCAGAGCAAGACACCATGGTGGCAGATACTAATGCGGCTGCGAAAACGCCAAATGTTAATTTCAATATTGATTTCATAATCTTTCTCCTCTCTTTTAGAATTTAACTGTTACACCTAAACCGTAGCTAGAAGTTCCTGGGAGTGAGAAACGCTCGAATGCACCAGACATATTGTTGTTACCCTGAGAAACTTCTGGGTCAATACCTCTGATCTCAGACCACAGGATGAGGTTACGTGCGAACACGCTTGCTGTTACACTCAGCCAAGGCTTATCGAATACAGGATAGCTCAGAGTGATTTCACGCAGCTTGATGAATGAGTTGCCGTAAACAGATGCCTCGTCAACTGTATTCATTGCGTCGAAGTAGTAGTAAGCATCGCTACCCTTGATATAAATGTCGTTAGGTGAGTAAGAACCGTCTGCATTTTGCTTAACAGCTGGCTCCTCGAACAGGAACTTATCCTTGTTACGATAATCAGCTGTACGCTGGGTTACACCATAGTAATCGAGCACGTTGGTTGTACCACCGTAGATCTGACCACCCTGCTTCCAGTCGAATGTTGCGCTCAGACGCAGCTTCTTGTACTCGATGTTAGTGTTCAAACCAAGACGGAAGTCTGGAGAAACAACACCAATCACACCGTCGGCACCTGACATAGGCAGACCGTCTTCGTCAACAACGATGTCACCATTTGCGTTACGCAGATACTGTGAACCGTAGATTACAGGATACTTGTCACCGATACCGGCGCGAACCTGTGGAGTGGTGAAACCACCCAGGAAGATGCTCTCAACGCCCTCTGCCAATTCGTCAACATAGTTGTCGATCTTTGAGAAGTTGAAGTTCATATCCCACTTGAAGTTTCTGCCATCGAAAGGCTTGATACCCAAAGTGATTTCATGAGCGTTGGTATGAATCTTACCACCATTGGTAGTGAATGAACCATAACCGGTTGAACTTGCCAAAGGAACTGAGAATATCTGATCCTTCACGTTCTGACGAGAATAGGTATAGCTCAAAGAAATGATACCATTGAAGAAGTTCAGGTCAACACCGAACTCATAAGACTTGGTATTCTGAGGCTTCAAATTCGGGTCATAGATAGTGCTTGATGGAGCGTAACCTACAACAGAACCGATCGGCCAACGAACTGGAGTACCAGAAGAGAAACCTGAACCATGGTTAGATGATGAGTAGTAACTTGGCAAGAAAGTACCAGCCTGACCTACCTCAGCATAAGATGCACGTAACTTACCATAAGTCAGCACATTGTTCTTCAGAGCCTCGATTTCAGTGAAGATGAAGCCCAGAGATACTGATGGGTAGAAGAATGTGCGGTTGCCGCGAGGCATGCTTGAAACGATATCCTGACGACCAGTAGCGTTCAAGAACAGCATGTTCTTCCAAGACAGTGACAAGTTAGCGAAGTTACCAATGGTACGACGGCGTGAGATGCTCTCTGAAGAATCGTTCACAGTTGCGTTACCAATGTGGTTCCATCCTGGGAAGTTGAAGTCTGAACCATAAGCCCAGATATACTTGGTAGTCTTGTTCACGATTTCATTACCAATCAAAGCACCGAAATCCAAATCCTCATTGATCTTCCAATCGTAGTTGAAAGTCAACAGAGAGTTGATTTCGTTGATTGTGTAGTCATCGTGGTCAGATGAACCCTTACCATTCTGGTGTCCGTAGCTATACAGAGAAGAATAGTTAGTGGTATAAGAGTCAGCACCTAACTGATACTTTGCAATCAAAGTGTGGTTGTCGGTACCGAAAGTAGTCTTATACTGTGCGTATGCATTACCGAAGAAACGCTGTGAGCGCTCAGTGTGCGCATTGTTATCGATTGCCCAGTAAGCAGCATCGAAACCTGATGTGTTACGATAGGTGTTCTGAGTGTATGGGTCACCATCGATGTGAGCAGGGATGCCACCCAAGTCATAAGATGCAGGTGAACCATAGATGGTAGCCACCAAACCACCATTAGCACCCGTCTGCTTGCGAATCTTTGACAGGATGAAATTACCAGTGAAACCGGTTGTCCAGTTATCAGTCAAGTTAGCTGTTGCAGCCAAACGAGCGTTGTAACGATCCATACCAGTCTTAGGAACAGTAGCACTTGCGGTAGTGTTACCCAGAGAGAATGAGAAGTTACCCTTTTCAAAGCTCTGAGCGATGTTCACGTTGTTAGCCCAAGTAGTACCAGTTCTGAAGAAATCCTTAGCATTGTTATATGCCTGAGGAGTCTGCCAAGGATCCAGACCTGCGTCTGCACGCTGCTTAACATAGTACTGACCCTGGTGCATACCCAGTGCCTGAGTGTACTTGTTGTCTGTGCTACCACCATAAGTAGGATCGTTAGCCAAATCAGAAATCTTAGGACCCCAAGACAGTGATGAAGTAGGAGAGTACTTGCCACCAGAACCCTGTGCATATTCCTTCTGGAAGTCTGGCATACGAGAAACTACGTCGAATGACAGGTTAGAAGTGATGGTAATTTCTGGCTTACCCTTGCGAGCACCCTTACCACTCTTGGTAGTAATGATGATCACACCGTTAGAAGCACGCATACCATACAATGCAGAAGCAGCCTGACCCTTCAAGATGTTGATGCTCTCGATGTCGTTAGGATCGATATCCACAGCACGGTTAGCATAGTCAGGACCACCACCTACTGAAGAACCTGTACTGATATCGAATGAAGATGCAACAGGCATACCATCGATGACATACAGAGGGGTGTTATCGCCAGTGAAAGAGCGGACACCACGGATGGTGATGTTAGAAGATGCACCAGGCATACCAGATGATGTAGAAATCTCCACACCTGATACCTTACCCTGCAGTGCTGATGACAGAGAAGTACTTGCACCACGAGTCAGCTCGTCAGACTTAACGTCCTGAACGGCATAACCCAAGGCTTTCCTTTCTTTAGAGATACCCATGGCGGTAACCACCACCTCATCCAGCAACTCAGAATCAGGACGCAGCATCACGCGAACGCTCTCGCGGATAGGAACTTCCTGAGTCTGCATACCGATGAATGAGATAACCAGGGTAGTTGCAGAACTTGGCACATTAGAGATAACGAAATTACCGTCGATGTCGGTAATCGTACCCACGTTTGTGCCCTTTACTAAGACGGAGGCACCAGTTACTGGCAGTCCGTCTTCAGAAGAGGTAACATTACCTGTTACCCTTGTGACCTGGGCGGTTGCCAATCCTATTCCTATGAACAGGCAGGCCAAGAACAGCATGAATTTCTTTTTCATAAAAAAACTCTTTACTTAATTTAACTAATACTTGCTTGCAGTCGATTTATTGAGCCTGTATCGAAAACTATCGTTTATCCTCGGTTTGGTGACAAAAAGGAAAAAGAACACTTTCTTTACATTCACATTTGCTAAATAAACTCAAAGCACATAATCGGGTGCAAAGTTACCTAAAATCTTATTAAATGCAAATTTTTTGCCAAGATTTTTTAAAAAATGCCAAAAAAATCTTCGTTTTGTGAATGTATTACTTCTCTTTATATATAAATTAAGGTGTAAAAATTCACAAATAAGCTATTTTTGAGGATTAATATACCTTTGTCAGCCATTCTGCCCCAAAAGCCAATAATCCGATACTGTATTATTGTTTGCATTAATGCTTTCTCATTTTTCTCTCGGTTTATTTTCCAAATTTGTTGAAAAAAGTCTATGACAATAATATGGGGATTGTCTGCTTCTTCATTTGCAAAAACTCCTCACATATCCCCACAACTCCTCACACTATAGAAAAGAGTTAAATATAATGTATTAATCATCATAGTCAATTGCTTCAAGCAATCGAGCCCTCAGCTTACTTCAAGCAAAAGGGCCTTTTTGCTTGAAGTAAGCTGAGGTTAGGCAATTGGGATTGTTGAGAAGCGAAAAATAGAACAATTCTGATTAGCCTCAAGCTGAAGGTTCTTTTAGTTGAAGCTGAAGGCCCATCAGCTTGGAGTAAAAGCCCCTTTTACTTCAAGTAAATGGAGAGAAAGGTTTTTTTGAGTGATTTATAGAAAAATGGAACACTTTTTATTTCACAGATAAGGCTTTATGGTAGATGAGGATATAATGGTAGTGTTGTGAGGAGTTGTGAGGAGTTACGCCAACTCCTCACAAGTGTATTCTATTGTTATTCTATAGGTTGTGTGCTGTCTGTGAGGAGTGAGGTGTTTTTTCAAAATACTTTTACTCTTAAAGTAGTGCAACTAAAAATTTGTCCTGTTTGGTTTTGTTCTGTAAAATCTTGCACGGAATATGAAAAAAATTTTTTAACTTTGCTCCCAAATGTAAATATGGGAAAATGGATATAGTATTCTTGCTTGGAGGACTGGTGCTAATACTGTTGGGTGCAAATTACTTGACAGATGGCGCATCATCACTTGCCAAGAAGCTGAAGGTGAGTGACCTGGTGATAGGCTTAACAGTGGTGGCTTTCGGAACTTCAGCTCCAGAATTGGCGGTTTCCGTATCATCGGCTTTGAAAGGAAGTGCAGACATAGCCATAGGTAATGTGGTGGGTAGCAACATGTTCAATACGCTGATGATTGTGGGGTGTACCGCTTTCTTTGCCCCTATTATCGTAACTAAGAACACCTTGCTGAAGGAGATTCCGCTCTGTATTCTCTCCGCGGTGGCCTTATTGGTGATTTGCAATGATGTAACTTTGGATGTACAACCCATGGATATGGTGAGTCGTACTGACGGCTTCTTACTCTTGTTGTTCTTTATCATCTTCATGGTCTATACTTTTTCCATCGCCAAGCAGAACCAACATGAGGAAGCTGAGGAGGTGAAGCTGATTCCCCTCTGGCTTTCCTTTATATATATAATAGGTGGATTGGCCGCATTGGTGTTTGGTGGAAATATCTTTGTGGATGGAGCCACAGGCATCGCACGGAGTTTGGGTGTCAGCGAGTCAATCATTGGCTTGACTCTTGTGGCTGGTGGCACATCATTGCCAGAATTGGCAACCTCGGTGGTGGCAGCTTTGAAGAAGAGTCCTGAAATGGCGATAGGCAATGTGGTGGGTAGCAATCTGTTCAACATTTTCTTGGTGTTGGGTTCTGCGGCTTCCATTACACCATTACATCTGATAGGCATTACCAATTTCGATTTGTTGGCATTGGTTATTGCTTGCGTTTTATTGTGGTTATTTGGTGTGTTCTATAAGAAACGTACCATTACTCGCATTGAGGGTACCATCTTGGTGGTTTGCTATGTGGCATACGTTGGAACACTGATTTATATGAGTTAGAAAATAAAGAACATTATGATACAGATAAAGAAAGTAGAGACTAAAGCAGAGTTGAAGAAGTTTATCCGCTTCAACTATGAGATGTATAAAGACAACCCATATTCTGTGCCAGACCTGTATGAGGACATGCTGAACACCTTCGACAGAAAGAAGAATGGGGCTTTTGAGTTCTGTGAGGCTGATTATTTTCTGGCTTATAAGGATGGCAAACTGGTGGGTAGAGTGGCTGCTATCATCAACCACAAAGCCAATAAGACCTGGAACACCCAGAATGTGCGCTTTGGATGGATAGACTTCATTGATGACCCGGAAGTGTCTGATGCACTGATCAGAACCGTTGAACAGTGGGGTAAGGAACGTGGTATGACACATATCCAAGGGCCATTGGGATTTACCGATATGGATGCCGAGGGTATGTTGGTGGAGGGTTTCGACCAACTTGGTACGATGGCCACCATCTATAATTACCCTTACTATCCTCAGCATATGGAGCGAATGGGTTTTCAAAAGGAAGCCGATTGGATAGAAATGAAGCTGTATATGCCAGAAGATGGGCAGGTGCCTGAGAAACACCGTCGTATTTCCGAGATGGTAATGAAGCGTTACAACCTACGCATCAAGAAATACACCTCAAGCAAGAAGATTCGTGAGGAATATGGTGAGGCTATCTTCGAGCTGATCAATGAGGCTTTCGCACCTCTTTATGGCTATTCAGCCTTGTCGCCTCGGCAGATTAAGCAATACATCGATATGTACTTGCCGATAGTGGACTTGCGCATGATAACCTTGATTATAGATGAAAACGATAACCTGGTGGGAGCAGGCCTGTCTATGCCATCGCTCTCAAGGGCTTTACAGAAAGCTAAGGGCAAGCTTTTCCCATTTGGCTGGTATCATCTGGCCAAAGTGCTTTATCTGCATCATTATGGCGATTGCCTCGACCTGTTATTAGTTGGTGTAAAGCCTGAATATCAGAATAAAGGCGTGAATGCTCTGTTGTTCTATGACCTGATACCTGCTTATGCCAAGTTGGGCTTCAAATATGCCGAGAGTAATGTGGAATTGGAAACCAACGACAAAGTGCAGGCTCAGTGGAGTTACTTCAATCATGAGGTGCATAAACGCAGAAGGGCTTTCATTAAGGAAATAAAGAATTAGGAATTAAGATGAGTGACGAAATCAACTTTGGATCAATACCACCAGTAGATTATACCGACGATAATATCCAGCACCTGGAGGATATGGAGCATATCCGCATGCGATCAGGTATGTACATTGGTCGCTTGGGTGATGGCTCGCAGAGTGACGATGGCATCTATGTGTTGCTGAAAGAAACTGTTGACAACAGTATCGATGAGTTCAAGATGGGAGCTGGCAACAGGATTGAAGTGACCATTGAGGAGAGTCTGCGTGTGAGTGTAAGGGACTATGGTAGAGGCATTCCGCAAGGCAAGATGGTGGAAGCCGTAAGCAAGCTCAATACAGGTGGCAAGTACGATAGCAAGGCGTTCAAGAAGAGCGTGGGCTTGAATGGTGTAGGCTTGAAGGCTGTGAATGCTTTGAGCACTCACTTTGAGGTGCGTAGCTATCGCGATGGGATGGTACGCATCGCCAAGTTCGAACGAGGCAAGTTGGTGAGTGATGTGACTGAAGCCACCAGCGAGCCTACAGGCACCTATATCTATTTTGAACCTGATGATACTTTGTTTACGGGCTATGTCTATCATAATGACACAGTTGAGGCATTGCTCAAGAACTATACCTACTTGAATACAGGTCTTTCCATCATCTATAATGGTCAGAAGATTTTATCTCGTCATGGGTTGGAAGATTTGCTGAAAGACAACATGACGATGGATGGTCTGTATGACATTGTCCACATGAAAGGAACTGATATTGAGTTGGCTTTCACACACACCAACCAATATGGCGAAGAGTATTATTCATTTGTCAATGGTCAGCACACCACTCAAGGTGGCACTCATCAGAGTGCGCTGAAAGAGCATTTGGCTCGTACTATCAAGGAATTTTATGGCAAGAACTTTGAGAACAGCGATATCCGTAACGGATTAGTGGCTGCTATCGCCATCAATGTGGAGGAACCTCAGTTCGAGGGACAGACCAAGACCAAGTTGGGCTCTACGTTGATGGAACCTAATGGGGTGACTATTAGCAAGTACATCGCTGATTTTGTGAAGCAGGAAGTAGATAACTACCTGCACAAGAACCCTATCATGGCTGAGGCTATGCTGCAGAAGATTCAAGCATCAGAAAAGGAGCGCAAGGCCATAGCCGGTGTGACGAAGTTGGCTCGTGAACGTGCCAAGAAAGCTAACCTGCATAATAGCAAATTGCGTGATTGCCGCTTCCACCTCAATGATGGAAAGGGCAAAAAGGAAGAAGAGGATTCCTGTATCTTCATCACTGAGGGTCTGTCGGCGAGTGGATCCATTACAAAGAGTCGTGATGTTAATACCCAAGCAGTGTTCAGCCTACGAGGCAAACCGCTTAACTCATACGGACTAACCAAAAAAGTGGTATATGAGAATGAGGAGTTTAACCTCCTGCAAGCTGCCCTAAATATTGAAGATGGCTTGGATGGCTTGCGATATAATAAGGTGATTGTTGCCACTGATGCCGATGTGGATGGTATGCATATTCGTCTGCTGATGATTACTTTCTTCTTGCAGTTCTTTCCTGACTTGATTAAAAAAGGGCATGTTTATATCTTGCAGACACCCCTCTTTAGAGTGCGCAATAAGAAGAAAACGACTTATTGTTACACTGAGGAAGAGCGAGTGAAGGCCATCAAAGCTTTGGGCCCAAAGCCGGAGATTACCCGTTTTAAGGGCTTGGGTGAGATTGATCCCGATGAGTTCAAGAACTTTATTGGTACTGATATGCGTTTGGAACAGGTAAACCTGCATAAGACCGATTTGGTAAAGGAGCTGTTGGCATTCTACATGGGTAAGAACACCATGGAGAGGCAGACGTTTATTATCAACAACTTGGTAATTGAAGAAGATTTGGTAACTGAAGATTTCATGTTATGAGCAAAGCATTATTTCCTGGTACTTTCGATCCCTTTACGATAGGTCATCAGGCTATTGTAAAGCGTACTCTCACCTTTATGGATGAAGTGGTGATTGCCATTGTCAATAATCCTGACAAGCATGCCTTGTTTTCAGTAGAAGAAAGGGTAAGGATGATTAGCGGATTGTATGAGAATGAGCCTCGTGTATCAGTTGTCGCGTTTGCAGGGGCAACTCCCGATATAGCATTAGAGGTTGGAGCGAATGCCATTGTCAGAGGTGTGCGTAGTGTCAAAGATTTTGAATATGAGGAGAACTTGGCGTTTATCTATAAGAAGATGTGTGGCATAGAGACCATCCTACTTTATACAGATCCTGAATTAGCTTGCGTGAGTTCATCGATTGTGAGGGAGATGATTAAGTATGGGAAGGATCCGAAGGACTTCGTCCCTTTTCCGTTGACAATGAACAATGAATAAAGAATAAAGAATAAAGAATAATGAAAAAGCTACTATTCATATTATTATTAATGGGCTCATTTATTGGAGCTCAATCGCAAACCACATCAAGGCAAGCTTTGCGTAAGTTAAACTTGGCGGAGTACGCTATCAGTCAGCTATATGTGGATTCTGTGGATGAGAACAGTTTGGTGGAGGAAGCTATTATTAAGATGCTTTCTCAGCTTGATCCCCATTCAACTTACAATAATGCCGAAGAGGTAAAGGAAATGAATGAACCTTTGCAAGGTAATTTCGATGGCATTGGGGTGCAGTTTCAGATGATGGAAGATACTTTGTTGGTGATTCAGCCAGTTAGTGGCGGGCCTTCCGAGAAGGTGGGTATCTTAGCTGGCGATCGCATCATTGCTGTGAATGATTCCACCATTGCAGGTGTAAAGCTCAGTACAGAAGAGATTATGAAGCGCTTGCGTGGTCCCAAAGGTACGATGGTGGATTTGACGGTGCTTCGTAGGGATGTGAAAGATCTATTGCACTTTGCGGTGAAGCGGGACAAAATACCTCTCTATAGTTTAGATGCTTCCTATATGATTGAGCCTGGAATTGGCTACATCAAAGTGAGTCGCTTTGCCTTAAATACGGGTAAGGAGTTCTTAGAGGCAATGAAGAAGTTGCAGGAACAGGGAATGGTGGATTTGATTCTGGACTTGCAGGGTAATGGGGGTGGCTATCTGAATGCTGCTATTGACTTGGCCAATGAGTTCCTTGGACAGCGAGACCTGATTGTCTATACAGAAGGCAGGGCAGAAAAACGCAGTAACTATTATGCTAAGGGCACTGGACATTTCCAGGAAGGAAGATTGGTTATTCTTATTGATGAATATTCCGCTTCCGCTTCTGAGATTGTGACAGGTGCTATGCAGGATTGGGATCGAGCTGTAATAGTGGGTCGTCGTTCCTTTGGTAAAGGGTTGGTGCAAAGACCGATAGATTTGCCTGATGGCTCTATGATACGCCTCACAGTGGCTCGCTATTATACTCCTGTGGGTAGATGCATTCAGAAGCCTTATACTAAGTCGGCAAAGGGCGATGGCAAGGCCGTGGAGGTGGATTATGAGCAGTATCGTTCTGACTTAATAGATCGTTACAATAATGGTGAACTAATGCATGCCGATAGTATCCATTTCCCAGATTCACTGAAATATACAACCAAACGGTTGGCTCGTACAGTATATGGCGGTGGTGGCATTATGCCAGATTATTTTGTGCCTATAGATACTGTATCATATACTAAGTTGCATCGAAATTTGGCAGCTAAGGGAGTGATTAACAAGACGGTGGCAATGTATATAGATGGACATCGTAAGGATATGAACCGCAAGTATAAGGAATTCAGCGAGTTTAATGCTAATTATAAGATTGGTAAGGATGTGCTTGCAATCTTGAAGCAGGAAGCTGAGAAGGTAAAGATTGACTTGAAAGACGAGGAATATGAGAAATCTCTACCTCTTATCAGTACGCAACTGAAGGCTCTGATGGCTCGCGACTTATGGGATATGAGTGAGTATTATCAGGTAATGAATACCACGAATGAAAGTGTGGTCAAGGCCCTTCAAGTGCTTAACGAAGACTATGAACGCTATTTGAATTAGTTGCCGAAAAGCACTTTGTTGAGCCATTTTGAAGCATAGACACTTCCAACTGCACAGCCTGCGCCAATCAAGGCTCCTGCCATCACATCGGTGGGATAGTGCACTCCTTCATGCATGCGTGAAACTCCTACTGATATGGCATAGACAGCCGAGGGAGCTATTACATACCATTTGGGGTATCGAATGCAGAGCGAGGTACAAAGTGCAAAAGCTGATGCCGTATGTCCTGAAGGAAAGGAGGGGTCAGCTTCCGTACTGCGAGGACTGATTAACTCTGGCCATTTGTCGTATGGACGAGTGCGGTCGAAGATATATTTCATACCATAGCTCAAAGCGAAGGCACCTATCACGCTCGTACCTATATATATAGCATCTTGCTGTAATTGCTTGTCTTTCTTAATGAGACCGATTATTCCTATCACAGCTGGCACACCTATAGCTACGTAAGGCTCTGTCTTCGAGATGAATTTACTGTAGTCGTGCATAAACTGGCTATCCCAACCATTGATGTCATGTAACATGTTCACTTCCCAATTCTGGGCAGTGATGCAAACTGAAGCTACAGCCAGCATGATTAGTAATAATGTAGTTCTCTTCATATTTCTTATATCTTTTTCTTCTGCAAAGATACTGTAAATGTTTAATAACATACGCATCGATGATTAAATATTTTACCAAGTATTTGCTAAATTATTGTTTTTAACTTATTTTTGTAGCTAATTAGTGTTATTGTGTTTGCTTATAGGAAACTAAAAACAATTTAAAATATTTAAAACTCAATTATTTATGTGGTTAAGTAATTCATCAGTAGGAAGGAAAGTGGTGATGAGTGTTACTGGTATCGCCCTTATCCTGTTTCTAACATTTCACTGTGTGATGAACATCGTTGCCTTGATTTCGCCATCTGGCTACAACTGGATTTGCGAAGTGCTAGGTGCTAACTGGTATGCTGTTGCTGCTACTATTGCCCTGGCTTTATTGTTCGTCATTCATTTGATCTACGCTTTCTGGCTTACTTGGCAAAACAGAAAAGCACGTGGTAACGAGCGTTACGCTGTAACCGACAGACCTAAGACAGTTGAGTGGGCATCACAGAACATGCTCGTACTCGGTATTATTGTTTTACTGGGTCTGGTTCTTCACCTGTTCAACTTCTGGGCAAAGATGATGTTGCCTGAGTTGATGCACACTGACGACTTGCTGGTACTCAGCAACGCAACTAATGGCGTTTATCACATTCAGCAGACTTTCAGCAATGTGGTATATGTAGTGCTTTATCTGGTATGGCTCTGCGCCCTGTGGTTCCACTTGACTCATGGTTTTTGGAGTGCTTTGCATACCTTGGGTTGGAACAACCGTATCTGGCTGGATCGTTGGAAATGCATTGGCAATATCTACAGCACTTGTGTAGTGGCTTGCTTTGCATTGGTGGTTATCGTATTCTACGTTAAATCACTCCTTTGATTGCCGTAGAATGATAGATTAAGAACTTAAAAACTATAAACTTAAGAACTTAAATAACTATGACTAAGATAGATTCTAAGATTCCAGAAGGGCCAGTTGCTGAAAAATGGACCAACTATAAGGCTCATCAAAAATTGGTAAACCCAGCTAATAAGCGTCGTCTTGATATCATCGTGGTAGGTACTGGTCTGGCAGGTGCATCAGCAGCCGCTTCTCTCGGTGAGATGGGTTTCCGTGTATTCAATTTCTGTATTCAGGACAGTCCACGCCGTGCTCACTCGATTGCTGCACAGGGTGGTATCAATGCTGCAAAGAATTATCAGAACGATGGTGACTCCGTTTACCGTTTGTTCTATGATACAGTGAAGGGTGGTGACTACCGTGCTCGAGAGGCTAACGTTTATCGTTTGGCTGAGGTATCTAATGCCATCATCGACCAGTGCGTGGCTCAGGGTGTTCCTTTCGCTCGTGAATATGGTGGCTTGTTGGCTAATCGTTCATTCGGTGGTGCACAGGTAAGTCGTACGTTCTATGCCCGTGGTCAAACGGGTCAGCAGCTGTTGCTGGGTGCTTACTCTGCATTGAGCTGCCAGGTGAATGCTGGAACCGTTAAGCTTTACACCCGTTATGAAATGTTGGATGTAGTGCTGATTGATGGACGTGCTCGTGGTATCATTGCACGTAATTTGGTAACTGGTAAGCTGGAGCGCTTTGCTGCTCATGCTGTAGTAATTGCTACGGGTGGTTATGGTAACACTTACTTCCTGTCAACCAATGCTATGGCTTGCAACGTTTCTGCTGCTATGGCTTGTTACCGCAAGGGTGCTTGGTTTGCTAATCCTGCTTTTGTGCAGATTCACCCAACTTGTATTCCTGTTCATGGCGACAAGCAATCTAAGCTGACGCTGATGTCTGAGTCTTTGCGTAATGATGGACGTATCTGGGTTCCTAAGAAGTTGGAAGATGCTAAGAAGTTGCAGGAAGGCACATTACAGGGTGCTGATATTCCGGAAGAACAGCGTGATTACTATTTGGAGCGCCGTTATCCTGCATTCGGTAACCTTGTTCCTCGTGACGTAGCTTCTCGTGCTGCTAAGGAGCGTTGCGATAAGGGCTTTGGTGTGAATAATACAGGTCTGGCTGTGTTCCTTGACTTCTCAGAGGCTATTGGCCGTCTGGGTATCGATGTGATTCGTCAGCGTTATGGCAACTTGTTCGATATGTACGAAGAAATCACTGACGTTAATCCTGGTAAGGTGGCTAATGAAATCAATGGTGTGAAGTATTATTACCCAATGATGATTTATCCTGCTATCCATTACACAATGGGTGGTATCTGGGTTGACTATGAGTTGCAGACCAGCGTGAAAGGTCTGTTCGCTATCGGTGAGGCTAACTTCTCTGACCATGGTGCTAACCGCCTGGGTGCTTCTGCTTTGATGCAGGGTTTGGCTGATGGTTACTTCGTATTGCCTTACACCATCCAGAATTATCTGAGCGACCAGATTACCGTTCCTCGCTTCTCTACAGATGCACCTGAGTTCGATGAGGCTGAGAAGGCTGTTCAGGCCAAGATCGACCACCTGATGAATATTAAGGGCAAGCGTTCTGTGGATTCTATCCATAAGGAACTGGGCCACATCATGTGGGAATATGTTGGTATGGGACGTACCGCTGAAGGTTTGAAGATTGGCTTGGAGAAGCTGAAGGAAATCCGTAAGGTGTTCGAAACCGACTTGTTCATTCCTGGCAAACAGGATGGTGTGAACGTTGAGTTGGAGAAGGCATTCCGTTTGAATGACTTTATCACTATGGGTGAGCTGATGGCTTACGATGCACTGAGCCGTAATGAGAGCTGTGGTGGTCACTTCCGTGAGGAGTATCAGACTGAGGAAGGCGAGGCTCTGCGTGATGATAAGAACTACTTCTATGTAGGATGCTGGGAGTATCAGGGCTCTGATGAGAAGGAACCTGTGATGATCAAGGAACCTCTGGAATATGAGGCTATCAAGGTACAGACCCGTAACTACAAGAGCTAAAGGGAAGTTGAACATTTTAAAGAAATAAAGATAACTATGGATAAGAATATATCATTTAAATTGAGAATATGGCGTCAGAACGGTCCGAAAGAAAAGGGTCATTTTGACGAGTTCCAGATGAACGATATCCCTGGTGATACCTCATTCCTCGAAATGCTCGACATCCTGAATGAGCAGATCGTGAGCTCTGGTAACGAACCAGTGGTGTTTGACCACGACTGTCGCGAGGGTATCTGCGGTATGTGCTCACTTTATATTAATGGTCATCCTCACGGTCCTGCAACTGGCGCTACCACTTGCCAGATTTACATTCGCCGTTTCAAGGATGGTGACACTATCACCGTTGAACCTTGGCGTTCAGCAGGTTTCCCTGTTATCAAGGACTTGATGGTGGATCGCTCAGCCTTCGATAAGATTATGCAGGCTGGTGGTTATGTGACAGTTCGCACAGGTGCTCCTCAGGATGCCAATGCTCTGCCTATTCCTAAGGATGTGGCTGAAGAGGCTATGGATGCAGCTGCTTGCATCGGCTGTGGTGCTTGCGTAGCAGCATGCAAGAATGGTTCGGCTATGTTGTTCGTTTCTTCTAAGATTACACAGCTCAACCTGTTGCCACAGGGTAAACCAGAGGCTTTGCGTCGTGCAAAGGCTATGTTGAGCAAAATGGATGAGTTGGGCTTTGGTAACTGTACCAATACTCGCGCTTGTGAGGCAGAGTGTCCGAAGAATGAGACTATCATTAACATCGCTCACCTTAACCGTGATTTCATCAAGGCTAAGCTGAAAGATTAAATCTTTACGGGATTATTTATGGAGGCGGGGCTTTTAGCTTCGCCTCTTTTTGCATTGAATCAGTATCTTCTGCTGAGGATTCAGGGTGGTGGCAAAGAGGTAGGTATCACCACCTTCTTGTAGATGCAAACGCTTGCGCAGGTCGGCTACAGAAGCCGGGAAATTGCGGATAGTGAGATTGGCTTGTTGTACATTGGCAAGTAAGGCTTTCAGTTCTTTCTTTCCGAAGCCGCAAAAGCCTTCTACTTCAAACATTCGGCCAGGGAAATCAGCTATAGCTTGATTTGAGGTATATAGGTGGCTATTTGTATGTAGTTTCTGTATGCCGAATCGTTGGGTAAGACAGCGGTAAGCACCAGCTTTCAGGATGGAGGCATTGGGCTCATACAGATATTGTGCGATGTTTTGAGCCATTTGACATGGCGATAGTTTTTCCTCTTGTTTGCTGAAAGTAAACTCCTGCTTTTCATCTTTTCGGATGTTTACACAGTGAATAGGTAAGGTCTCAGCATCTGTGTTACAGTCTGCTGAGAGTATCAAGAGCAGTTCCTTACACTCATTATCTACAGAAACGATGTGTATTTCTTGAATATGTTTTAGTTGGTTACATGCCTGACTGAGGTCGAGCATAGGTGAGAGCTTCACCATAACTTTGTCTGCTTTCTTAACTAAATTTTCTTCCAATTCACAGACATTGGGATCACAATCGCTGATGGCGATGGTCTTGCCTCCATGATTGTCTCTACGGGCTGGGTCGATATAGAGCCAGCTTACAGGGGAGTGGGTATTGAGCCATTCTTCTGATTGACAATTGACGATTGACAATTGACAATTATCATCTAAAACATTGAAATTATGTTCAGCTATCTTGACAAGTTCCACCTGTCTTTCTATATAAGTGGTATGTTGGAAGGCATGGGACATAAACCAGCAATCGATGCCGAAACCTCCAGTCAGATCCACCAAAGAGTCAGTAAGTCCTAATTTTGCCACTACACCACATTTATATATAGCAGTTGCTTCAGACGAGCATTGCTCTAAAGGTAAATGTGAAGGATACATAATATCAGGACAAGCAGCCCAAGTGGGAACTTTGTCATGAATGCTTTGCCAACCAGCAATCTGCGTCAAGGCAAAAGGCATATCGATGTCGGGATAGCGACTTGCCTGCAAAGCAAGCTGACGCACATCATCTTCCCTGTGATCCAAAATGAACTTTTTTAGTTTTTCTTCCATCATCCATCTTCCATCAAGGAATCACTTTATACCTCTCTCTTGCCACATTACGACTTACCAAGTTAAAGTGCCACCATTCAGAGGGCAATGACCTAAAGCCAGCTTGACGCATCACTTGAATAAGTAATCGCCTATTTTGCAATGCTTCAGAGCTAATGGCAGTATAGTTGATATGTGCCTCCCTGCCCAAATGATCCACTTTGGTACCCATAGGAATGGTGTCACCTTGTGCATTGACAATACTTATATCAACTGCTAAACCATAATTGTGCAAACCACCTCCATGAGCTGGGTTCGATACATAATTCTGTTGCTTGGTCCCTTTAACGGTATCCCACATCTTTTGTTGGATGTGCATAGGGCGAGCAGCATCAAAAATGATGATATCGTAATCAGGATGCGTTTCATGCAATAATTGTTGAGCCTTTATTAAAGGCGCTATGGCATCGCGATGCAAATACGCCTCTTGCAAATCGTTGTAGAGTTGTTTACCAGTAAAGTTATCATCACGTGCATACATCAAGTCTACCCGTATGCTGGCATCTTGCTCGGCCACATTTATATAACCTAACGAGTCGAGATACAAAGCCGTAGGGCTCTTCCCCTGGGCATGTAACTCAACAAAAGTTAGGTTTGTGAACCAGCATAGCAGCAAACAAACCAACAAGATGCTACTTCTTGTCATAGGCATGCAGCGGATAATCGGTAGTATAATGCAGACCTCGGCATTCTTTACGTTCCAGAGCCTGACGGGTAATAAGGTAGCCCACATTAATCATATTTCGCAGTTCGCAAATATCCTTGTCGGCCTTGCTCTTCTTAAATAGCTTCTCTGTTTCTTCATATAGTAAATCTAAACGGTCCCACGCACGCCATAATCGCAAGTCGCTACGTACAATGCCCACATAGTTACTCATTATCTCACCCACTTCACGAACACTTTGGGTAATCAATACCTTCTCCTCGTTAGTAAGTGTACCCTCGTCATTCCACTCAGGTACAGCATCGTTGAAATAATACTCATCCACATGTGCCAATGAATGTTTGGCTGCAGCTTCTGCATATACCACTGCCTCAATGAGCGAGTTTGAAGCCAAACGATTGCCGCCATGCAAGCCTGTGCAAGAACATTCGCCAATAGCATACAGACGTTTGATAGATGAACACCCATTTAAATCTACCTTAATACCACCACACATATAATGAGCTGCAGGACGAACAGGAATATACTCCTTGGTTATGTCAATGCCTATAGAGAGGCACTTCTTGTATATATTGGGGAAGTGATGTTTGGTTTCCTCTGGGTCTTTATGTGTAACATCCAAACATACATGATCGATGCCATGAATCTTCATCTCCTTATCGATGGCACGCGCCACAATGTCACGAGGTGCTAACGACAAACGCTCATCGTATTTCTCCATGAAAGTCTCGCCAGTAGGCAGACGTAAGATACCACCATAACCACGCATCGCCTCCGTAATGAGGTAAGCAGGATGTGTCTCACCCACATGATAGAGTGAGGTAGGGTGGAACTGTACAAATTCCATATCCTGTACTGTACCCTTTGCACGATACACCATTGCCTCGCCATCGCCAGTGGCAATCACGGGGTTGGTAGTAGTCTGATACACTGCACCGCAACCACCTGTACACATCAGGGTCACCTTACTCAAGTAAGTATCCACCTTCTGCGTATCTGGATTCAATACGTACGCGCCATAGCACTCAATGTTAGGTGTACGGCGAGTCACAACACGTCCCAAGTGATGCTGTGTGATAATCTCCACAGCAAAGTGATTCTCCTTTACAATGATATCAGGGTTCTGACGGACAGCTTCCATTAAACCTCGCTGGATTTCTGCACCTGTGTCGTCAGCATGATGCAGGATGCGGAACTCAGAGTGGCCACCCTCACGATGCAGGTCGAATGTGCCATCTTCCTTGCGGTCGAAGTTCACACCCCACTGCACCAGCTCTTGAATCTGCTCAGGAGCATTACGCACCACCTGCTCCACCGCCTTGCGGTCACTGATATAGTCACCTGCAATCATCGTATCCTCGATGTGTTTCTCGAAATTGTCGAGTTCCAGATTCGTCACACTCGCCACACCACCTTGTGCATACTTGGTGTTGGCCTCCTCCAAAGTGGTCTTGCAAATGATGCAAACTTTGCCCTTTTGGGCACGTGCAATCTTCAGTGCATAGCTCATACCAGCCACGCCTGCACCGATAATTAGAAAGTCGTACTTATAAATCATAACGCTTATATTTCTTTGTTTGCACAAAATTACGTAACTTCGCAGCAAAATCAAACAAAAGATGAATAGAATTTTTCATGCACGCATCACTTTAGGGCAATATTTGTTCCTTTTGCTGGTCTCAGGCATGGCTTTTTGGGCTTTATGGGATAAACACATCATCCTGGCATTGGTGATGGTGATTATTTTGTTATTAAGCATTGAGAAGCTTATACACACCACTTACACCATTACGAGCGACGGTTTGTTGGTGCTCTATTATGGCAGATTCATGCGTGGCAAGACCATTCCTTTAGTTGAGGTCACTGGGGTGGAGCAAGCTCATTCCATGAGTCTCTTTGGCTTCAAACTGATGCGATGTGTATTGGTTCATCATGCTGGCAAGACTGAGGCATTGATGCCATTGAAAGAGTCCGAGTTCCTGAATGTTATTAACAAACGAGTGAATTTTTAGTGAAGTCGATGAAATAAAAGTGAAATAAAAATGAAGTTTAATGTAGCAATTATTGGTGGCGGCCCTGCTGGTTATACAGCTGCTGAGGCAGCGGGCAAGGCTGGCTTGAGCGTGGTGCTCTTTGAGAAAAATAACTTAGGTGGCGTATGCTTGAATGAGGGATGCATCCCCACCAAAACCTTACTCTATTCGGCTAAGACATACGACAATGCAGCTCATGCCTCCAAGTATGCCGTTAGTGCAGGTGAAGTAAGCTTCGACTTGCCCAAAATGATTTCACGTAAACAGAAGGTGGTGCGTAAGCTGGTGTTGGGTGTAAAGGCCAAGCTGACGGCTCATCAAGTGCAGATTGTTAATGGCGAAGCTTATATTGAAGATAAAAACCATGTGCGATGTGGCGAAGAGGTGTATGAATGTGATAACCTCATTATCTGCACAGGCTCAGAAACTTTTGTGCCTCCTATCCCTGGCGTAGATAAGACACCTTTTTGGACACATCGCGATGCTTTGGACAATAAGGAACTACCTCAGTCGCTTGCCATTATCGGTGGTGGCGTAATAGGTATGGAGTTCGCTTCATTCTTTAATAGCTTGGGCGTTCAGGTAACTGTTATTGAGATGATGGACGAAATTTTGGGTGGCTTAGACAAGGAAATTGCTGCCTTGTTGCGTACCGAGTATGTTAAGAAGGGGATTAAATTCCACCTGAGTTCTAAGGTTACCTCCATCTCTTATGAAGAAGGACTTGCTATCAAGGTGTTTTTCGAGAATGAGGGGATTGTTGAATCTGTTGAATCTGTTAAGTTGCTGATGAGTGTAGGTCGTCGTCCTGTGACACGTGGCTTTGGTTTGGAGAACTTGGATTTGATTACAGGCGAGCGTGGTCACATCTTGGTGAATGAAAAAATGCAAACCTCCGTGCCTGGAGTCTATGTTTGTGGTGACCTGACAGGCTTCTCTTTGTTGGCACATACAGCAGTTCGTGAGGCAGAAGTGGCAGTTAGCAACATCATAGGTAAGTCAGATGCTATGAGTTATCGCGCCATACCTGGTGTGGTTTATACCAATCCTGAGGTAGCGGGTGTTGGCATGACAGAAGAAGCACTTCAAAAGAGTGGATTGTCATATCAGGTGGTAAAGTTGCCTATGGCTTATTCTGGACGCTTTGTTGCAGAGAACGAAGGTGTTAATGGCTTATGTAAGTTGCTTTTTGCTGAAGATGATACCCTCTTGGGTGCTCATGTCTTTGGTAACCCTGCTTCAGAAATTATCACTTTGGCAGGTATGGCGATAGAACTTAAGCTCAAACGCGAGGACTGGAAGAAGATGGTCTTCCCTCATCCTACTGTTGGTGAGATATTCCGAGAAGCTTTGTAACATTTTCAATTATTTGTTGTAATTTTGCAGCGAGAATTTAATCAATAAAGCAATGAAAAGTAACTGGATGAAAACAATTTCATGTCTTGCTATCTGTTCTTTGGTGGCACTGACATCATGTAAACAACAAGAGCCGGTGGATCCGATTCTTTCTCACATCGACCCTTCAGTACGTCCTCAGGACGATTTCTTTGAGTATGCTCATGGCACTTGGTTCAAGCAGCATCCCATTCCTGCATCTGAGCAGAGCACGGGTATCTTTACTGCTGTTGATGATACCGTACAGGCACAGGTTTACCAGATTTGCCTGGAGGCATCTTCTTCTGAGAACCCCAAGGGTAGCAATAAGCAGAAAATTGGCGATCTCTATGCTGCCGGCATGGATAGTGTAGCACTTAATGCTAACGGTATCAATGAGCTGAAGCCTGAATTTGAAAAGATTGACGCCATGAAGTCATTGGCAGACCTGCCTGCCACATTGGCTTATCTGCGTACTATAGGTGGTGGCGGTTTTTTCTACCTGGGTGTTTCCCAAGATGATAAGAATAGTAATGAGAATTCTGTGGGACTGCGTCAAGGTGGATTGAGTTTGCCTGACCGCCGCTTCTATGTGGATGAAGATGCCAAGTCTGTGGAAATTCGTCAGAAGTTTGTGGATTATATGCAGGGTCTGTTCAAGACCATGGGTTATGCCGATGCTGATGCCAAGACTTCAGCCAATAACGTGATGGCATTGGAAATGGCTTTGGCAAAGAGCTCTCGCAAGACGGAAGACACCCGTGATCCTTTTTTGAATTACAATAAGATGTCTGTGGCACAGGTGAGCAAGTTGATGCCTGTCTTCAACTGGAATACTTACCTGAATGAGATGGGACTGAACAAGGTGGATAGTATCGTGGTAGGTCAGCCAGAGTTCTTTACGGCTCTCAACGGACACTTAAAGCAGTTTAACATCAAAGACCTAAAGGATTATCTGAAGGTAGGCCTGCTGGATAGCTATGCCAACTACCTGGACGATAATCTCTTTATGCAATATTTCAACTTCTATTCAAAGACCTTGCGTGGTGTACAGGAGCCTCGTCCACGTTGGAAGCGTGTAGTAGATGTTACCAACCGTGTGCTGGGCGATTTGGTAGGTCAGGTGTATGTAGCTGAATACTTGCCTAAGGGCACCAAGGAAAAGTTTGTGGAGATTGGTAACGCCATCAAGGCTGAGTTTGCCAATCACATCAAGAACCTTGATTGGATGAGCGAGCCTACCAAGGAAAAAGCTTTGAAGAAGTTGGATGCGGTGAACATGAAACTGGCTTATCCTGACAAGTGGAAGGATATGAGCGAATTGGAAATTACCCGTGATTCTTACGTTCGCAATATGATTAACTATGCTGGTTGGAATTTCAAGCGCATGATTAGTCGTTATGGTCAGCCAGTGGATCGCACAGAGTGGCACATGCAACCACAAACCTATAATGCATATTATAGTCCTTCCAACAATGAGATTTGTATTCCTGGTTGTAACATCATCGTTCCTGGTTTCGATGGTCGTATGCCTGACGATGCCATCCTTTATGCCATTATTGGTGGTAGCACCTTTGGCCATGAGGTGACTCACGGTTTCGACGATACAGGTTGCAACTACGATGCTGAGGGTAACCTTACTAATTGGTGGACCGACGAGGACAAGGCAAAGTTTGAGGAGAAGACCAAGATGATTGTGGAGCAGTTTAATGAGTATGAGGTCGTTGATGGCTTGCATATCAACGGTGAGAATACGCAGGGCGAGAACATTGCCGATTTAGGTGGTCTCATCATGGGCTTCGAGGCATTCAAGAAGACTGACCAGTATAAGAATAATGTAATTATTGGTGGCTTCACTCCTGCTCAGCGTTACTTCTTAGGTCATGCTCAAGCTTGGATGATGCAATTCCGTCCTGAGGCTTTGGCTACTCGCGTTAAGAGTGATGAGCATTCACCAGCTAAGTGGCGTGTATTAGGTCCACTCTCCAATACAGTTGAATTCTATGAAGCTTTCAATGTAAAGGAAGGTGATAAGATGTGGCGCCCAGAAGACAAACGAGTGAAGATTTGGTAATTGAAAAAGGCGATTCTGATATGGCTATTAGTATTCCCTCTCTTGGCAATCGCTCAAGAGAGGGGAACTAATGCCCTTGCTTATAGCCTTGACTCATTAATCCAAGCCAAGCTACCGCAGGGTGGGCAGGTTGGTGTAGCGGTTTATGATCTCAACACCAACCAATCGCTTTATACATATCAAGCTGATAGGCTTTGTCGCCCTGCCTCTACACAGAAGCTCATCACAGCCATTACTGCCCTTAACCAACCTCGTGCACAAGAACCTTTCCGTACAGAGGTTTGGTATAAAGGTGAGATAGCCAACGATACTTTGCATGGTGATTTATATATAATAGGTGGAATGGACCCAGAATTGATGGAAACGGCCATCGACACCTTGATAAACCTTACTGCCGCCTATCCTTTCAGGATATTAGACGGACAGGTCTTTGGCGATGTGTCTATGAAGGATTCCCTTTATTGGGGTAAAGGCTGGATATGGGACGATAACCCTGAGAGTTTCCAGCCCTATCTTTCCCCGTTGATGCTCAACAAAGGCTTTGTCAAGATTGCTGCCATACCTACCAACCCTGGTGAACCTGCATCTCTGGAGGTTAAACCCACCTCCACCTATTTTAATATAATCAACGAAACCCTTACCAAGACCACGTCAGCAGGTAAATTTGTCGTGATGCGCGATTGGATGAACAATGCCAACGACATCACTGTCAGTGGCAATATCACAGCCCGTCGTTTGGAGGAAATCAACGTCTATTCATCGCAAGATTTCTTTATGCACACTTTCTTAGAGCGTTTAGGAATGCGATTTACCCTTCTCCAGCCTTGGTATAACTTTGCGGAGATGCAACGAAACGATTCCTGCCAACTGGTGGCTGTTTATGAAACCCCTGTCTCGAAAGTGTTGAGGCAGATGCTCAAAGAGAGTGATAACCTCAATGCCGAGGCGATGTTTACTCGTTTGGGCGTGCAAGCCTCTGGCAAGAATCATGTTTCTGCCGATGAGAGTATTCAGGCGATACAATCCTTGATAAGAACGATGGGCTTGAACCCAGATGACTATCGCATTGCCGATGGTTGCGGCCTCTCCATGTATGACTATGTATCCCCTGAATTGTTAGTCGCTTTCCTCCGCTATGCCTACAACAAAGACAACATCTTCCCCCATCTGTTTCGTTCTATGCCTGTAGCAGGTGTGGATGGTACCTTGAAAAACCGCATGCGTAAAGGCTCTCCGGCTTACCAGCATGTTCATGCTAAGACAGGTTCTTATACAGGCATCAACACCTTGGCAGGTTACTTGGAAACCAACTCCAAACGTTATCTTGCCTTTGCTATCATGTGCCAAAACCAACTCAAGGCCAGTGAGGCACGTGCCTTACAAGATGCCATCTGCGAGTTTTTGGTCAAGCAATAGTAACTCTATAGTTTAGGCTATGTAACCCTATGGTTTAGGAGGCATTAACCTATAACTTTTTTGCCAGAAAGATAGTGTTTTTCTATTTGAATAATTCCTATAAAAAAGGGAAGACTCTTGAGAGCCCTCCCTAATATCTTCTATTCTCTATCCTTTGTCTTACTTCACATATTCTGCAAAGTCTGTCAGGTGCATGTCACCCTTGCGAGCCAATGTATCGTGGAATGCAAAGGCAGCTGGCAGGCAGTGGTGAGTCTGACCACCCTTAGCAATCTTCAGGTAGTCCCACAACAACTGCTTGTAGTCAGGATGAGCACAGTTCTCGATGATGCACTTAGCGCGCTCCAATGGAGACTTGTGACGCAAGTCGGCTACACCCTGCTCAGTAACAATCACATTTACATCATGCTCTGAGTGATCCTGATGGCTCACGAAAGGTACGATAGAACTGATGAGACCACCCTTTGCGGTTGATGGGCAAGTGAAGATACTGATGTAAGCATTGCGCTCGAAGTCGCCAGAACCACCGATACCGTTCATCATCTTGGTACCGCTTACTTGAGTAGAGTTAGCATTACCATAAATATCCACCTCGATGGCCGTATTGATAGCGATAACACCTAAGCGACGGATAACTTCAGGAGAATTAGAGATTTCGCTCTGACGCAAGGTCAGGTGATCTTTGAAGTAATCGATGTTGTCGTACACCTGCATCAAGCAGTCGTTAGTCACAGTCAGTGAGCAAGCAGAAGCATCCTTTACACGACCTTCCAGCATCATAGCCACCACTGAATCCTGCAGTACCTCAGTATAGATGTTGAAATCTGGAACGTTCTGATCTTTACCCAAGGCGCCGAGGATAGCGTTAGCAGTAGTACCCACACCACTCTGCAAAGGCAAGAAAGTGCTTGGGATGACACCACGCTTCATATCGTTCACCAGGAATTCTGCGGTGTTATGTCCAATCTGTGTAGTGATTGGGTCCTCGCCCTTGAAGCCACGAGCCTCGTCAGGGATGTTGCACTCTACCACGCCCACTATCTTAGCAGGGTCAATCTCCACGTATGGAGTACCAATGCGGTCGCTAACCTTGGTGATAGGAATTGGCTGACGATAAGGTGGGTCGAGAGGCTGATAAACGTCATGCAGCAACTTAGCACCCTTTGAGTGGAATGCGTTCAATTCCAGGATGATGTGCTCTGCCAGCATAGCCACTGTAGGGCTGATTCCACCAGCTGCGGTGAGGTAAGCGCGCACCTTGCCGTCTTTCTCTTCAATGTCACACACTTCCAAGATACCCCAGTTCAGCTTGCCATAGAAACCATAACGAAGCTCCTGTGCCATGTGGCTTAGGTGCAAGTCGTTGTAAGCGATTTCATTCATATTCACATGCTTGCGGAAATCAGGGTTGGTGGTGTAGGGGGCACGGAATTTCAGTGCCTGAGCCAAAGACAAGTCGCCATCGGTACTCTGACCGGTGGAAGCACCAGTAAACACACTCACTTGGAAAGGACGGCCTGCTTCATGTTCTGCAACCGCTAGCTTTGCCAGTTCCTTCGTTGTAGCCTTAGCCGCACCTGCTGGTGTAAAACCACTAAGACCAATTTGATCGCCATTTTTGATGAGCGAAGCTGCCTCAAGGGCAGAGATGTACTTTAATGCCATAAATCTAACTTATAATGTTTTTTTAATATTTCCTATTCAATATCTCCGACCAGATGATGGCCTTGCGGGCATCGTCAGCGGAATCGATTGCAAACTCTGAACGTTGCTGGGTTTCTATGGGCTGAATCACATTGGCTGTACTACGGATTCCCTCATTTTGGAATTCCTTGCGCTTGCTCAAGTCTTCCCTTTTTTGCGGCCAAACCCTCGCATCTGCATTCCTGGTGGTCTTCCTGACAGCCGGCTTTGTTTGTATGGGCTTCTGGGGTTGTGGTATGGTGGGTATCTCCATCGTCACAGGCCCCGATTCAGGATGCTTCTGTGTCTTCTTCATCACATTGCTCAACTTGTCGAAGAAGATGCAGATGCCTATGAAGGCCGCGAATATGATAAAGTCTATCAGTCCGTCCATAGATAATGATAAATTTTTTTGCAAAGATAACGCTTTTTTTCTTGACATCAAACATACAAGTACGAAAAAAGGGCAGTTTCACAACTCCCCTTCTTCCTTTTTTAACCTAAACCTTAACTATGAAAAAATCTAATTTAATTCTAATTGAACGTTGCAAAGTTCCGCTTTTTTCTTCAATTATGCAAGAAAGGGCACATTTTTTATTCCTTTTATTAATATTTTTTAATAAAAAGTGCCTTTTCCGTGTAAAATGCACACTTTTTTCTACGAATTGAAAGCCGCTTGCAAATGTAAATAATAATAGCTATCTTTGCACACAATTTCAATACAAGAAGATTATGGAGAAACCCATTAACGACATAAAGAGGCTTTTCATCGAGACCTATGGGTGCCAGATGAACGTGGCAGACAGTGAGGTTATTGCCTCGGTGATGAAGATGGCAGGCTATGAGGTGACGGAACAATTGGATGAGGCTGATGCCGTATTCCTCAATACTTGTTCTGTGCGTGACAATGCAGAACAGAAGATTTTCAACCGACTTGAAGCCCTACATGCCATGCGGAAACGTCATCCACTTATCATTGGTGTGATGGGTTGTATGGCTGAGCACGTACAACAAGACTTGATTGACAATCATCACGCTGATTTGGTGGTGGGCCCTGATGCTTATCTGAGCCTGCCTGATTTGATTGCTTCCGTGGAAGCAGGGCATAAGGCTATCAATGTGGAGTTGTCGAAGACGGAAACTTATCGTGACATCATTCCTTCACGCATCTGTGGCAATCATATTTCCGGCTTTGTTTCAATTATGCGTGGGTGCAATAATTTCTGCACCTATTGTATCGTTCCTTATACCAGAGGACGTGAACGCAGTCGCGATGTGGAGAGCATCCTCAATGAGGTGGCTGATTTGCAAACGAAGGGCTATAAGGAAGTTACATTGTTAGGACAAAACGTAAACTCCTACCGTTTTGAAAGTACCAATGGAACAGTTACTTTCCCTATGTTATTGCGTCAAGTGGGAGAGGCTTTCCCCAATATGCGTGTTAGGTTTACCACTTCTCATCCAAAAGATATGAGTGATGAGACGTTACAGGTGATTGCTGAGGTGCCCAATGTCTGCAAGCACATCCATCTACCTGTGCAGAGTGGCAGTGACCGCATCCTTAAGTTGATGAATCGCCATTATAATCGTGAGTGGTATATGGAACGGGTGGCGGCTATTCGTCGCATCATCCCTGACTGCGGACTTTCTACAGATATCTTCTGCGGCTTCCATTCCGAGACGGAAGAAGACCACCAGTTATCGCTCTCGTTGATGGAGGAGTGTGCCTATGATGCTGCATTCATGTTCAAATACTCTGAGCGTGAAGGTACTTACGCTTCCAAACATTTGGCTGATGACATCCCAGAGGAAGTGAAGATTCGTCGATTGAACGAGATTATTGCCTTGCAGAACCGTCTTTCAGCAGAAGCGAATGCCAGAGCCGTAGGTAAGACTTATGAAGTTTTGGTGGAAGGCGTTTCTAAACGCTCACGTGACCAACTATTTGGTCGTACTGAGCAAAACCGTGTTGTGGTATTCGATCGTGGTAACAACCACATTGGCGACTTTGTGAATGTTAAGATAACGGGTTCTACTTCTGCTACATTATTAGGTGAGGAAGTATAAATAAAGGAGAGTTTTACTTCCTATATTGAATGAACGAGTCGGAGGCATCGGACCATCGTCCTGTGCTTGTCGTGGCATCTTTTTAGACAGACGATATTGCTATGCTGCAAAAACATCCTTCATTGTTCATTATTCATTATAATAAGCTTTGTTTCCAGGGATTTCGCCCGTATATTCAAAGAAGCCAAAATCGTCTCCTACTTTGCTCAGCACATACACTTTTTTGCCTCCAGCCACCATTGAAGCAGCTGTTGCAGAGGAAGTGCCTTGCAGCACGTTGCCGCTGACAGGCGTGGCGGTCACAGCCGTTGGGATCAGTGTAATCTTGTCACTTGCATCCAACGCAGAGGTATCTGCCATGATGATTACCGCCGTTCCTTTAGGGATGATATTTCCATCGCCAACTACGAACAAATGGTTCTCATTGTCCATTGTCAACGCCATTGCACCGTTGGGCAATAGATAGTTCTCCGTTTCATGATAAAATGTTGTCCAGTACTTGGTGACTCCGTTCAGTGTTGCCTGGTGGGCAGTAAGAGTGAATTCTGTGGCTTCCGAGACGGTGAAGTCATCCAAGTAGAAATATGAGCCTTCCTTGAGGCTGCAGATAGTTATATATTGCGTCTCTGCTGGAACGATTGTCTCATACAGCTTCCATTCTCCATTGGAGGTAGTTACCACGTCCCCCCAAGTGATGGTACTAGCCTTACTATTGGAATATCCCACTTGAAAGGCTGCTGCTTTAAAGCCTACTAAATTCTTGTAATAAAAAGACACCTTCATGGATGTCCTCCCTACAAAGCGGGGAGAAATCAGATATTGGTGATGGTCCGCAATATCGAAATGGAAATCATGTGTGCCATTATGAGCATCTTGTGTATTCATGATCCCTGTACTCGGGGTGCAGCCTTCCATGCGCCATCCCCCCATGCCATTTTCAAAGCCATCGGAATAAGGCAAACTGACGGTTTCGGCATCGGTAAGAAAATCAATGGTGGCATAATTGCTGGCATTGTTGCCTGAATAGATGGCCTTTACGCGGAAGCTGTAGATAGTGTTGGCTGTCAGGTTGGTTAAGGTAACGTTATTAGTCCTGATGGTTGCCTCGTCTGACCATGCGGCTTCGCTACTCTTCTTGTGTTGATAGACAAAGGCAGTAGCTCCTTCTGGGACTGCCCAAATCAGTTTTGCCTCAGTTTCGCTCAAGCTTTGTAATGAGAGGTCTGTAGGTTTGGCGAATGCAGAATTCTCTGCTAAACTGAAGTCGTCGATTAATAAGCCCAAACATCTGGGCATGTATTTGATGGCAATGTATTTAGTGGCAGCAGGGAAAGTCTTTTCATACAAAGTCCATGGAATACACTGGGCAACGGTTGCTGAAGCATCCCAGGTAAAGGCGGTAATGTCATTGGAAGTAGTGGAGTAACCCACATAAAACGTTTCAGCGTACTCAGAGTCAGGTTTAATGTCCTTGTAGTAGAATGATACTATCTTATCTGATGTGGATGCCTTCAGCAGAGGTGTGATGAGGTATTGTTCATCCGTATTGTGCCAATAAAACACAAATCCCTTTTCTCCATTGTGACGAGCAACTGGATTAACCCCTGTATCATTGTGTTTGTGCAACATAGTCCAGTGACCTAAACCGTTCTCAAAGCCATACTCGTATGGCAAGCCAGTATAAGTGGAGAAACTAATAGAAGTATATAGGCTTTCATTATTTCCGTAAATGGCTTTTATGCGGAAATCGTAATCTGTGTCGGCTTCCAGGTCGTTGAATGTAATAGAATTAGTGGTGGCAGAAACCATTTTGTCTGATTCCCATGGGTCAACAGACTTTTTCAACTGATAGGCATAGCTCGATACAGTAAGATCTGTAGCTGGAACTGTCCACGTTATTGTGGCATCTTCATCTGTCACATCACTCACGGAAAGTTCATCGGGTGGCAAGGTGCCAGCCTCGATAATGCTAAAGTTGTCTATCATTAAGCTGTTATATTCATAGCTACCAGCATTGTATTCCACTGCCACATATTTAGTGCCCTTTGGGAAATGCTGCTCGTAATATGGTAGTCCTAAATTGTCACCTTGCTCGGCGTTAATGTATTCTCCCCAGGTGAAGTCAGAGAGGTTGTCACTTTTTGAGGAATAACCTACCCGAAAGGCTTTGTCGTTATCAAAATCATAAGCATAATTAAATGACACCTTAATTTCTGAATTGCTGTCAATCTGAGGAGTGATGAGGTATTGTAAAAGATTATTGTAAAAGAATTGGAAAACTCCCCCACTGGCACTGCCTTGAAAGTGATATATATGTGATTCCTCGTTGCCATTTCTTATTCGCCAACAGCCCAGTTCATTTTCAAATTCTTCAAAGAAAGGCAGAGTCACAGACTCGTTACAATCTGTGAGTATGGTAATGGATTCATATTCGCTTGACTGATTGCCATAAAGAACTCTTACGCGGAAGTCATAGTTGGTGTTGGCACTCAGGTTACTGATAATGACGGTTGTTTCTGTTGTTGTAGTTTCGGCAGACCATGTATTCTCATTGACTTTTTTGTACTGGTAGGCATAGCCTGTGGTGGCTTCCGTAGTTTCAGGAGCATCCCAAGCCAATGTTGCATTTTGGTAGGTAATATCAGTCCATGTCAGATTAGCAGGTGGTAAGCACGCACTTATAACGAAAGAAAAGTCATCGAAATAAAAACAATGATCGCCCGTTTTTGTTAAAGTGACTTTGATGGCAACATACTTAGTACCAAATGGGACCTCTATGTTATGTAGTTCCCAAGAACTGGAATCGGGGAATACACTTTCAAACCAAGTAAATTCGGCAATATTAGTGGTTGTCTTTGAATAGCCCACTTGAAAAAAGCCTGGATCAGTTTCATTTAAGTCCTTTAGATATTTAGTGTAAAAAGACACAGCTATTTCATGATTATTACTGTCTAATTCCGGTGAAATTAAATAGGAGCTTTCATTCAACGTGTTTTTTTTAAAATAGAAGCCATTATTGCCATTATGACTTGAAGAAGAAATGCTAACATAATTCCCATTACTCACCACAGTCCAACCCTCAGCTCCTGGATCACCATTCTCAAAACCATAGTGATAAGGCAGTGTCTTAATATTGCTTTCCTGCCCCCATGCCGAGAGGATGGTGAATAGCACCACCAACGTTAGCATCGCCCACCGCAGGGCGTTAGCCGTGAATCGAATATGTCTGAGGACTGCTTTCATATTGCCTATCACCTAAAATCCGTAGCACTTTGATTTATTATTCTTCATAAGTTTATGAGCAATAAAAAGTTGCTCAGGATTTAGCCATGTTAGATTTTACTCACCTTAGTGGTGCAATTCAAAACAGACAAAATCATCGATGACATACAAAGGTACGAATAAAGTCTGAGAAAAACGCTCATTTTGGAGGAATATTTCACATAAGAGAGCTTTTTTCACGTTTTGCTCCCCTTTTATTTTACTCCTTTACCGCCAGCATCTCACGATACTTATTTTGATCTAACAAAACCTCCTTTGCTTTCGTTAAATCAGGATCATCCTTGAGCTGCTCAATGATACTACCTTTCTGATAATAGAATCGCTTCATGATCTCCTCTGCAATCATTGGCTTAATGTCATCCGCAAAATAGTCCAAATCACGATCCAGGTTATGCTGCAATTTCCTCTCCAATGCCTCAAATTCCGCCTCAGCATCTTGCTTGTAACCCTCAAACTCTGCCATTGTCTTTAAATCCTTCAACAACTTCTCACTCTGTTGGTCATATTTGAAATCAGCCGCCTTTACTTTCGCCTTGAAGTCCTCGTAATCCTGATCCGTTAACTTGAACTCCAGAGCAGGAGCCACACTTTTGTGTTTGATGCAATAATCTGTGGCATAGTCGAATATCAAGTTATCTCGAGTTAGATAATACAAGATGTTTGGTGTCTGCTTATGCTCAACTGTGATATCAGGTGTCACACCGCCACCATCTCTTACCTCACGACCAGCTGCTGTATGAAAAACTGTTGTTAAACTATCAGGTATGCGTCCCACGCTGCCATCGGTATTGCGATGTGAGTAATCTATCGCTTGTACACATCGTCCGCTGGGGATATAATACTTAGAGGTGGTAACCTTCATAGTGCCTCCATATGGCAACGGACGAGTGGTCTGTACCAATCCTTTGCCATAGGTGCGAGTACCCACAATCACTGCACGGTCAAGGTCTTGCAGTGAGCCTGCAAGGATCTCAGACGATGATGCAGTACCACTGTTGACCAATACCGCTATAGGAATATCCAAGTCGAGTGGCTCACGCAAAGTCTTGTATGTATCGCTTGCCTGCTTTGTTTTACCACGAGTTGTTACCAAAGTCTGACCCTTTGGAACGAAGAAGTTGGCTATTTCGATGGCTTCGTCCAACAAGCCACCTCCATTTCCACGCAAGTCGATTATTAAAGACGTCATGCCCTGCGACTTCAATTCTTGGAATACACGCTTGAACTCCCTTGACGGATTGCCAGAGAAAGTACTCAAGTTGATGTAGCCGATTCCATTATCCATATTAGTATAATAAGGTATCAGTGGCAACTCGATATATTGACGTACGATGTTGAACGTAAGTGGCTCTTTCACACCAGGGCGTTGCACCTTCAACGTGAACGATGTGCCTGCATCCCCTCTTAGCATCTCACTCACTTTTTGGTTGTCCTTACCCATTAAGTCCTCGCCATCCAGTTCCATCAGGATATCGCCCACCTTGAGTCCCACCTTCGCGGCAGGCATCCCTTCATAAGGCTCAGAAATGACAGAGCGTTTCAGCTCCTCGTTCCAGGTTATCACTGAGCCTATGCCACCATATTTGTTGCGTAACATCTGCTCCAGCTCATCGCGGTCATCTTCAGGGTAATACACCGTATAAGGATCCAACGAATACAGCATATTGTCTATGCCCTCGCGAATTGTTTTGTCGGCATCCAAAGTATCTACGTAAAACATGTCGAGCTCTTTGACGATGGAGTTGAACACGTCCAGGTTCTTGGCAATCTGGAAGTCACGACTCTCGCCTCTGTCAAAGCCCCAGAAACTGATGGCACTAACGATGAGTGCCAATAGGGCAGCTGCATGCCAATTTTTCATTCTTTTCATATCTCAGCAATTTTATGTTTGATTTCAATCCATTTATCTGCTGGCAACTCTGTACCAATCACTTGTACCGCTTCGGCAGCTATGATAGAGCCTATCTCTGCACATTGTTTCAGGCTGTATCCATTAACAAGACCGTGGAGGAAGCCAGCAGCAAAATAATCGCCTGCGCTTGTACTGTCAACGCATTCCACCCTCTGTGCCGGCACCTCTAGCATCTGATCCTTGGTGGCAATCAGCGACCCTTTAGACCCTATTTTCACCACAGCAACCTCACAACATTGCGTCAGCTTGCTGGCGGCTTCATAAGGCTCAAAACCTGTAAATGCTTTAGCCTCTTTTTCATTGGCGAAAACTATGTCAATATATTCTTGCACCAAATAAGTGCAGAATTCCAAATCTACCTGTATGATGTTATAGCTCGCCAAATCCATCACTACCTTCATCCCAGCCTTTTTCCCCATCTTGGCTGCTTGCTCTATCAATTCATGGTTCTGCACCAGATAGCCTTCCAAGAATAGATATTGGTAGCCATCGAACATGGATGGTCTCAGATCTTCAGCATTCAAGTCGATAGAGGCTCCCATGTGGTCAGCAAACGTGCGCTCCCCATCTTCAGAGATGAAAGATGTGCACACCCCAGAACTTAAGGTGGGTGAAACCACCAACAGGTTCTTCGCTCCTACGTCAGTGAGGCTTTTGGCGTAAAGGTTACCTACTTTGTCCTGACCTACTTTGCCAATGAAGCCAACAGGAACACCCAGATGCCCCATGGCCCTGCAAGAGTTGGCTATCGACCCCCCAGGGGTTACAATAGTATCTAATAGGCTGATAGTCTGCTGGATTCTTTCAAACAATTCATCGCCTATATGAACCATTCCTCCCTTAGGAAGACCCAGCTCTGTGAGTATGTCATCGCTTTTCAGAATTACTGAAACATCAGTCAAAGCATTGCCTATTCCTAAAATTTTATCCATACAATGAAATTTTTTTTGCAAAGATATTGCATATTTCAAAATATCCTATTAATTTTGCACCGCATTTAAGAAAAAAAAACAAAAGATAATTCTTCCTTAGCTCAGTCGGTTAGAGCATCTGACTGTTAATCAGAGGGTCCTTGGTTCAAGTCCAAGAGGAAGAGCTGCCATAAGGCATACATTTTGAGTTTATATTCTTCCTTAGCTCAGTCGGTTAGAGCATCTGACTGTTAATCAGAGGGTCCTTGGTTCAAGTCCAAGAGGAAGAGCATTCGAGGGGAGGCTGTAAAGCTTCCCCTCTATGTTTGTTTATAATTTTTCGCCACGAATTTAAGAAAAACATCCCGACATCCCGACATGCTATCGTAACATATTGAATTATTGTTCGTTAGACGTCTATTTGCAAATCTGACATCCCGACAACATCCCGATTACATGCCGACATGTCGGTATCTTGTCGGCATCTTATCGGTATCTTGTCGGCATCTTGCTTTTAGCGAATTTGTCATATCTATCAGTATTACAAATGATTGTAATATCTTGTCGGGATGTCGGGATGTTTTTCTTAAAAATCTCTGCTATTTTTTTGTGTTAGTCATTATTTCTCCCCTTTCATTACCTCACTAGAGAGGGTATAATTCCTAATGAGGGAACAATATATTCCCAACGAGAGATAATGAGCCCAGACCTCATCAGTCTTCAGCTCCAAGCTCATTGACCTTCAGCTCCAACCTCATCAGCGAACAGCTCCAAGCTGGCCCCAAAATTCTCGAGAGAATTTAGGCACTTACTTCAACTAAAAGGCCCGATTACTTCAACTAATCAAGCCATCAGCTTGAAGTAAGTCAGTAGGGTGCTTGGAATGCCCAAGCCGTGGGTGAGCAATAACCAAACTCCCACTTCTCAATAACCTAACTCAATCCGTTCTCAATCCCTCCGAGAACCGTTCTCATCTATATCGGGAACGGCTTACCTCTATTCAAGAAGAAATAGAGCGAGTGGAGATAGATTCATAATAATATCAGTTGTTACATCTAGGGCATTTGGCTACTGCTGTGGCATTTAACATGCCCGTTGAGGGGGATTATATCAACTTGAACGGCAAACGTTACACCATTTGTGATCCTACCTATATTGGAGCTCCCATAGGAGTTACTATGCCTGAAATGGATAATAAAACGGCTAAGGTGATAGTGCTATAAAGTTTGAGGGGAAGCTATTTAGCTCCCCTCACTTATTTTACACCATGTTAGTGTTATGTTAGCAAGTTGCTATCACTTGATATATTATGGTGAAACTTTGTATGTATGGCGTCTTTTTTCTCTATATATAAGAGAAATAATCAGCTGATAGGAATTATTTTTGTATTTTTGTCGGACAATTATCGAGTGTGTACTGAATTGGTAAATAACAAATACGGATATGAAGAAGATTCTATTGATGGCAATGGCCGCCTTGATGGCTACATTTACACTGATTTCCTGCTCAAAAGATGACAGTCCGATGAATCCCACGGAGCAGGTGCTGAACGATGGCGAGTGGACGGGCAACGGTGAAGGACGCAGCGGTTCGTTTATAGTCAAGGTGATAGTAGAGAGCCATCAGGTGACTAAGGTCACCGTCGTCAGTCAGTCGGAATCGATATTTGCCCAGGATGCCATCAATAGCATTGTGGCGAGTGCCGTCGGCAAGACGGATGTAATGAGTGTGGAGGTGGATGGAGTGACAGGTGCCACATTGACCTCGACGGGGCTCATAGATGCCATCAACATGGCACTATATGCCGCGATGGGTAAGCCCGTAGATGGGGAGAAAACCTACAAGGACGACACCTGCGATATTGTCATCATCGGTGCAGGCGGAGCAGGACTTTCTGCAGCTGTGGCAGCGGCTGAGACGGATGGCAATCTGAAGATTATCGTGCTGGAAAAGCAGGGCATCATCGGTGGTAATACCAATAATTCGACGGGTGGCATCAATGCGGCTGAGACGGATATTCAGAAAGGACTCGGCATCGAGGACAGCAAAAAGTTGTTCTATGACGACACCATGAGTGGAGGCAAATACGAAAACATACCTGCGCTGGTGGAGAACTTCGTTGAGCATGCTCCTGTCACCATTTCGTGGCTGACAGGACTTGGTGCAGATTTGAGCGATGTAGGTCTGATGGGGGGCAGCAGTGTGAAGCGTACACATCGCCCCAAGGGAGGCACGGCTATCGGCCCACACTTGATGAAGATACTCAAAGATGCCACATCGAATAAGAATATCGAGATACGCACATCGAACAAAGTGACAGACCTGCTTTCTGCTGTCGATGGTAGCGTGAAGGGCGTGAAGGTGCAGAATGCCAACGGGAGTAGCTATAATCTTACATCGAAGGCTGTCATCATTGCCACGGGCGGCTTCGGAGCTAATCTGGATATGGTGACTAGCTTACAGCCATCGCTCAGAGGCTTTGCCACACTGAACCATCCAGGTGCCACAGGCGATGCGTTCGACTGGATGAAGGCTATCGGTGGAGCAACCGTCCAGATGGCTAACATACAGATTCACCCCACGGCTGAGGTCACAAATCATATCTTAATCACAGAGGCGGTACGCGGCAATGGGGCTATCCTTGTGAATCACGAAAGCAATCGTTTCTGCAACGAGATGAACACACGTGATGTCGTCTCGGCTGCCATCCTTGACCAGACGAGGGGCGAAGCTTTCCTCATCTTTGACCAAGGAGTAAGGAAGTCGCTGGCAGCTATCGAGACCTATGCTAACCAGCATCTGCTCAGCGAGGGTGCAACGGTTGCAGAGCTTGCCGATGCCGTGGGAATCCCTGCAGAAACACTTTCTGAAACCATCAACCGCTATAATGCTCAGCAGAAAGTGGGCGCAGATGAGGACTTCGGACGCAGCGCAACAGAGATGCCGGTAGCTTTGGAAACTGCTCCATACTATGCCGTCCGCGTTACTCCCGCTATCCACCACACAATGGGCGGTCTGAGCGTGAACACAGATACGCAGGTGCTGAAGGCCGACGGCACACCGATTCCAAGACTCTATGCTGCTGGTGAGGTAACGGGAGGTCTGCATGGTGCCAACCGCTTGGGCGGTAATGGCGTCGCTGACATTGTGGTCAATGGTAGGTTGGCAGGCATTGCAGCAAGCAAGAAACTGAAACAGTAATCTACGACCTCGTGTATGGAACATGGCTTATCTACCTATTATAGATGCAAGCGAGGGGAAGCTTTGCTGCCTCCCCTCGCTTACTTTTTTCATCAAGGTAGTGTTAACTTGGCTCTATCACTTGATGATGAAGAGCTTGTTAAAGCCAGTCATTTCAAATACCTTCTTGATCTCGTCGTTAATGTTCTTCACGACCACAGTACCTTTTCTTGCCTTTACACTCTTCAGGATGCTGATGAAGATACGCAGGCCAGAACTGCTGATGTACTCCAGTTCCTCGCAATCAAGTTCTACCTCAGTGCAATCAGCGTCAATCAAGGGCTGTACATCTTTTGCAGTCTGTACGGCTGCAAGTGTATCAAGTCTCCCACTAAACTTGGCAATCATCTTGCCTTCTTCTTCTTTAATCGTTGTGTTCATTTTCCTTAGTATTTATTTGTTATTTAATGCAGTGGAAATATCAATATTACAGTAATTAAATCTACTGTCAACAATATCAGGTGCATAATGACACCCAGATTCATGAAGTCGGTGAACCTGAAGCCACCAGGACCGAAAATCTGCATGTGAGTGAGTGAGCCTACTGGTGTGGCATAACTGATGGTTACGGCTGTCATCAAAGCTATGGCAAATGGCATAGGGTCACATCCCAAAGCTACTGCCTGGTGGTAGATAATGGGGAAGAATACCGCAGCAGCTGACACATTGCTAAGTACCTCACTCATCAATGACGCCAACAGACACATCACAACCATAACCACGTATGGATTCTCGCCACAAAGTCTCAAGATTGGGTCGGAGATGATGGTTACTGCTCCCGTTTTGGAGATGGCAACAGAGAATACCATCATGGCACCCAGTGTCATTAGATAATTCCAGTCGATGTACTTGGAGACGCTATCCATTCGGCAACATCCCAGGAACAGCATGGCTCCAGCAGCCAGCATGGTAGAGGTAATAAGTGGTACCAGCTGGAAAGATGAGAGCATGAACATCAGGATGAGGATGCTGGCAGATACCACTGTGAGCACACCTAACTGAGGAACAAACTGCGAGTCGAAGAACGTGAGGGTACGCTTGTAGATGTTCTCCAAGTCGGTGTCTTTCTTCGATGGACATTCAAGCAATAAGCTGTCACCAGCCTGCAGTTCCACTTCACGGGGTTGTTTGTCCACACGTTTGCCCTGTCTGGCTACAGCTACCAATACCATATCACTTCGCTTCTCGAAGCTGCTGTTACTCATGCGTTTGCCAATCAAGTCGCTACCGAAGTTCACGTATGCTGTACGCAATTTGCGGCTACTGTCTATCTCGTTGATATTATATACATGGTGATCAGCAGCAACCAGGCCGTAGCTTTCCTTTAGTTCCAACAATTCGTTAATCTGGCCAGAATAGATCAAACGGTCGCCTCCAAAAACAAACTCATCTTTTGGTACAGGTGAGATGACCTCTTTGTCGAATCGCACAATCTCAATCAGTGAGCCACCTCGCACATTGCGTAAGCCCGCTTCGTCTATGGTCTTCATTACAGCCTCATTGTCTGTTGGTACCAACAGCTCTACGGTATAGTCACTGGTTTCCTCGAATGATACCTCAGGTGACTCGCGTGGAGGAATTTTGTCGCGTAAGAGCGTCATGAGAGTGATGCCTACCAAGGTGCATACCAAGCCTGGAATCAATGGGGCAAACAAGTTCAAGGCCTGACCAGTCTGTTCGATGTAGAGACCCGCAATCACCAGGTTGGATGTATGTCCCAAAAGGGTGCACATACCACCTAAGGTGGCAGCATAGCTCAAAGGAATCAGCAACTTAGAAGGACTGATTGACAGCTTGCGTGACCAAATCTTCACCAAATCGATGAACAGGTGGGTGGCCTCTGTACAGCCAATCATGGCGCTCAAGATGGCAGAAGGTCCCATGAGTTTGATAATAGCTCTACGGTATGAGGATGGGTCGCCCAGTAGATGTTTGCTCAGCCAATAGAAAAGACCCGTATTCATCAGACCAGCCAGAACGATGTAGAAAGCACAGGTTACAATGATGGCTTCAGAACCGAATGACTCTAAGACATCTTGTTCGGAAATAATGTTGAAGGCAAGCAAGAGAGTGACGGCGCCCAGAAATGTCACCTCGGCTGGCACGCGAGTGCGTACCAACATATAGAATAGGCCAATAATCAATATGATAATCAACCATATCTGTAATGACAAACCTAAAAATGTAGCCGCTCCACCCATTTATAACAGTCCTTCAAAGTCTATACCTGATTCATTCCCGCTATTACGCTTCCGCAGAGTCAGGATGTTTTTACCATTCTTACGTTCGTATGCCACGCTGTCCATGATATTGCGTACCAAATGAATGCCCAAACCGCCAATAGGACGGTCTTCCACTCCCAGGTCCACGTTTACCTCTGCCTTGGCAGTGGGGTCGAAAGCCTTACCACTGTCACTGATGACAAACTCCAAGTCATTTCCCTCGACAGATGCGGTAATAAGTACCTTGCCCATGGTTCCCTTGGGGTAAGCATACTCCATGACGTTAACTACAGCCTCTTCCAAGGCGAGTTGCAGACTCATAACCAACGAGAAATCAATGCCTGCTTCTTCGGCAAATGTGTCTATAAATGCCGATAGCTGAGGTATTTCAGCAATGTCATTATTTAATTCTAGGGTGCGTTGCATATGCGTATTTTTTCCTAAAAACTACAAAATAATAAAGAAAAAATGAAATCGCCAAAAAATAAGTCTTCCTTTTTACACATTTTATATGTATGGTATTTCATCAATGGCTAGCGATGGCTACGGTTAGAAAACTGAATTTGACATTTGGTATTTCTTTTAGGGCATCGGCACAGGCAGTTAGGGTGGAGGAGGTGGTCATCACATCATCCACCAGTAAAACGTGTTTTCCCTCTAATTGATCAACGTTTTTGGCACGAAATACATCCTCCATGTTTTTTATTCGTTCTTGCATTGTTTTATGTGTTTGGGTTTCGGTATAGCGTATGCGTTCCACTGCATCACATATCACTGAAATGTGAGTTACAGCAGCCACACCCCTGGCTAGCAGTTCACTCTGGTTATAACCACGTTCACGAAATCTTTTCTTGTGCAAGGGTATAGGTACGATGCAGTCGATGCCATCGAAGAAACCAGAAGGTAGCATTTCTTCAGCCATCAGATAACCCACGTCGAAGGCTAATTGCTGGCGACCATTATATTTGAAAAGATGAATCATGTGGACATAAGATGAATCTTTTGAGTAGAAGAACCACGCGGCTGCATGCCCTGTAGGAAACTTCCCCCAAAACTGTTTCGCCATGCGATTCTCCTCCCAGGTGTGGTATCGGGTGCGAGGCATTTTTTCTTGGCAAGATGGACAGAGTACACGCCTATCTTGAGGCAGACGTTTGCCACAAACTACGCAATAGTGCGGGAATAACCAATTTATCAGGGGAATACCCCATTTTTTAATCCATTTCATATTGGCATTAATGAAGAATTACGTCTGCGAAGTTACAACATTGTTTTGATAAAGCAAATATTTTTTTCAAAAAAAGTGTATGGGAGGTGAACAATGTTGAGGAATTTTTGTACCTTTGTAACCGTGTTTCGGTTATACCAAATGGGAAACTTTTTAACTTCAAAATTTTCAAAAGTTTCCCAAAATGGGAAACAATAGACACGCTAATATCATGGAAAATTAGACAAAATAGATATGATGGAAATTAAAAATTTTACAATTACCAAGCGCGACGGTTCTAAAGACCGCTTCTCTTTAGATAAGATTATGAATGCCATCGTGAAGGCATTCGAGAGTGTTGAACAGCCAGCTGACCTGGGAACTATCTCCAAGATATTGAGTCACTTGGATATGCATGATGACATTAAGGTGGAGGATATCCAGAACCAAGTAGAAGAGGCCCTGATGAAGGAAGGCTTCTATAAAGTGGCTAAGTCTTTCATGCTGTACCGACAGGCACATTCTGAAGACAGAGAGACACTGGCTAAGTTGCAGTTCTTATCAGAGTATTGTGAATCTGTTAATGCTGCTACTGGTTCAAAGTATGACGCAAATGCAAACGTGGAACATAAAAATATAGCAACTTTGATAGGTGAGTTGCCTAAATCAAATTTCATCCGTTTGAATCGTCGTCTGCTGACTGACCGCATCAAGAAGATGTATGGAAAGCAGTTGGCCGATGAGTATATCGACAAATTGACACACCATTTTATATATAAGAACGATGAAACGAGCTTGGCAAATTATTGTGCTTCCATCACTATGTATCCTTGGCTGATTGGCGGTACGATTTCCATTGGTGGCAACAGTACAGCACCTACTAACCTGAAGAGTTTCTGTGGTAGTTTTGTAAATATGGTGTTCATGGTGTCTAGTATGCTGAGCGGAGCGTGCGCCACCCCTGAGTTCCTGATGTACATGAACTACTTCATCGGTCGTGAGTATGGTGCTGATTATTATAAGCGTCCAAACGATCAGGCAGACTTGAGCCTGAAGAAACGTACCATCGATAAGGTGATAACCGACTGCTTCGAGCAGATTGTCTATACACTGAATCAGCCGACAGGTGCACGTAACTATCAGGCTGTGTTCTGGAACATCGCATACTACGATAAGTATTACTTCGAAAGCATTTTTGGAGAGTTCTATTTCCCCGATGGTTCAAAGCCCGATTGGGAAGGCCTTTCTTGGTTGCAGAAGCGTTTTATGAAGTGGTTCAATAAGGAACGTACGAAAACGCTGTTGACATTCCGGGTTGAGACGATGGCATTATTGACTAACAAGGATGGCGAGTGCCTGGATCCTGAGTGGGGTGACTTCACCGCAGAGATGTATGCGGAAGGCCATTCATTCTTCACTTATATGAGTGACAATGCCGACTCACTGAGTTCTTGCTGTCGTCTGCGTAACGAGATAACAGACAATGGCTTTAGCTATACGCTGGGTGCTGGTGGCGTATCAACTGGCTCTAAGAGTGTGCTTACCATCAATTTGAATCGTTGTGTACAGTATGCAGTGAACCACAGAATGGATTATCTGGAGTATCTGGGCACCGTTATCGATCTCTGCCACAAAGTACAGTTGGCTTACAACGAAAATCTAAAGGAATTGCAGGCACATGGCATGCTTCCATTGTTCGATGCTGGTTATATCAACATTTCTCGTCAGTACCTCACCATCGGTATCAATGGTTTGGTTGAGGCTGCTGAGTTTATGGGCTTGAAGATTACTCCAAACGATGATTACCTGCACTTTGTACAGGGCATCCTAGGTTTGATAGAGAAGTACAACAAGCAGTATCGTACCAAGGAGGTGATGTTCAATTGCGAGATGATTCCTGCTGAGAATGTAGGTGTGAAGCATGCAAAGTGGGATCGTGAGGATGGCTATTTCGTGCCTCGCGACTGTTACAACTCTTATTTCTATGTGGTTGAGGATGATTCTCTTACCATCTTGGACAAGTTTAAATTACATGGAGCTCCGTACATTGAGCACCTGACTGGAGGTTCTGCTCTTCACATGAACCTGGAAGAGCACTTGAGCAAGAATCAATATAAACAGTTGTTGAAGGTGGCTGCTCAAGAAGGTTGCAACTACTTTACTTTCAATATTCCAAATACTATCTGCAACAAGTGTGGTACCATTGACAAGCGATACCTGAAGGAGTGTCCTCATTGCCACTCTAAAGATGTGGATTATATGACTCGCATTATTGGTTACCTGAAACGTGTAAGCAACTTCTCACAGCCACGTCAGGAAGAAGCGGCACGCCGTTACTATGCTTCTGGGGCGAAATAAAAGGAGGGTGTTATGCTGAAGTATGTCAATACTGACGTAGTATTTCAAGAGATACCCGATGAGGTGACGTTGGCCATTAACATCTCGAATTGTCCTTGCCATTGTCCTGGCTGTCATAGCCATTATCTCTGGGATGACATCGGGGTGTCATTGGACACGGATGCGATAGATGCTTTTGTTTCCAAATATGGGAAGAACATCACTTGCTTGGCTTTTATGGGAGGCGATTGCGATCCCAAAGGAGTGAATCAATTGGCTCAGTATATACATGAGGAATATCCGCAATACAAGGTGGGGTGGTATAGTGGGCGACTTCGTATTCCATCTTCTGTGACAAAGACGGACTTCGACTATATCAAAGTGGGACCGTATATCAGGCATTTGGGGCCGTTGGGGAAACCTACGACGAACCAGCGAATGTATCGCCAGAACGACGAAGGAAAATTCGATGATATTACCGATAGGTTTTGGAAAAAATAGTAAGAGGCGGAGTTTTTATCCGCCTCTCACTTTTTATTTCTTTTTTCTTCTGCCACCCTTTGTCGCTTCCTCAGCTGTCGCGGGCTCTTTCAATGCCTTGTGTTCATTCTCTTTGGCAATGATTTCCTGGCAAGCCTCAAGTGTGAGAGACTCAGGATCTTTTACCGTCTTAGGAATTTTGTAATTCACACCATTGTATGCGATGTAAGGACCATAGCGACCATTCATGATTTCTAACTCGGGCTCTTCCTCGAACTTCTTTAGGTGTTTCTTGGCATCGCTTTCCTCCTTGTCCTTCAACAAAGTGATGGCATCTTCCAGAGTAATTTCCAAAGGATCCATGGTTTTTGGTATGGATGTATAGGATTTGTCGTAGTGGATATATGGACCAAATCTACCAGCACCCACCATTACGGCCTTGCCATTCAGTTCGCCTAAGTTACGAGGCAATTTAAACAGCTCCAGCACCTCATCCAAGGTAACAGTCTCAATTGACATGTTCTTCTTCAGCTGGGCAAAACGAGGCTTCACAGAATCTTCAGCAGAGCCTATCTGTGCCATCGGACCAAAACGTCCAATCTTCACACTAACGGGTTTGCCTGTCTTGGGGTCTTTACCCAATATGCGCTCACCCACCTTATGCTCACCCTTCTGTATGGTAGCTTTTTCCACCATAGGATGAAATTCGGTGTAGAAAGAACGCATGGCATCTGTCCATTGTTCCTTGCCCTCAGCAATATCATCGAACTCTTTCTCCACATTTGCGGTGAAATTGTAGTCCAAAATCTTGGGGAAATAATCATTTAGGAAATCATTCACCACCGTACCGATATCGGTCGGTAGCAGCTTACCTTTCTCTACACCAGCCATTTCAGAAGCATTCTTAGTAGAGATCTTGTTGCCTGATAGGGTTATGATTTGATAGCTGCGCTTGTAGCCAGGTTTGTCGCCTTTCACCACATATTCTCGCTGTTGAATGGTTGAGATGGTAGGTGCATAGGTAGATGGACGACCGATGCCCAGTTCCTCGAGTTTGTGGACCAAACCAGCTTCGGTATAGCGAGATGGATGCTGACTGAAACGCTCGGTTGCCACAATGTTCTTACGATTCAGTGCCTGTCCCTTAAAAACTGGAGGCAGCTGACGGATTTCATCCTCAGCGTTATCATCATCGGTAGATTCGTGATAGACCTTCAGGAAACCATCGAATTTTACTACTTCGCCAGTAGCCACAAACTGCTCAGGGCTATTATCCATGCTGATTGTTACGGTGGTCTTTTCCATCTCGGCTTCCGTCATCTGAGAGGCAATGGTACGTTTCCAAATCAAATCGTACAGACGCTTCTCGGCCCCAGTACCCTCGATGGTAGGATTCTCTATATATGTAGGACGGATGGCTTCGTGAGCCTCCTGCGCACCTTTAGTCTTATTGGTAAATTGGCGATTGTGTACATACTGCTCACCCATCAGCTCGGTGATGGTCTTACGACTAGTGTTTATCGCCAAGCTGCTGAGGTTCACAGAGTCGGTACGCATGTAGGTAATCTTTCCTGACTCATACAAACCCTGTGCAAGGCGCATAGTCTGTGCAACTGTCAAGCCTAACTTTCTACTGGCTTCCTGCTGTAGTGTACTGGTGGTGAAAGGTGGTGCAGGATATTTTTTCACAGGATGTTTCTCCACTTCGGTAATAGTGAATTGGGCATCCTTGCAGCTTTCCAAGAACGTTATAATCTCCTGTGAGGTAGTGAAACGCTTTGCCAATTCTGCTTTAATCTCGCAGTCTTTACCTTCAGCATCTACCCAGGTAAAATCAGCCATCACACGAAAAGCAGCCTTCGGTTGGAAATTCTGAATCTCACGCTCACGTTCCACAATCAACTTTACTGTCACGCTTTGCACGCGTCCTGCAGAGAGAGCTGGCTTCACCTTTTTCCACAGCACGGGTGAGAGCTCAAACCCCACGATGCGGTCAAGAACACGACGTGCTTGCTGAGCATTCACCAAGTTAATGTCGATGTCGCGAGGCTCCTCAATTGCTTTGACAATGGCATTTTTGGTAATTTCGTGGAATACGATGCGCTTGGTGTTTTCTGGCTTCAGCTTCAGCACTTCCGACAAGTGCCAAGAGATGGCTTCTCCCTCACGGTCCTCATCGGATGCCAACCAAACCATGTCGGCTTTCTCAGCTTGTGACTTCAGTTTCTCCACCACTTCCTTCTTATCTTCAGGAATTTCATAGACAGGCTTGAATGTGTCGGTATCTATACTAAAAGACTTCTTCTTCAAATCTCTGATATGGCCGTAACTAGGCATAACCTTGTAGTCCTTACCCAGAAACTTCTCAATGGTTTTAGCTTTCGCCGGTGACTCAACTATGACTAAGTTTCGCATAATATCTTTCAATTTTATAAATGGAATATTCTCTTTTACATTCTTTCTGGTACCTCAATGCCCAACAGACTCATAGCCAATCGGATAACCTTTGCCACGTTCTCCGATAGAGCTAGGCGGAATAGTTTCACCTGCTCGTTTTCCTCACGTAAGATGCTGAAATCGTGGTAGAATTGGTTGTATTCCTTCACCAGATCATAGGTGAAGTTGGCGATGTCAGAAGGGCTGTAATCCTTAGCAGCTTCAGCAATAGTGACAGGGAAATCTGCCAGATGTTGAATTAAGCTTTCTTCCTTGTCGTTCAACTGAATATTCAACTGCAAGTTGGTTGGTACGGTAAGACCAGCTTCTGCAGCCTTACGCAATACCGAGCGGATGCGTGCATAGGTGTATTGGATGAAAGGCCCCGTGTTACCATTGAAGTCAATGGACTCCTGTGGGTTGAATGTCATGTTTTTGCGAGCATCCACCTTTAAAATGAAATACTTCAGGGCACCCATGCCCACAATGCGGGCAATCTCGGTTGCCTCTGCATTGGTCAAGCCGTCCAGCTTACCCAGTTCTTGAGAGGTTTCTTGTGCGGTGGCCAACATTTCGTCCATCAGGTCATCAGCATCCACTACGGTACCTTCACGACTCTTCATCTTGCCATTAGGCAGCTCCACCATACCATAAGAGAAATGAATCAGGTCTTTGCCCCATTTGAAGCCCAACTTGTCGAGCAAAATGCTCAATACCTGGAAGTGGTAATTCTGCTCGTTACCCACCACATAGATCATCTGGTCAATTGGATAATCGTTGAAACGCTGCTGAGCAGTACCGATGTCTTGTGTCATATACACAGAGGTACCATCGGAACGCAGCAATAGTTTGTGGTCGAGGCCTTCAGCAGTTAGGTCAGCCCATACAGAACCATCGTCCTTGCGGTAGAACAATCCTTTCTCCAGACCTTCCAACACCTTCTTTTTGCCATCGATATATGTATTGGATTCATAGTAAATCTTATCGAAAGATACACCCATGCGGCGGTAAGTTTCGTCGAAGCCGGCATATACCCAACTATTCATCTTCTCCCAGAGGGCACGTACCTCAGAATCGCCAGCTTCCCATTTTACAAGCATTTCATGTGCTTCTTTGATGAGTGGAGCAGTGGCTTCTGCCTCTTCCTTACTCATACCTTGTTGCATCAGCTCTTCTACCTCTGCCTTGTAGTGCTTGTCGAAAGCTACATAGTAGTCGCCAATTAGGTGGTCACCTTTCTTGCCAGACGATTCAGGAGTTTCACCATTGCCCCATTTCAGCCAAGCCAGCATCGACTTGCAGATGTGTATGCCACGATCGTTCACGATGTTGGTCTTTACTACCTTATTGCCATTGGCTTGCATGATGTTAGCCAAGGATGCCCCCAAGAGATTATTGCGCACGTGGCCCAAATGCAGAGGTTTATTTGTATTAGGGGAAGAATACTCTATCATCACCAGGGGCGACTGGTCGGTCACCTTGCGGAAGCCATATTGTGGCTGTTGGTGAATGTCAGCGAGCATACCTATCCATTCAGAAGAGGCAATTGTCAGGTTTAGGAAACCTTTGATGACATTGAAAGCAGATACAGCTGACTGGTGTGCCAGGAGGTATTCGCCAATTTCTTGTGCGGTCTGTTCAGGTTTCTTCTTGGAGATTTTCAGGAAAGGGAAAACCACCAGGGTAAGGTGACCCTCAAATTCTTTCTTTGTCTTTTGCAACTGTATGAAGTTGACGGGAGCTTCTTGCCCGTATAAAGATTGGATTGCCTCCGCAATCGAGCCTGTCAATTTCTCTTCTATCTTCATATTCTCAAAATTTTGGGTGCAAAGATAGTGGAAAGCGGAAAACCTGCAAAGAAAAACTTCATCTTTTTTTAATAAGGTGTATTCCTATCTTATAAAGATAGATTTTTTGGGGATTACGCCTTAAAATCCCCTTTAAGGGTACGTTTGATGCGTCGCCAGCCTTTTGCCCAAAAAGAATTGGTGCGACCGTAATAGCGTTCAAACTGCCGACGGGCAAAGTGATTCTCTTCTATTATGGTTTCCTTTGCCACAGGTATTGGCTGCATCCAAAGATTGGAATTATAGAGGTTCCCACCCCCACAATTGGTGCCACTGTTGTCAAATCCCTCGTTTTGTACCAAGGAGCGTCCTACGTTCAATGAGAGGATATCTGCCAGGAACAGCGAGGCATTCCAGCGAATTGCCCACGAGTTATTCTTGCCTTCAATTTGCCTACGTAACATACGCGTGAATTCATAATTGCCATTGAAATCAAATTGGCGAGTTAAATGCCTTTCTTCCAACTGCTTTAGTAAAGCTAGACCGTTAGGATTGAAATGTTGCCAGGCTCTTTCCCAAGTGCCCCATCCCCAACTTCCTGTCCATTTAATGAGGAATGTCATAGGCATATTGCTGTTGTTGATGAAATCGCACGCTTGGATATGCCCCACGCGAGGCTCGTCTTTATAAGTTTCCAGTGCATCGTTCATAAATTGTAGGAAATAAGGAGCCACCACTAAGTCGTCCTCCACCACGATTACTTTACCATATTCTCTGGTAAAGCGTGTAACAGCCTCAATGATATTATCGGCTAAGCCCCAGTTTGAAACTCGCTCAATGATGTTGAAATTGCGGAAGCCAGTTGGTCGTTCGTCAAGAGTCACTAAATACTTGCGTACAGCCTTAACTTCATCTGCTGTCGCTTCATTCTTTGCACCATCGGAGATGACATAAAGATCACTCTCCGCAGCCAATGTGTTTTGTTGCAATGAGCTGATGCAGCGTTTCAGGTGCTCTAAGCGGTTATAGGCAAACAATAGGATGGGAGCAGTGTTCATAATATGGCTTGTTTACGGGTTTTACAAACTTCATTCGTATGCAGTAGCAGGCGGATGCTCATGACGAGGTAATCAGTACAATTGCGCCACTTGCCTTTGCCAATGGACAATAACGCTTTTTTCACAGGCGCCAAAACGCCCAGAGTAAAGGCTTTGAAATAAGAGTAGTTGACGTTGGCATATTCTGATAGGTGATATACATATTCTGTACGCAGCCATCGTTCGCGACTATATGCCCTTTCTGCCCTGTCGTGATAGCCAATGGCAGTGGGCACATAACCTATTTGATATCCGTGATAGTGAAGGCGATTCACATAGTCCTTATCCTCGCCATAGTGATAAAATAAAGGTGCGAACATACCAACCTGTTTTATGACAACAATAGGGATGTACCATAAAGCGGCGTTGATAAATTGAAGACTATCAACGTAAGCAGCAAAGCCAGGGTCAAGCTTCGAGCCATCTCCAGTTAAGTGCTTAGGTGATATGATACCATATTCAGGGTGTTGTTTGCTGACCTTAATAAGTTGTTGCAACGCATCGGCTTCCAGCCAGGCATCTTGGTTAATCAGCAGCACGCCATCGTAGTCCTCATCCAAAGCCATTTGCATGCCGATATTATTAGCAGCTCCAAAGCCAAGGTTACGGCCGTTTGTAATCAGCCGTACTTGAGGATAGTGTTCCTTGATTATCGCCACAGTTCCATCAAAAGAGCCATTGTCAATTACGAGGATATCCACAGGTTCAGTAGAAGCCAACAGCGAAGGCAGACAGCGGTCTATCCAGGGCATGAAGTTGTATGATATGATGATGGCCAGCGTTTTCATTATGTTTATTATTTGCCCTTACCCAATAGAAAGCCTACACTTTCCTTCAAAATAACCGAACCTGCCATCCAAAGTACAGCCACGTATAAAATGCCTACAATCACTACTTTCAATAGGAGGCTAACATAGATATTGCTGATGCTTTCCAATAGATAATAACATCCAATGGTTAGCACAGCTGAAAGCAACAGATAAGGTGAGATATCTCGCAACAAATCCACAAAAGTAAGACCAATTTCTTGATGTACAAACCACCACCACACCAACAACCAAGCAATGTTAATGCCGACAAAAATCCAAAGCATCCACTCGAAACCAAAAGGATATGCACCTATCACAGCCCCCAAAAGCAAGAGGCACAGCACGATGGTGCACCACATATAGACATTGGAGTGTCCACGGGTGATAATGAGGTTAGCAAACAGATTGTTGATAGGCACAAAAGCACCCCAAATACAGAGTACGCTCAGGATAGAGGCACTGGCGAGCCATTTTTCAGTAATGGCTATGACGATGACCTCTTTCGACACCAGACTCAAGCCAAACATAGCGGGAAAACTTACGAATGCGGTGAAACGCAATAGTTTACGGAATACGCGCAGTTGGCGTTCCCGGTCTTCATCCACCTTGGCAAACACTGGTTGAGCCACCCCATTAAGCATACTGTTCACAAAGGTATGTCCCATTTGGTTCCACTTGTTGGCTTGCGAGAAGTTACCAACCTCATTCACACTGTAAAACTTACCAATTAGGTTTGCAAACAAGTTTTGGTTGATGATGGTAAACACATTGGTGATAACCAACTTACTACTAAAGCCTATCATACCTTTAATCGGTTGGAAGCTAATATGTAGCGAGGGGTGCCAACGTGTAAAGGCATATGATAATAAGGTAATCATACTCACAAACACAATGGTCTGTGTAGCAATACCCCAATAGGCAAAGCCATTAGCCGCCATTGTTACACCCACAATGCCGGCAATAATCAAGGCGATGAGGGTAATCAAGTTGATTTCCTTGACCATCATGTTACGGAACATTATCGCTCGAGGAACAATGTTGAGACTGGAAATTACAAAACCTAAGAACAAATAGCGCGCCAAAGGGGTTAAATCTGGCTCGTTGTAAAAATTCGCAATGAAAGGTGCGGCCTGATAGAGTAGCAGGTATATGGAAACGCTGCAAGTGGCATTGAACCAGAAAACAGCATTATAATCCTGCTTCCCCACCTCTTTCTTTCTATTGAGGGCAGAGATAAAACCACCCTCTTGCAAAGCAGCGGCAATACTGGAAAATACCGTCAGCAAGCCCACCATACCATAGTCGGCTTGGGTGAGCAGGCGAGCTAAGAATATGCCGAAGGCGAGGTTCAGCAATTGCTGTATGCCGTTGCTGACCCCGCCCCATAGCAGTCCTTTAGCTGTTTTCTCCTTTAAGCTTTCCACTTCCATCCTATCGACAAATCGCTTATGCGATTATGAAAAGCGTTTTTTCCACTTTTAGCTCACAAAGCTTCCTGGCTTCACGTCCTTGCTCGTTGTCACTACGCTGAGGCTCTCATCGCTATCCACAGCTGAAAGAATCATGCCCTGACTTTCAACACCCATCATCTTACGGGTAGCGAAGTTAGCAACGAACAAAATGCGACGACCAATCAGCTCCTCAGGGTTAGGATAGTAAGCTGCGATGCCTGAGCAGATTGTACGTTCTGTACCTGTACCATCGTCGATGGTAAACTGCAACAGTTTCTTTGACTTAGGAACAGGCTTACAATCTTTAACCAAGCCCACGCGGATGTCCAGTTTCTCAAAATCCTCATAGCTCACGGTATCTTTGAATGGAGCGGGCTTCCACTGAGCCTGCTCATTGGCCTTTTTGGTGGCTTCCAACTTATCGAGTTGATGCTGAATAGTCTCATCGTCAATCTTCTCGAACAGCAGCTGAGGTTCATTCAACTGATGACCTGCAAGTAACAAGTCGATGTTACCAAGTTGATCCCATTCCAAATCATTGGTATTGATGAGTGAACGCAAGCGGTTACTTGAGAATGGCAGGAACGGTGCGAAAGCAATACTGAGGTTAGCCACAATCTGCAGGCAGATGTTAAGCACTGTCTCCACACGCTTAGGATCGGTCTTCCAAACCTTCCAAGGCTCGCACTCCGTGATGTAGCGGTTGCCTATACGTGCCAAGTTCATTGCCTCAAACTGAGCGTCACGGAACTTGAACTGCTCCAGCAAGCTTTCCACTTTCTCTTTTACATCCTTGAATTCCTCAATGGTGGCTTTATCCACATCGAGCAAGTCGCCACGCTGTGGCACTACACCCTCCCAATATTTCCAGGTCAGCTGCAGGGCACGGTTCACGAAGTTACCATACACAGCCACCAACTCGTTGTTATTGCGGTCTTGGAAATCCTTCCAAGTAAAATTGTTATCTTTGGTCTCAGGCGCATTAGCAGTCAGCACATAGCGCAGCACATCCTGTTTGCCAGGAAACTCCTCCAGATACTCATGCAGCCATACGGCCCAATTTCTTGAGGTAGAAATCTTGTCATTCTCTAGGTTCAGGAACTCGTTAGCAGGTACATTGTCAGGCATGATGTACTTGCCGTGGGCTTTCATCATCACCGGGAAGATAATGCAGTGGAACACAATGTTGTCCTTACCGATGAAATGTACCAGACGAGTGTCCTCATCTTGCCACCACTTCTGCCAGCTACCCCAACGCTCAGGGTCACGCTCGCAAAGCTCTTTGGTGTTAGATACATAACCGATAGGCGCATCAAACCATACATAGAGTACCTTGCCCTCAGCACCTTCCACCGGCACAGGAATACCCCAGTCCAAGTCACGAGTCATGGCACGAGGTTGCAGATCCATATCCAGCCAGCTCTTGCATTGGCCATATACATTGCTACGCCATTCCTTGTGTTCCTCCAGTATCCACTGCTTCAGCCAGTCCTGATATTCGTTCAAAGGCAGATACCAGTTCTTGGTCTCTTTCAGTACAGGAGTAGAGCCTGATATGGTTGATTTTGGATTAATCAATTCAGTAGGTGAGAGGTCGCGTCCGCACTTCTCGCACTGGTCACCATAAGCGCCCTGGTTGTGGCAGTGAGGACATTCGCCCGTCACATAGCGGTCAGCCAGGAATTGTTTGGCTTCTTCGTCATAAAGCTGAGTGGTGGTTTCCTCTGTCAGTTTGCCTTCGTCGTAGAGTTTGCGGAACCAATCAGCGGCAAACTGGTGGTGAATCTTCGAGGTGGTGCGACTGTATATGTCAAATGAAATGCCAAACTCATCGAAAGAGTCACGAATCATCGTGTGGTAACGGTTTACCACCTCCTGAGGCGTGATACCTTCCTTGCGGGCACGGATAGTGATAGGAACACCATGTTCGTCAGAGCCACCAATGAAGATTACCTCACGCTTCTTGGCACGCAGGTAACGCACGTAAATGTCAGCTGGAACATACACACCAGCCAAATGCCCAATATGAACACCACCGTTGGCGTAGGGCAGCGCTGCCGTAACGGTCGTTCTCTTGTAATTTTTCTCCATTCTATTGCTTGTTTTGTTTTATTGGCAGCAAAGATAGTCATTTTTTTTTAATTTCTACCTTATTCCATACAAATAAGCTAATAACGCCATCATATTGAATAAATATACATTCACAAAAATTAGGAGTTGTAAATTTGCTTATGTTTCTCACTTGCACTATCTTTGCAGCCATTATGAAGCAATGGAGGAAAAGACATTTGGCTGCGTGGGTCCTGTTGGCTATATTTCTGCCAACACTGCTCCTGGCTTCCCTGCACGTTCATTCGATATCGGGTTGGCATGCTGGCGAATGTATGGAGTGCGTCAATCACCAGCCACATGCAGGACATATCACCGATGGTGACATATGCTTGGATGAATGCGTGTTGTGTCAGTTCCTCGGTATGTCTTATATGGTGGCAACAGCTCCTGTCATTTATTTGCTTGCCACTCCTATTATGGCCTTTCCCTTGGATAAACCCCAACACTTATGTATTAGGGCAAAAGGCATTAAATCTAATCGTGCACCCCCTCTATGTTTATTGATTCAGTAACAAGACCGATAAAACTGTTGTTTACCAATCAATGAAATACGATGAAAGCAAAATACATTTTGCTGGCATTGCTGTGCGTCTGCTCCAGCATGTCAGCACAAGAAAAAGACTCCACCGATGTGTTCTTTCAGCATTTGGAGCTGAATGAAGTGGTGGTAACGGGTGTGACGGGAAGCACAAAGTTGAAGAACTCACCTGCACCTATCTCGGTGATTAATAACAAGACATTACGCTCAACGGCATCTACAAATCTGATAGATGCCATTAGTCATGAGCCTGGTATGTCGCAACTTACCACGGGTAGTGGCATCTCGAAACCTGTAATTCGCGGATTGGGCTATAACCGCATTGCTGTGGTACACGACGGCATACGTCAAGAAGGACAGCAATGGGGCGATGAGCACGGCATAGAGATTGATGCTCAGGATGTAAACTCCGTCGAAATACTGAAAGGTCCTGCCAGCCTGATGTATGGCTCTGATGCGATGGCAGGCGTGCTAATTTTCCACTCAATGCCTACCTTGCCCCTAGATGAGATGAGTGCCTCTTTGAGTACAGGATATCAGACCAACAATGGCATGTTTGACTATTCGCTAAACTTTGCAGGCAACAGGAAGGGTGTGGTTTGGGGCCTGCGTTACAGCGACAAAAAGGCTCATGCCTATAAGAATTCTTACGATGGCTATGTGCCTAATTCCCAGTTCAAGGAACGTGCTTTTTCGGCTATGTTAGGCATCAACAGAAGCTGGGGACATTCTCATTTGATGATGCGTTATTACCACCTTACACCTGGTATCGTGGAGGGTGAACGAGATGCCACTACAGGTGAGCTAATCTGTTCTTCTGATAATGTCAAGACTTATGCTAAGGCTCTGCCATTCCAGCAAGTGTATCATTATAAGGTGGTGTCAGACAATTCATTCAACCTGCCCAAGGGCAACCTTAGGGTACTCTTGGGCTATCAACAAAACCGCAGGCAAGAGTATGAGGAAAGTGCTGTTGACTATTCCTTGTATTTCCGTCTGCACACATTGAATTACGACGTGCGTTACCTTACCAACGAGTTGAATGGATGGAAGGTATCCACAGGCATCAACGGTATGTGGCAGAAGTCAGAGAATAAGGGCGAGGAATATCTGATACCTGCCTATCATTTGTGGGACTTTGGGGCATATCTCACCACCAGCAGGGAAAGCAAGCGCTGGTCATTAAGTGGCGGTTTGCGATTCGACCATCGCCATCTGCACAGCTATGCATTGGAAGAAGAAGGATCCATGCGTTTCATGGATTTCAGCCGGAATTTCAGCGGTGTAACGGGCAGTATAGGGTCTGTATTTCATGCATCTAACAAGCTGGATATCAAGTTGAATGTGGCTCGTGGGTTCCGTACTCCCAATATGAGTGAACTTGGGTCAAATGGTGTTCACGAGGGTACGATAAGATATGAGATAGGTAATGCCAACTTGAGGCCTGAATATAGCTGGCAAGCTGACTTAGGTATCAACCTTACGTCTAAGTATGTGGAGGTTCAGGCCAGTGCTTTTGCTAACCTCATCGACAATTATATCTTTTCGCATCGCATCCAGGAGGTAATGGATGCCGACTATCTAACTTATCATTTTGAGCAAGGTGATGCCCGACTGATGGGCTTTGAGGTCAGCACAGACATTCATCCCGTACATTGGATTCATATAGGCAATACTTTCTCGATGGTGGAAGCCAGGCAACTGCATCAGTCTCGTGAAACGAAGTACCTACCCAATATCCCAGCTGCTCGTTGGTCGTCAGAACTAAAATTTGAACTTACCCACAGTGGAAAGGTACTGAACAATGCCTATCTGGCTCTAGGTATGGATTGTTATCTGAAGCAGAACCATTATTATATGGCAGAGGAGACTGAAACGGCCACACCAGGCTATACATTGTTCAGCCTATCTGCAGGCACTGACATTTTAGTGAAGGGCAGGAAGATTGCAGAGGTCTATATCAGTGGGGAGAACCTGACGAACAAGGCATATCAAAGCCACTTGAGCAGACTGAAATATGCAGATATGAATGTAGTGACGGGGCGCAGAGGAGTGTTTAATATGGGACGGAATTTTACGATAAAGATTGTGTTGCCGATATTGTAATAGGGGCAATTAGTTGAAGTGATTGGAAGGCACTAATGAACTATAAATAATTATGGCAAAGAAAAGAGATAAATCTACTTTAATATGCTTTGATTTGAAGAAGGATTAAGCTGAAATCCAAGCTGAAGGCATTGGCAGAAGTCCCGGCACGGAAGCACGGGACTTAGCCAAAGGTCAAGGTTGGAGTGTGAATCCAAAGACGAAATAAGCTTTTTGTGAACATGCGTTGGCTACCACCTGTCCGAACACGGGAATGCTGAACCTATCAGTTATTTTGATGTCCTTCATAGCCTTCAGCGAAATGTTGGTTACAGCAAACCCTGTGGTATTATAATAGTTAGTGGCATAGGGTACAATACCTAAGGTTGCCTCCCAATCAACAGAAGCCAGATTGAAAGGTGCATTCAGCTCAACGTATGAACTGTAGGCACGTTTGCCCTGCTCGGTAACCTCGTCGCAACCTGCAAAAATGGTGTACCATTGGATGGCAACAGGTCCGAAATCATAGCCGATGTTAGCTTCGAAAACATGGTTTGTACTGTGGGCATTGTACCTGAAATAGCGTGCTTTTGGATCGTCACCATCATTAGTCCAATAATCGGTGATACCAATATTGAATCCTCCTGTGGTATAACCGAGTGTCAGGTCTATTTCCTTTGTATCGCTGGAATCTGTGATGCCTACACTACCCCAGGCAGTCAATGACAAACCTTTGAATCCAATTCCGAGGGTAGGCTGCAAAGACATATTGCCTAAATCCTGACCACGCCAAATGAACTGACTTACCACGTCAGCTGCAATGGTGGTTTCAATGTTTTCTGAATCCTGTGCCTTTATGTGCGATGCTCCAAAGAGCAACATGGCGATGAGTATATACCTTATTACCTTATTCATGCCTTGATATGATATGGTTCTTAGAACATGTTACTTGTCGATACAAAGATATGACTTTCTTTTATTTTACGTCAAACACGAAAGTAAAGTCGTTTTCGGGGTCGTAAGGCTTCCAATCAGTACTGCCGGGATTGTTGGGGTCACCTGTCTTGGCGAAGTTTGTCCAAGCATCCGTCATCTTATCTGCCAATGCATAGTCGGCTTCGGTGAAAGGACGCCACGCACGGTCGAGGGTGTGGAACATAAACCACAGCTCTGATGAATGGAAAGAACCTGCATCGTCGCCAGGCAACGGACGGGCAAACAAATAGGTATAGACAGGCTTCGCATGTTGTTTCTTTCGTTCAGTAGCAAAACGCTGAATACCTGCGCCCATGGTGGGGTTGTCGTTGGCGCAATAGCCAATCATATAAGGTACATTGGCAATGGTGCCATCAAACGTAGCAGCCGTAAAACCGTAAGGGATGTTCACACTATCGTAATGCGGACGAAAACGAAGTTGCTGCGGCTTGTTGTTGAAAATCTTCAGCAAATCATCAGCACTGGCAGCACGCATTTTAGCTACATCAGTCAATCCGTTTTCATCCATGAAAGTCTTGCAATCTGTAGCAAACTCAGTGAGTGACTGTTCGGGTAATACCTGCTCGTCGATGCCACCTCCACTCTGAATGATAGCATGACTGATGAGTTTCTTTGATAAAGGTGACATCACTAAGTTCTTAATGCTGGCAGCACCTGCACTTTGTCCGAGGATGGTGATGTTAGATGGGTCGCCACCAAACTGAGCGATATTGTTCTTGATCCATTGCAGGGCAGCAATCTGATCGAGCGTACCATAGTTGCCAGGAGCACTCTTTGGGTCTTCAGCTATCAAATCAGGATGTGCCAAAAAACCAAATATACCCACACGATAGTTGATAGTCACCAAGATAACGCCACGTTTAGCCCAAGCATCGCCATCCATTGTAATCTCATAGCCATAGCCATGATCATAGGCGCCACCGTGAATCCACATCGCCACAGGTAGCTTTTTATCTGACGCAACTGCATTAGCTGGTGTCCATATGTTCAGGTAGAGACAATCTTCGCTAAACTGAGGGTCGCCGTCAGCATAAAACTCCTTGAAGTAGAAATCGCCTGTAGCTTTGCCACTGTTCTGTATGGCAGCAGCGCCCCAGGTATCTGCTATTCTCACGCCCTTCCAGGGGGTAACAGGTTGTGGAGCCTTCCAACGCAAATCACCTACAGGAGCAGCTGCAAAAGGTACACCTTTATATACCAATACAGAAGGGTCGTTAGACACCACACCTTGTATCTGTCCACCTTCAATCGTAAGGACTGGATTGTTTTGCTGGCCACAGCAAGCAGCCAAAGCTAACAAACTGATTAAACAAATGTTTCTTAATGTCATGTTGTTTTATCAATAAAGGGGAGCTTTTCAACTCCCCTTTAGTTAGATTTATTTGAAAATCATCTGAGAGAATTCAGTCAGATAGATACGCCAGTTGCGCCAGATATGGCCACCGTCGGTCTCACGATACTTGTAAGGATAACCCTTGCTGTCTAACCACTTGCGTAAATCGGCATTCTGCTGATACAGGAAGTCGGTCTTACCAATAGCAATCCAGTACAGCTTTGGCTTTGCACCAAATAGGGCAGCCATCTGCTTATTGTACTCTTCGTTGGTGTTCATGCGCTCAAGCAAAGGAGTACGGTCGCCCCACTGGCCTACAGATACGGCTGCAGAGAATAAACCTACATAGTCGAAGGTGTTAGGGAAGCGCTTAGAGATTGCGAATGAGTGACCACCACCCATTGACAGACCGCAGATAGCACGATTAGCCTTGTTCTTAGCAACTTTGTAGTTCTTCTCGATGAAGTTCACAACGTCCATGAAGCTCTCGTCCATAGAAGCAGCAGCCTGAGGCAACTGAACGCCACCACCACCCATAGCTGGCTGATACATACCGAAGTCCCACTCGCCAGGAGCAGCAGCAGTGTTAGGATTACCATTAGTCATAACAACGAGCATTGGCTTAGCCTTGCCTGCAGCAATCAGGTTGTCCAGAATTTGTGCAGCACGACCTAACTCTGACCATGCGTTCTCATCGCCACCAGCACCATGAAGCAGGTAGAGAACAGGATAGTTCTTGCCTTTCTCATAGCCAGCAGGCGTATAAACGGTCATACGACGAGTAAGTTTCAGTGTTGGACTCTCGTACCATACCTTAGAAAGGTTGCCATGAGGTACCTTGTTCACACTGTAGAGATCGCCTTTGTCACCTTCCTTCTCACTGATGATGAAGATGCTGGTCCAAGTAGCCACGTCACGGTTCTGGTAAATGTTAGATGGGTCCAACATACGCATGCCGTTCACGATGAAGCTGTAAGAATAAAGCTCTGGCTCCAATTTAGGAGTGGTGTAGCTCCATACACCTAATGAGTCTTCTTTCATGCTTACCACACCATCCACGCAATCACCTGTCAGCTGAACAGTGATGGCCTTTGGTGCATGAAGGCGGAAAGTAACTGAATTGTCGGCGTTAATCTCGGGAGACTTAACGACATTGCGGCTGAACAGCGCTTGCTGTGCGAAGCCTGTCACGGCAAATAATGCCAATGCAATGGTAAATAATGCTTTTTTCATAATAGTTATTATAATAAATTGTTTAATTCTTAATTCTTCATTCTTCGTTCCTCATTGTTCATTATTTGAAGATTCTTGGTGCTAAGTCGCGTAAGTTGTGGCGCCAGACATGCCAGCTATGGCCACCAGGCATCTCGCTAAATTCATACTTTATACCAGCCTCGTCAAACAGCTTCAACGTCTCCTTGCAATTGTTGTAAGCAATATCTTCTGGGCCACCCTGGGTGAATACCAACTGCTTGATGTTGCTCATAATACGTTGTGCATCTTTCTTAAGATGGATGCGTTCAGCCTCATATTTGTTTTGGTCGCCAGGAGCGAAAGAAGAACTCAGTACCCATACATAGCTGAACATCTCAGGATGATAGAGGGCAGTTTCCATTGTCTCCATACCACCCATTGACAGGCCAGCCATTGCACGATGATCCTTGTCGGTCAACACACGGTAATTGTCCTCTACGTAAGGGATAATGCTCTGAATCATATCCTCAGCAAATAGAGGAACTTCGTCGTGGATGCTGCCACCTGTTTCGATGGTACCATTAGGCATCACCACAATCATGGGCACCATCTTACCTTCCGCGAGGAGGTTGTCTAAGATAAAACCTGCATGACCAACACCAGGCCAAGAAGTATCGTTATCGCCACCACCATGTACCAGATACAGAACTGGCAGCTTGTCAGCACTCTTTTCATAACCAGCGGGTGTCCATACGTGCATACGACGCATCTCTTTTAGGGTCTTGGAGTAGTACCAACGCTGAGCTACGGCACCATGAGGTACGTCTTTATTCACGAAGAATGCGTTAGGATCGGTGGCAACTACTGCCAAAGCACGGGCATTAGCAACGCCATCGTTCTTGGCATCTTGAACGGTAACACCATCTACTACGAAATTGTAACGATAAACGCCATCCTTTACACCTGGAATGGTGGCAGACCAAACGCCTACATCGCTCTTTACAACATTTACAGGTTGGCCAAAAGGAGCACATTCAGCGCTGATTCTCACATCCTTGGCGTTAGGTGCATAAATACTGAAAGTAACATCACCCTTGGGAGATACTCTGACAGACTGCAATGTGTCGTTAGGAGTAGGGGTGCGACGGAATTGGGCTGCTGCAGGCATCGTGGCTGCTACAGCCAGTGCCATCATCATCATTTTGACAGATTTCATTTTGAAAAAATTATTAAATTATATTTCCAACCTACAAAGATAATGCATTGCTTTGAATTATGAAAGCTTTTGATAAAAAAACTTAAAACTCTAAAGAAAGCTGACCATCACCTGTTAGGTTATAACTCATGCGATGGTAGGGCGTTGTGCCCAACTGTCGAATGGCTTCCCGGTGCTCTTTTGTGGGATAACCTTTGTTGCGACTCCAGCCATATCTTGGGTATTCGGAATCTAAGCTATTCATATAATCATCACGATAGGTCTTAGCCAAAATGGATGCTGCAGCAATGCTCAGATACTTGCCATCACCCTTGACCACCGTTTGATAAGGGATGTTTCCGTATGGCTTAAAGCGGTTGCCATCTACGATGATGTGCTGGGGTTGGGGCTGCAGTTGCTCCAGTGCCCGATGCATGGCTAATATGGAAGCATTGAGGATGTTGATTTTGTCAATCTCTTCGGGGGTGACAATGCCTATCGCCCAAGCGGTGGCATCTCGCTCAATGATGGGACGCAACTGGTATCGCTGGCGTTCTGTCAGCTGTTTCGAGTCGTTTAACAAATCGTTTTGGTAATCAAGGGGCAAAATCACAGCAGCAGCATAGACGGCTCCTGCCAAGCAACCCCTGCCAGCCTCATCGCAACCTGCTTCAATAGTCTTTTTTAAGAATGGATACAACATATAATTTTTTTTTTTGCAAAATTATGAAATATGCTTTGAATTATCAATATTTATGCGTACCTTTGACCCAAATTTATGTTTTATAAATCTTTAGTTTAATCAATTTTATGGCAAACAGAAGAGAATTTCTGAAGAGCGCGTCTTTCATGACGCTGGGTGCATTGGCTGCTTCAAAAGTAAGCGCTGCCAATGATGTGAATGGTGTTGACGGCATCACTGCCGCTACAGCACAGGCTCCTAAGGCTGGAAATACCAATCTTGGTTTCCAGGCTTACTCTCTCGGTGGTGAGTTGCTGAACAATCCAGCTCCTGCACTGAAGAAGATGAAGAGTTATGGTTATGATCAGTGCGAGTTGGCTTTCTATGGCTTCGATGACAAGGCTGGTCATGGTCAGTTCTCAAGCTTTGGTGGTGGTAAACCTACATCAGCTGCTGATTTCAAGAAGATGGCTGATGATGCAGGCATTAAGATTATTAGCTCACACATGACACCAAACTTGGATCGTGGCGCTAAGTACGACAAATCTACTGAGACCAAGATTCTGGACTTCTGGAAGAAGATTATTCCAGATCACCAGATGTTCGGTGTTGAGTATATCGTGCAGCCAAGTCTTCCTACCATCAACAACCTGGAGGATGCTCAGAACGTTGCAGAGATTTTCAACAAGGTGGGTGCTTTGCTGAAAGACAATGGTATCAAGTTTGGTTATCACAACCACAGCAACGAGTTCAATAAGGTGGTTCCTGGTGGCAAGGAAGTAACTCCTTACTATCAGCGTGCTTTCCGTCGTCCTGGCGACAACTCTCCTGCTCCTAAGACTATTGAGGAAGTATTCATTGAGGGTACCGAGGCACAGAACGTATTGTTTGAGCTTGACTGCTATTGGACAGTGATGGGTCAGCAGGATCCTATTACATGGATTAATAAGTATGCAGACCGCATCCAGCTGTTGCATATCAAGGACTTCGTGGTGATTGGTGCTTCTGGCGCAATGAACTTCGAGACAATCTTCCGCAACTTCTATGCTCACGGCCATCGTAACTGGTTCGTTGAGATTGAAGACATCAACAGCGGCAAGCAGCTTGATCGTGCTTGGGCAAGTGCAAGGTACCTCATTGAGAAGGGCTTTGTAAAATAAAGAAATTAAATTGGGTTAAAATTATAGGACAGAGCTGGCTGAGAAGCCAGCTCTGCTCTTTTTATGCCCTTTTTTAGGGTAAAAACAAGGTTTTTAGAAAATTTAAACCGAAAATAGATGAAATCTCCTTGAAAATTCATAACTTTACCGCCAAATACACTAAATTAATTAAAATTATGGTTAATAGAAGAGATTTTCTGAAGAGCGCTTCACTGTTATCACTGGGCGCTTTGGCTGCTTGCAACAATAAGGAAACTGCTGCAGCTGGTCCTGCTGTTGAGGCTAATTCAACAGACAAGTACTTTGGTTTGCAAATTTACACTTTAGGCAACGAGTTGTATGCTGGTAACTTGGCAGACAACCTGAAGAAGCTGAAAAGCTTCGGCTTCAAGTATCTGGAGCTGGCTGGCTACGATGTAAACACCAACAAGGTGGGTGGCGTTGATTTCAGCGAGTTCAAGAAAATGGCTAATGACGCCGGTTTGGAGATTCCAAGTTCACATGTGAATGCTCCTGGTTTGTTCTCTGGCGTAGCTGGTCGCGAGAGCCGCGATGGTAGCGATGGCCAGTTCAATCGTTCTATGATTAACAAGGTTGCTGAGTCATTCAAGAAGGTGGCTGAGGATCACGCTAAGCAGGGTATCGAATACGTTGTTCACCCAATGATGGCTTACCTGAACACTGAGGATGACGTGAAGGCTTTCGCAGAGATGCTGAATAAGAGTGGTGAGATCTTCAAGGCTGCTGGTATCAAGTTCGGTTACCACCACCACAACATGGAGTTTGCTCGCATGGTGAAGGGTGTTAAGGGCTTCCGTCTGCCTACCGTTCTGACTCCGCTGACTGCTGCTGATGGTCCTATGATTATGGATTTGCTGATGGACAATACCGATCCTTCAAACGTTATCTACGAGATGGATACTTACTGGACTGTTATGGGCCAGCAGGATCCTGTGGTTTGGTTGCAGAAGCGTGCTGACCGTATCAAGTTGATGCACGTAAAGGACTTCGTGGTACTGGGTGATTCAGGCGCTATGAACTTCCAGAAGATCTTCGAGCAGTTCTATAAGAATGGCAACAAGTATTTGTTCTGTGAAATCGAGGATATCGATAGCGGCAAGCAGATGCAGCGCGTTGAAGCTTCTATGAAGTTCATCAATGCTCAGCCTTGGGTTAAGTAATAAAAACAATAACTCTGAGGGCACGGCTTTGTGAAAGCTGTGCCTTCAATTTTTATACACCATATTTATAATAATAACAGAAATGATCAATAGAAGAGATTTCTTAAAGAGCGCTTCTCTCCTGTCATTAGGCGCTTTGGCAGCTTGTAACTCAAAGGAAGCTACACCAGCTGCTCCAGTAGAGAACAAGAACAAGGGTTTGGGTCTGCAGATTTATACACTGGGCCCGGAAATGTTTGCTGGGGACCTAAACGCTAACATGAAGCGTATCCGCGAGATGGGTATCAAGAACCTCGAGCTCGCTGGTTACAATGCAGATTCTCACAAGATTGGTGAAGTAGAACTGCTTGATTTCAAGAAGGCTGCTGAAGATAACGAACTGAAGATTGTGAGCTCTCACGTTACCCCTGGCGTGCTGATGGGTGGCATGTTCCAGCGTCCAGGTGCTCCTGCTCAGAAGCCTAAGACTCTGAAAGAGATGGTGAACGACGTGAAGGAGTTCTGGAAGCCGGTTGTTGAGGATCACGCTAAGTTGGGCGTTGAGTACCTGGTACAGCCAATGATGCCTCCTCGTACAGTGAACAACATCGACGACGCTAAAGCTTTCGCTAACCTGCTGAACGTATCAGGTGAGGTGGTGAAGGCTGGTGGCATCCAGTTCGGTTACCACAACCACAACATGGAGATGGCTAAGGTAACTGCTGACAGCAAGGCTGCTGTATTGGGCGACCTGTTCTCTGGTATGGGTATGCAGGGTGCACAGATCATTGAAGACCTGTATATGGACAACACTGATCCAGCTAACGTAATCTTCGAGCTCGATGTTTACTGGACTGTTATGGGCCAGCAGGATCCTGTGGCTTGGTTGACTCGCCGTGCAGACCGCATCAAGATGTTGCATATCAAGGACTTCATGGTTCTGGGTGCTTCTGGTGCAATGAACTTCAAGAACATCTTTGATAAGTTCTATGCTAACGGTAATAAGTACTTCTTCATTGAGATTGAGGATACTAACAGTGGCAAGCAGTTCGACCGTTTGGCTGAGTCTGCTAAGTTCCTGAACATGTCTGATTTCGTGAAATAATGGCAAAGAAAGCTTTATTAATGATTTTGGATGGTTGGGGCATTGGCGACCGTCAGAAAGATGATGTGATTAGCTGTACCCCAACTCCCTATTGGGACTATCTGTTGGCTAACTACCCTAATTCTCAGCTCCAGGCATCTGGCGAGAACGTGGGCTTACCTGACGGACAGATGGGTAACTCTGAGGTGGGTCACCTCAATATTGGTGCAGGTCGCATCGTTTATCAAGATTTGGTGAAGATTAACCGTGCCTGCAAGGATGGCAGCATCCTGAAGAACAAGGAAATCATCAATGCTTATAGCTATGCCAAGGAGCGTGGCGTAGGCCTGCACATCATGGGTTTGACCAGCAATGGTGGTGTCCACAGTTCTTTGGATCACTTATTCAAACTCTGTGACATTGCTAAGGAATATGGACTGGAAGGCCGTACTTTCATCCACTGCCTGATGGATGGTCGTGATACCGATCCTCGCAGCGGCAAGGGTTTCATTGAGGAGGTTGAGGCTCACTGCAAGCAGAGTGCAGGCGTGGTGGCTTCTATCATTGGACGCTTCTACACAATGGATCGCGACAAGCGTTGGGAACGTGTGAAGGTGGGCTATGACCAGCTGGTACACGGTGAAGGCAAGCAGAGCGACAATATGGTTCGTGCTATGCAAGAATCATACGACGAGGGCGTTACCGATGAATTCATCAAGCCTATCGTCAACAGCACCGTTGATGGTCGTGTGAAGGAAGGTGATGTATTCATCTTCTTCAACTATCGCAACGACCGTGCTAAGGAGATTACTACCGTGCTGACGCAACAGGATATGCCTGAGCAGGGTATGCACACCATTAAGGACCTGCAGTATTACTGTATGACTCCTTATGATGCATCATTCAAGGGTGTTCACATTCTGTTCGACAAGGAGAATGTGGAGAATACATTGGGTGAATACCTCTCTAACAACGGCAAGAAGCAGTTGCACATAGCCGAGACAGAGAAGTATGCCCATGTAACTTTCTTCTTCAACGGCGGACGTGAAGCTCCTTACGCTGGCGAAGATCGTATCCTGGTGCCTTCTCCAAAGGTGGCTACTTACGACCTGAAACCTGAGATGAGTGCTTATGAGGTGAAGGATAAGTTGGTGGAGGCTATCAACACCCAGCAGTATGATTTCATCGTGGTGAACTATGCAAATGGCGACATGGTGGGCCATACCGGTATCTACCCTGCTATTGAGAAGGCTGTTGTGGCTATTGACAACTGTGTGAAGGAAACCGTTGAGGCTGCTAAGGCAAACGACTATGAGGTGATTATCATTGCTGATCATGGTAATGCCGATCATGCGCTCAATGAAGATGGTACGCCAAATACGGCTCACTCGCTGAACCCTGTACCTTTTGTGTATGTAACGACTAATAAGGAGGCAAAGGTGGAGAATGGTGTCTTGGCAGATGTGGCTCCTTCTATCCTGCTTATCATGGGTATGCCTCAGCCGGCAGAGATGACTGGCAACGACTTGATTAAGTAATGTACCAAATTGGTGACGTACTGATAAGCGACGAAGTACTCACAGAGCGCTTTGTTTGCGACTTAGAGAAATGTATGGGTGCCTGCTGCATCGAAGGCGATGCAGGGGCACCCGTCGATTTGAATGAGATTATGCAAATAGAAGAGGTGCTACCCGTCATTTGGGATCAGCTCTCCATCCCTGCCCGCAAGGTCATCAATAAGCAGGGCGTGGCGTACTCAGATTCCGAGGGGCAGTTGGTTACCTCTATCGTGAATGGTAAAGATTGCGTGTTTACCTGTTACGATGAGAAGGGAGGCTGCTATTGTGCACTGGAGAAGGCTTATCGTGAAGGTAAAACCAAGTTCTATAAACCCTTGTCCTGTCATCTCTATCCCATTCGTCACAAGAAAGTAGGGGATTTAGATGCCTTGAACTACCATCGTTGGGATGTGTGCAAGGCTGCTGTTCTTTTAGGTGAACAACTGGATGTGCGGGTTTATGAGTTCTTAAAAGAGCCCCTCATCCGTAAGTTTGGAGAGGCATGGTATCAAGAACTGGAAGATGCTGTGGTTGAGTTGAAGAAACGTAACTACATAAAATGAAAAGATATGGATGCTAAGAATGTGTCAAAGATGAATGTAACGGGTGTAAAGAAGTTCTTTTCCGAGTTGCTGATGACGTTTATCGCCACTACTATGTCTATTGTATTGACGTTTGGTACGGCTGAGCTTATTCAACGCTACGAGAATCGTCAGGCACAACGCCAGATGGCGATGATGATTCTGCACGACATTGACGATAGCATCGATAAACTCAACGACTATATTGATATACTGGAAGAATGCATCAAGTTGCAGGACCAGTTGCGGGAAGATAATAGTCTGTGGAATAAGAATCCCTTCATGTTTACGCACAAATTCCGTATGCTGGAATTCAATGAATATAATGAGAAAATCTTCAGCTCAAGTGCCGACATCTGGAGCACTTTGGACAATGCCGTCTTCATCGACAATGTGAGTGGGTGCTATTATTGGCGTAATTATGTGAAGGACAATACTTATTCAAGTCTGATGAAAGATTTCTTTTCCCATCATGAGAAAGACGAATTGGACTATATGCTGAATTACGATCTCCCTTATTACCTTTTCGACATCAAGGTGATTGCATTGCAGCTCCAGCATTATAATGAACATAACAAGAAGATTATGAATATCTCGGAAGATGATTTGGCAGAGTTTGTCAAAAAGCGAGAATCAGCCTTCGATAATCAGCGTTACGAAGACCTCTATAACACTTACTTAGAAGAATATACCAAAACAGAGGAAAAAAGGAAATAGTTTTTGCATAAAACGCCCAGACAAACAAGCCCCCCAAACTCCCCCTCTAAAGTAGAGGGGGTGTCGCAAAGCGACGGGGGAGTAAAATTAAAACGCTCCAGCTGTCAGGAACTATTCCCGTTTCAGCCAGAGCGTTTTCCTTTTCTTATGATTGTAAGGTGCGAAAAGTCAATTAAGCATCGATGTTTGCGTAAGTAGCATTACGCTCGATAAATTCGCGACGTGGACCCACATCTTCACCCATCAGCATAGAGAAGATATAATCTGCTTCAGTAGCATTCGTCAAATCCACTTGCTTCAACATACGGTTTTCGGGATTCATAGTCGTTTCCCACAACTGCTCAGGATTCATTTCACCCAAACCTTTGTAGCGCTGGGTGTGGATTGCACCCTCCTGTCCACCTCCATAGGTGTCGATGAAACGCTGACGCTGTTGGTCGGTCCAGCAATATTCCTTCACCTTGCCCTTGGTGCAGAGATAGAGTGGAGGTGTAGCAATATATAGATAGCCACGCTCAATCACTTCAGGCATATAGCGATAGAAGAATGTCATTACCAGGGTGTCGATGTGAGAGCCATCGACATCGGCATCGGTCATGATAATCACCTTCTTGTAGCGAATCTTATCCAAGTTAGCCACCTTGCTATCTTCACCGTCAACACCGAAGCGGATGCCCAATGCCTGGATGATATTGTTTACCTCATCGCTCTCAAAAGCCTTATGCCACTGAGCTTTCTCCACATTCAGAATCTTACCGCGCAGAGGCAAGATGGCTTGGAAAGCACGGTTACGGCCTTGCTTAGCTGAACCTCCTGCTGAATCACCCTCTACCAAGAACAATTCTGATTCATCTGGGTCCTTGCTTGAACAGTCGGCCAACTTGCCAGGCATGCCACCACCACTCATTGGCGACTTACGCTGTACGGTCTCACGAGCCTTGCGGGCAGCTACGCGAGCCTGAGCAGCCAAAATCACTTTCTCTACAATCATTTTCGACTCTTTCGGATGCTCCTCCAAGTAGATGGAGAAAGCTTCGCCCACAGCTTGATCAACAGCACCAGAAACCTCACTGTTGCCCAGCTTTGTCTTGGTCTGCCCTTCAAACTGAGGCTCTGCTACCTTGATGGAGATAACAGCAGTCAGACCCTCGCGGAAGTCTTCACCGTCGATATCCACCTTTGCCTTCTCCAACATCTTGTTGTCCTCGGCATATTTCTTCAGGGTGCGGGTCAATGCACGACGGAAACCCGTTAGGTGCGTACCGCCCTCTATGGTGTTGATGTTGTTTACGTATGAATGCAGGTTCTCGCTGAAGCCAGTGTTGTACATCACAGCCACCTCGATGGGAATACCCTGCTTTTCGGTGTTGATATAAATAACGTCATTGAACAAATGAACACGAGATGAGTCAATGTAACGCACAAACTCCTTCAGACCTTCGTCAGAGTGGAATACATCGTGGCGGTTGTTGCCCTCAGCATCCTTGCGCATATCAGTCAGGTCAATGGTAATGCCTGCATTCAGGAATGCCAACTCACGCATACGGTTAGCCACACGGTCGTAGTTGAACACCGTCTCAGTGAAGATACTGTCGTCTGGCCAGAACTGCTGGCGGGTACCAGTCTTGTCTGTCACGCCAATCTCTTTCACGTCATACAGTGGCTTGCCATAGGCATATTCTTGCTGATAAACCTTGCCATTGCGGAACACCTGTGAAATCATTTTCTTTGAAAGGGCATTCACACAAGATACACCCACGCCGTGCAGACCACCTGACACTTTGTAAGAACCCTTATCGAACTTACCACCGGCATGCAGCACTGTCATTACCACCTCTAAGGCCGACTTCTGCTCTTTCTCGTGCATATCTACAGGAATGCCTCGACCGTTATCCTGTACGGTCACTGAATTATCTTCATTGATGATAACCTCTATCTTGTCGCAGAAACCAGCCAGGGCTTCGTCAATAGAGTTATCTACTACCTCGTTGATCAAATGATGCAGTCCGTTGAAACTAATGTCGCCAATGTACATGGCGGGACGCTTGCGTACAGCCTCCAAACCCTCCAGTACCTGGATATTTTGGGCTGAATACTCATTCTCGCCTAAGATTTTTTCTTCTTCTGTCATGTAAAATTACGCTTCTTTTAATAATGGTGCAAAGATACAAAAAATAAATGAAAAAGACGTTACTTTTGCGTTAAAAATAGCTATTTTTTAGGCAATAAAAATACAGGCTGAGTCTTGAAAACTCAACCTGTTTATAGGAATGAAAACAAAGCTGATGAACAGCGTGGTTTACGCCAGTTTGTTGATGTACTTAGCCAGCTTTGACTTCAGGTTGTTAGCCTTGTTCTTATGAATAACGCGTGTCTTAGCCAATTTGTCAAGCAACTTGGTTACGCTTGGCAACATAGCGGCTGCCTCATCCTTGTTAGTGGTTGCGCGAAGCTTGCGAACAGCATTTCTCATGGTCTTGCCATAATATCTGTTGTGCAGTCTTCTCGTCTCTGACTGTCTGATTCTTTTCAGTGCTGATTTATGATTTGCCATCTCGACTAATCTTTTAAATTGTTACTTATTATTATTTCTTTTATTTTGTAGCCCATAGCAGAGTCGAACTGCTCTTTAGAGAATGAAAATCTCTCGTCCTAGCCGATAGACGAATGGGCCTCCATTTTTAGTTTTTGCCGTTAAGCGGATGCAAAGGTAGGTACTATTTTTGAATTGACAAAACATTCTTCAAAAAAAAATATCATTTTTTACTTTTCTTTGGTTTTTAGATGTATTATCTTTGCATCTGAAGACTTTTTTGATATGTTACAGCGTACTAAAGGCATCGTATTGAACACCTTCAAGATCAAGGAAAACCAACTCATTGCAGTAGTTTTTACTAAGCAGTGGGGCAGGGTATCCTATATTACTACGATACCCAAGACTCACAAGGGTGGGGGCAAGCATTTGCTCCTACAACCTTTGGCTGAGGTGGAGGTCGAGGCAGATATGAAACCTAAGGTTTCGCTTTTTAGGGTAAAGTCTGTAGTACCCCTACAACCTTTTACTTCCATTCCTTATCATCCTGTTAAATCTGTCATCGCTCTGTTCCTGCAGGAGTTTCTTTATCGGGCGGTACGGGAAGATGGCCAACCCAATGAAGCTTTGTATGCTTATCTCTCTACCTCTATGCGATGGCTTGATATGGCTGAGCGTGATTACGCCAACTTCCATCTGGTGTTCCTCATGCGAGTTTCTCGTTTCTTAGGATTGCAACCTAATGTTGAGAATTACCTTCCTGGTTGCTATTTCGATATGCTCAATGCCTCGTTTGTACCCCTAAAGCCTCAGGCCCATGCTTACTATGTAGCTCCCGAGGAGTGCCACCACTTAGTCAATTTGATGCGTCTGAATTTTGCTAACATGCATCATTTCAAGATGAATCGCCAGGAGCGCAATCGCCTCCTTTCTCTTATCAATGACTACTATCGCCTACACCTTCCCGACTTTCCCGAACTCAACTCCCTCTCTATATTAAAAGAGGTGTTTGACGATTGACAATCGTCAATCGTCAATTGTCAATCGTCAATTGTCAATCGTCAATCGTCAATCGTCAATTGTCAATCGTCAAAGTCCTACTTCAGTCCCCTTGCTTGGAAAATCAACTCCTTCGCCTTATTAATCTCTTGTAATTTGCGAGTAGCTGCCTCCTTGACATCATCTCCGAGATTCTGAACCTTGTCAGGATGATGCATAATCACCATCTTACGATAAGCCTTACGAACCTCCTCATCCGTAGCATCAGGACTGATGCCCAACACTTTATAAGCATCTTCTAGTGTGTTGCCACCCAACGATAACATTTGATCGACAATGCTGGCACTAAGTTGAAGGTTGATAGCTATCTCCTTTAATACCGATATCTCCTGCTGATGCACCTTGCTATCAGCCTTAGCAATCTGAGCCAAAAAGTCTATGAGCTGAATACGATGCTCCTCAGGCATCGCCATCGACATCTCATAACATGCTTGCCTAAACTGCTGTTGCCAAGCCACCTCGCCTTGCTGTTTCCTATAGTCGAATAGACGAAGCAAAATGTTGTTACCCTCAGTCACAGCTGCTGGTCCAAAAGTCTGACGCAGGAACTTGCGAGTCAGCTCCATTTCCGAATGCATGATCTTCCCATCGGCCTGAATCATGTGGGCGCAGAGCACCATCAACGAGAACAGAAAATCATCCCTCGTTTCATTTCTGTTATGCTTAACATATTCCTCATCCTCTGGGTTATTCACCTGCTGTTCCCAATTCATTTCCTTCTTCTCCATAAAAGAGTCAAAAAGCGATCCCAGCACAAACCCAGCTATTGCGCCCAAAATATTCCCACCTGTATTGATGAAACCAAACAAGCCCCCTATCCATTTACCGAATGCCATAAAGTCAGATATCTTTTGCGTTATTATTATAAATATAGGTATTGCAATAATTATGCCACAAGCTCCTGAGTGTCTCATCTTCTTGCTTGGATTGACTTCAAATCAACCTCTTTCGAGTTAAATTTTGTTAAAGCCATGCAATGTTTCTATCCTTTGGTATTTAATGTGCAAAAAGTAAAACAAAATAATAAAAGCAATGAAGACAAAAAGTATTCTTTTAAGTATGGTGATTGCACTGAGCCTGGGTGCTTGCAGCAACGATGATGACAATGTTGGGGATGAAATACTGAATTCACCCCCTGTGAAAAGAGATCCAGAGCCAGTTAATCCAGAGCCTGATGTAACAGAAGACCCGGAAACTCGTCATAGCTACAAGCCTGTGGTGCTGAATGAAACCCAGCAGGCCATTCATGAAAAGTTGCAGGATTTCTCATGGAAGTTGTTCAAAGAGGTATATGCCAACCGTGAGGAAGGCACTAACCTGATGATTTCCCCCATCAGCCTGGAGGTAGATTTGGGTATGTTCCTCAATGGCTTGAAAGACACGGCTCAGCAGGAGATATTGAAGACTATGGGCTTGCAGGATTTTACCGTTGAGCAGGTAAATGACTATTTCAAGACTTTGATGGATGGCATCGAGAAAGCGGATGAAGCAGCTATCTTCAAGAGTGCCAACTCGTTTTGGTATAACCAACGCTACACGGCTAATGCCGATTTCCTGACTAACATCCAGAATTCTTACTTTTCCAAGGTTGAGGCAGTGAACTTTGCTGACCCTCAGACTAAAGATGTCATCAATGCCTGGTGTGCCGAAAAGACCAATAACCGTATTGACAAAATGCTGGATAAGACTGATGATGGCGACCTCTTCCACTTGATGAATGCCGTTTATTTCAAGGCTAACTGGAAAGACCAGTTTGAAAAGGAATTGACAAATAAACACCCTTTTATCTATGCTGATGGCAAAGCTGATACGGTAGATATGATGGCTCAGGATCTTAGGGCTTTGTATGTGGAAACTGATAAGTATCAGTTGTGCCTGAAGCCCTTTGTAGATGATGCTTTCCAGATGTTGTTCGTGATGCCGAAAGAAGGTGTGGCGATGACGGAAATCCTGTCTGACGACTTGGTGAAGGTGCTCAAGGACGAGGAGAAGGCTCGATATGTATCATTGATGCTTCACGCTCCAAAGTTCACTTCTGAATACACAGAGAAAAAGTTGTTTAATTATATGCAGAACATCAATCCATCATTTGCCTTGCCAAGTCAGGATATCAAACTTTTAGATAATTATAATGAAGAGATGCTTTTGGGTGTTATGCAAAAGACATTCTTCCTGATGGATGAAGAGGGCGCTGAAGCCGCAGCTGTAACTGATATTTGGGGTGTAGCAACCGCTATTCCGGATTATACCTATATGACCCTTGACCATCCATTCTGTTATGCCATCCTGGAGAGCAACACCTTTAGTCCTCTCTTTATAGGCTACTATGGTGAATGAAGTCATAACTCAATACAAATAACAATTATTATCGGCTCAACTCCGAAAGGGATTGAGCCGATTTCTTTATCTTTGTATGTTGATATTGGTTTTGGTGCTTGGTGAGATACATTGTCTATATTTGTCTTTTGGCAAAACGTAAAAGGGCTTGGTAAACAGAGGCTTGATATTTTGGCATTGTCTATGTGATGAAATTGGTGAAGACATTTATTATTTGTAAATTTGCGCCGGAGTTAGGAAATAAGTATGCAAAATATGATGAAAGTTAAAATTGCTTTGGTCTTGAGGATTGCCTTATTGTTGACTGCTTGTACCAGCAACTCTATAGACAAATCTTCTTTGTCGCGCCAAATGCGACAAGCAGAAGAATTGGTGAATGTCAACCCTGACAGTGCTTTGCACATCCTGCAAGCAATGCCAGAAGAAGACGCATTGCCTTTGCTTTTGCAAAAATCTGAAGACGTTGCCAAAACCCAAAATTATTATTTGGGAAGTTTGTATGAAATGGCGATTGGCACCATATATAGCAATCATTATAATGAAACCAAAAAAGCTTGGAATCATACGCAAAAGGCTTTTGGCTATGCCTTAAAAACAAATGATTCCATTTTTATCGCTTCAAACTACGAACAAATCACCAGCTTAATGGTTGGTGAGGGTAGAAATTTTTATAAAGATTTTGCTTCTGTTCGTAATATGAAAGAGAATCTCCATCTCAATCTTAACGACTTTCCTTTCAATCCAGATTCTGTACGAGATTTTGAAGAAATAATGAAGCAATACAAACAGAGAATGTCGGCAGCTTATACTTTTGATATAGATTCTATACTTCAATTTTCTGATTTAGAAGGAACTTTAATCTCAAAAGGTTTAGGACAAAGAGAGACTGTTAATATTGAAATGGGCGATAATACACAAAAACCATCTATGGATTATAATTTGTTTGGTTTATTCTTTCTAAGCATATCAATTTTGGTGGTTATTCTTGTGTATAAATTCAAAATGAAATTTGTGGACAAAAACGCAGAAATCAAACGTTATAAATATCAAATAAGGGAAAACAACAAACTCATCACTCAAAATCAATCGCAGATTACTCAGTTGCAAGAAAAGATTAATGAGCAACAAGGTGTGGAGGAGGAAAAAGAAGAATCCCATCAAGCCATGAATGAGGAACTTTATAATCGTAATCTCTTTTTTACAGATCAGATTATATCTTTGGTGTCTGATTTCAAAAAGTTGAAGAAGAGTCCTCGCACATTGACAGAAGCAGAAATCGTTGATTTGAAGCAAAATGTTAATCAGTATTTCGATGCCTATATTGATAGATTGGTAGGGATGGTGCCCTCGCTCACAGAAGGTGACCTCGAACTTTGTGCTTTGATTAAGCTGGGTATTCCCATCAAAGATATCTCTGTTATCTTAAATATCGACTCAGCTTCTGTCTCTACCAGGAAGTACAGAATGCAGAAACGCATAATTGAAAGTATCGGCACATTTGACCCTCAAAAAAGTATGGATGATTGGTTGAGGAGCTTATGATGAAATCCGATGTCTATTTTCCTTAGTAAAGTTGTAAGGCAATGGCTTAGTTTTTAGGCTGTTGCCTTCCTTTTTCTGTCTATGCTTTGAGAATATCCTAAAATCCGCAACTAATAGTGATGCTGACTAATTTTGCTGGTTGCTGTTCCATCCGACGATTGTCTTGCCACTACACGACGTGATTATGTGTTGTTCATGCTCACCTCCCCCTTACCCCGTCAAGCATTACAGGGGTTT
>JAFXVZ010000023.1 GCA_017534535.1 Bacteroidaceae bacterium | reverse complement strand
GCTGGCACGCCTGTAGAAGATGTAGAAAAAGTATGCGACATTGTGAAGCTGTTTATTGAGACTGGTCAGGTATCTGCCAATAAGGATTTGTGCATTCCTTTGAATAAGAAACTGCGCAATGCCGAGTTGAAGCAGTTCGTCTATAATATAATAAGGTATAACGGGAAAGAAAATCTCGATGCCGAGTCATTCCTCCAGACAGCTTTCGGCGAATGGTTCAGCGGTAAGAAAGAGAATATCGCCAAAAACTACTCCATGCTGCCAAAGGATTCTATAGTATCAAAGGATGGCGTGGAATCAGATTTAGAACGGTTGCGTAAAAAAATGGCTAATAGCATAATCGAATAAAGTCTATTCTTTGTGTTTTAATTCGTTGATTGAATAATTACAAAATTCTTTACATTATTAATGGCTACATACTACAGTGGATATTTTGGCGTACCTCATTCAGCATTTGAGGAAAAAGGGGTCTTAGATGGTTTCATTGGTAGAGATATGCGTCTGCATATCGATCCTCTACGTTTGAAGAATACACAGGTGCCGGAGTTTATAGGTACTTATGAAAGTGTATTTTTGAAATATTTCGATAGGTTTGCTCACTTTGTGGACGCTATGCCCAGCGAGGAAGAAGATGATACATTTTTCCCTCTCATTGTGGAAAATATGCAGTTTCCTGAAATTCCTAATGTTGGTTTGGGCTACTCCGTAAGTGGAAAGCCAGGTAAAGGCATGAATGGAAAGACAACTAAACAGATTGCAAAAACTACTGTAAAAGTGATTAAGGCAGGCATGAGAGATCCTGAACTTTTTCTATTTATGCATTTGTTTGAAAAGAATGTGGGCGCTGATAGAATAAGTGATATGGCTGTATCTATTCTACGTCATCAAATTCTTTCATACACACAAAGAGTTGCAGCAGACTTAAACATTGCAACACGTGAATATGAATTTGAAGATGTAACCTACACTGTACCATTCTATGGGGACGAACCAATGCATTTTTTCCCAACCACATTATTGGGAGACTTGCCTATGGCTACATCATATGATGAGATTTCAGATGTATGTGATTATAATAAGGGCTTAGTCGGAAGAGTTTGTAAGGCTGTCCACGGAGAGTGGAAGCAGTTCTTTGAAGGTGCAGACAGAAAGAATGTACTAAAGAATGCACTTTTGAATAATCCCGAGGCATACAAAGAGGCTATCTCGTATTTTAGAAGCTTGAGTGCTGTGCCATATGATTTCTTAGAAGACAAAAAGAAATTATACTTCAAGGCTCGACTTGAGGAACTTGTTGCAAATGTCCTTGAGGAACAAGGTTCAACCAAAAAGCTAAGCCCTGAAGATGTACTTCAGAGTACAAGAAATGCATGCTTGCTTTTTAAGGAGTGTATTGAAAATCACCGTTCATACAAACTTATGTATTATGAGAAGGGTAAGGTTGCCAAATCTGAGGAATATGCACAAGAATTATTGTTTGTAATATCAGAGGCTTACTTAAAAGCTAAGGAAGTCGATATAGATATTAGTCCCGAGGCTGATACTGGCGTTGGCAAGTTAGATTTTAAGTTTTCACAAGGTTCCAACTCTCGTGTTATAATAGAAACAAAACTCTCAAATAACAAAGATTTGCTGCACGGATATGTCACTCAGTTACCTGATTACATGAATTCACAGCATGGAACATATGGGATTTATGTGGTTGTGATTGTTAATAGTAATAAGAACAAAGTTGGACAACTGAAAAAATTGAGAGAATTTGAATCAAAAAGGGATAAGAATGATTCGTCACAATACGAAATAATATTTGTAGATGCAAGAGAGAGACCTACGGCAAGTAAAAAATAGTGTTCCCACATAAGGATGACTATATTCTGACTCAAAGTACAAATTATAACCAATTATATTTGCATAGGTACAGAAATCTTAATACCTTTGCACCAACAAAAGAAAGAAATACAGAGAAAAGGACAAAGAAGAATAGGAAGAGCATCGCACGGATGCTTATCGATAGTTATTGTGGGACAACATCCAAGATGCTTATGGTGTTCCTTATTTGTACCAAGACTTTCATAAACCGCTGATTATCAGCACATGTTAGATTTGAGGAGGTGAAGTAATAACAATCAATCACTGACGTTCGTAATAAATTAGGTGTGGTTCAGTAAAGCTGAGCCACACTTTTTGTATTATAATGATACCGTAGTTGATTCTATTAGAGTGTAGTAAACTGCTTTATTAATGCTTGCATTGGAGAAGAAACAGAGTAGTTGATAATGTGAATTGATGTGAAAGTTTTTGCTATTATGTATAATAGCTATACTACTTATTAATAATTGCTCATGCCGCTTATTAGTAATAGTTATGCCAACTTATTAGTAATCGCTATGTCCTCACATTACTATATTGCAAGGCGACAACATACTAATGTCTCGCCCCTCAGCATACTATGTTGTAAAGAACTGTTTGCCAAATAGCCTTCGCTCATCAGCCTCGTTTCCTTACTGGTGTCAGTAATGGAGATACCGCCAATGACAAACATTTGAAGCTCTGATGATACGTCACCTGTCAGCATAGACCATGTGGTTTTGATAAATATAGTGTATCTTCGAATAAACCCACTTATACAAAAGTCGATTCCTAAATAATGTTAATGTCTTGCAATGTTTCAGGTTTTTGGTATTTATAAAAATAGAAAGGACGTATATTTGTAAACAAAAATGATTGGACTATGAAGATGAATGCGATGATTATGACACTGGCTGCATCCCTTTTCTTCTGGGCTTGTAGTGATGGGGGTAATAGTATGATGAATCCACAGCCAGTGGAGCCAGAGAAAGTAAAACCTGAGCCTATTAATGCAGAACCTGAACAACCGGAAAAACCTGTTCAGCCAGAAGAACCAGTAATTAATCCAGATACGCGCCATGAGTATAAGCCTGTGGTGCTGAATGAGAAACAGCAAGCTATGAATTTGGCTTTGCTGGAGTTTTCCTGGAAATTGTTTAAAGAGGTGTATCTGAATCGCACTCCAGGGGTGAATCTGATGATTTCTCCCATCAGCTTAGAGGTAGATTTGGGTATGTTCATCAATGGCCTACATGGGGAGACACTCCAGCAGATGCTGAAGACATTGGGCTTGGCAGGCTATAGCCAAGAGGAGGTTAATGATTTCTTCCAAACGATGATGACGGGCATCGAGAAGGCTGATGAAGCAGCTATTTTTAAGAGTGCCAACTCTTTTTGGTATAACCAGCGATATACGGCAAAGACTGATTTCCTGACTACCATCCAGAATTATTATGCAGCCAAGACGGAAGCGATGAACTTTTCTGATTCTAAAACAAAAGATATCATCAATGCCTGGTGTGCTGAGCATACCAACAACCGTATTCCTTATATGGTGGATAGAACCTCGGATGATGAGGTGTTCCACATGATGAATGCGGTGTATTTCAAGTCGTCTTGGGAGAATCCGTTCATTAAGGACCAAACTACCAAGCAGCCTTTCCATTATGCCGATGGACATACGGCTGACATCGATTTGATGCACAGCGTGGAAAAGACATTATATTACGAAACCCAGCAATTCCAGTGTGGTGTGAAGTCATTCATCGATGGAGCCTTTAAGATGGTGTTCCTTCTGCCACGTGAGGGGGTGAAGATGGAAGATGTCATACAAATTGATTATAACCTGCTTTCTCTGGCGGATGCAAGGCGAGTGAACTTGGATCTGTATGCTCCAAAGTTTACGGCAGAATATACCGAGGAGAAACTATTCTCTTGCATGGGGAATATCAATCCCGATTTGATGTTTAATCCAGAGGAAATGATCTTCTTTGAGGAACCTGAATTGTCAAAAGGTTTGAAAGCATTGCAGAAAACTTTCTTCCTGATGGATGAAGTGGGGGCTGAAGCTGCTGCTGTGACGGATATTGTCAAACGGAATACCTCGGTTCCTGTGCAGTTGGAGAATAAAACCATGAGGCTTGACCGTCCGTTCTTATATGCTATTGTGGAGAGCAATACGTTATGTCCGCTGTTTATTGGGTATTACGGGAATTAGCGAGATAGTAAATCTTTGAGGAAGTCGTTCAGCTCCTCATCCAGGCCTTTCAGAAGTTCATCGGTAACTATAAGGGTGTCATCGTCCATCAGCAACAGATCAGCGATGGTTTCCTTTTCGTCATCAATCTGCACGAAAGAGTAGGGTTTGAGGATTTGCAGCTTGTCGAATTCGCCAGCATCTTTCATCTCATGCAGGATGGTGGTCAGCTCTTCCTCTACCATCTCGTCGAAATCATCACCTTCATACGCTACCCATTCTATTAAGGTGGTATGTCCAAGCTCACAATCATCATCGTCGAACAATCTACAGACGCCGTTTTGTGAGTTTACCTGGATGTGGATATCAGTTACAAAAGACTCTTCCTCGACAATATATTTGCCGATGGATTTGCGGATAGTCGCTTTGAGCTGTGCGGATGATGATTCGTTCAGTTTCATAGTGCAATGATTATTTACGAGGCAAATTTAAGCATTTTTTGCAAAAATGCTATAAACTTGTCTAAAAATCTTCTTCAAAACGCTGTAACTGCATCTTTACACTGGCATAACTCTGCTTTCTGTCACGCAATTGCTGGAGATATACGCTTGCTAACTGCGCCACCTCTGCTTGACTGGCCTGGGTAGCATATTGTTGTGACTTGGTAGCCCAATCAATGGCTTCGTCCATCTGTTCGAGCATTTCATGACCCAAAGCCAGGTTAAAAGCGGCATACATCTTCTTCTTGGTACTCTTACTTGAGTCGAAGGTTTTCTGCCATAGGTTTACGGCTTCTTCCCATTTGTCCTCTTTAACTGAAATGACAGCATCGCGCATAGCTACAGAGCCATTGGTAAAATAGTAACGATTAGCCGATTGCCAATAGGGTACGAAAGTTTTGGCGATGAACTCACCGGCATAAGTTGATGCCTCCCTTAGAATTGTTTGTTGATTGGGCAAATCATGTACAGCTCCATTGATATCATCGCCAAATCCTTGCCAAAAGATGCTATCCACCTTGCTGATAGGGGTGCGAGGTGACTGTTGGGGGAGGTAGATGCGAATGGTGGGAGCAACCTTGACATCAGTATTTGCTACAAACAGGCCGAAATAAGGATCTGGTGTAGCTTTCGATTCCACACGCATCTCTATGTTCTCTACGGAGATGAGGAAATCTGCATCTAATTGCGTAGTGAGGTTGTACACCTCATCCAGAGTAAGAGCCCGGGGAGTTTCCTCGTTGTTCGAGGCACGCAAGGCAGAGTCGCAGATGATGACTGTGTCGAAGTAGTCACCATCTGCCAATGCCTGTGCCAATGCTTCTGTGGTGGTCTTGCCATCACCTGAGAAATATTGTGTCTTTTGATACAGCAAACGGGAATTTACATCGGGTTTGTCAACAAACTGACTGGCCAATGTAGGAGGAGCTGAGGGTAACATGTTGTTTACCACAGCTACTTTCCTGAGTTGGTTGGGGAAGCTCATCTCAGCTGGCATCAGATAGTCAATAGACAATAAGTCGATGCTTTGGCAGCTCCACAACAGCGTTACGCTAAACAAAAGAAACAATACTTTTTTCATAGTGGTACCTTTTTATGGTCAAAGACCCCTTCCGTGACAATTTTTGAACTTCTTGCCGCTTCCACAAGGACATGGGTCATTGCGACCCACAGTCTTCGGAGCCTTATATGGAGTTCTTTGTTGCTCACGAGTGTCACGTGCTGCAGCTGCCTGCTGAGCTGGGTCACCACCAGTAGCAGCAGGCGCTTCGTGCTTGTTCTCACGCAACTGGCTGGTGTCTTGTCGCATCTCAGGAGCAGCTTGACGAACTTCCTGAGGCTCCTGGAGAGGTATTTGTCCACGCATTAATATAGATATGGTGTCGTTGTTGATGACTTCCACCATATCGTCGAACAACTTGGCAGAATCGAGCTTGTAGAGTACCAAAGGATCCTTCTGCTCATATCGGGCATTCTGTACAGAGTTACGCAGTTCGTCAAGACTACGCAGATTTTCTTTCCACTCCTCATCAATCACATGCAACAGGATAGACTTCTCAAACTGCTTTACAATGGTCTTGCACTCAGTCTCGTAAGCCTCTTTAAGGTTACAAGAGATGTTATATACCTTACGGCCATCGGTAATAGGAATCAGAATGTTTTCGTACATCTGTCCCTGTGTTTCATAAACCTGCTTGATGACAGGATTGGCAATTTCAGCCATATGGTCGGTGCGTTGCTTGAAGTGAAGCATTGCATTATCGAAAATCATGCCTGCCAGATCTTCCTTGTTCTTGTTCATGAAGTCTTCCTCGCTAAACGGTGTCTCCAATGCGAATGTTTTGAGAATCTCCATCTTACAGTCGTCGTATGTTGCCAATTGGGTAGCATTTACGCAACGTTCCCAAATCATATTGGCGATATCCATGCCAATACGTTCACCCATCAAGGCGTGACGACGCTTTTCATAAATAACCGTTCGCTGTTTGTTCATTACATCATCGTAATCAAGCAAGTGCTTACGGATGCCGAAGTTGTTCTCTTCCACCTTCTTCTGTGCATTCTCGATAGAACGGGTTATAAGGCTATGCTCCAGCACCTCACCTTCCTTGAAACCCATGCGGTCCATAAGTCGAGCTACCTTTTCGGAAGCAAACTTACGCATCAGGTCGTCTTCCAAAGATACGAAGAACACAGATGAGCCTGGGTCACCCTGACGACCTGAACGGCCTCGCAACTGACGGTCTACACGACGTGACTCATGGCGCTCTGTACCAATGATAGCTAAACCACCAGCCTCACGCACTTCAGGACTTAGCTTAATATCGGTACCACGACCCGCCATGTTGGTAGCAATGGTAACGATGCTGGTTTGACCTGCCTGAGCCACAATCTCAGCCTCGCGTTGGTGTAGCTTAGCATTTAGAACGTTGTGCTTAATCTTTCGCATAGCCAACATACGACTCAAGGTCTCTGAGATTTCTACAGAGGTGGTACCCACCAATACTGGGCGACCTTGGCTGACCATATACTCGATTTCTTCGATAACAGCCTTATATTTTTCACGTTTCGTCTTATAAACGCGATCATTCAAATCCTTACGGATAACAGGGCGGTTGGTGGGGATTACCACTACCTCCAGTTTGTAGATATCCCAGAACTCGCCTTCCTCTGTTTCTGCTGTACCAGTCATACCTGCCAACTTGTGATACATACGGAAGTAGTTCTGCAAGGTAATAGTTGCGAAAGTCTGCGTAGCGCCTTCAATCTTCACACGTTCCTTGGATTCTACTGCTTGGTGCAATCCGTCAGACCAGCGCCGGCCTTCCATGATACGACCTGTCTGCTCATCCACAATCTTCACCTCGCCGTTAAGCACCACATAATCCACGTCAATCTCAAACATGGTGTATGCTTTCAGCAACTGAATCAAGGTGTGCACTCGCTCTGCCTTTGTAGAGTAGATGTTCAACATCTCATCTTTCTTGTTTAGACGCTCCTCGTCATTCAGGCTCTTGTCATTTTCCAGTTCAGCCAATTGAGTAACGATATCGGGCAAGACGAAGAAATCTGGCTCAGAAGTGTAGCTACTCAGTTCCTCAAAACCTTTATCGGTAAGTTCTACGCTTTTGAGTTTCTCATCGATGACGAAGTACAGAGGATCTGTTACCTCGTGCATACGCTTCATGTTCTGCTCCATATAGATTTCCTCAGTAGCCAGCATACCCGTCTTGATGCCTTGTTCACTTAGGAACTTGATCAAAGGTTTGTTTTTGGGCAATGCCTTGTGGCTTCGATAGAGGGCCAGGAAACCATCCTCCACCTCTTTCTTGTCTTCCGAATAAATCAGCTTACGAGCTTCTGCCAAGTATTTTGTAGCCAGGTCACGCTGCTTTGCCACCAAACGTTCTACATAAGGGCGAAAGTCCTCGAACAACTTAGTGTCTGCATTCTGAGGAATAGGACCAGAGATAATCAGAGGGGTACGTGCATCGTCAATCAACACAGAGTCAACCTCATCGACAATGGCGTAGTTGTGCTTGCGCTGCACCAGGTCTTGTGGACGGGTGGCCATATTATCACGCAGATAATCGAAACCAAACTCGTTATTTGTGCCGAAAGTGATATCGGCCATATAGGCATTGCGACGAGCTGGCGAGTTAGGCTGGTGTTTGTCGATACAATCCACGCTCAAGCCGTGGAACATATAAAGCGGACCCATCCACTCGGCATCTCGCTTTGCCAGATAATCATTCACTGTCACCACATGTACACCATTACCGGTCAGGGCATTGAGGAATACAGGTAGGGTAGCTACCAGGGTCTTACCTTCACCTGTTGCCATCTCAGCAATCTTACCTTGATGCAATACCACGCCACCGATAAGCTGTACGTCATAGTGTACCATATTCCAAGTCACCTCGTTACCACCAGCAATCCAGTGGTTCTGATATATTGCTTTGTCATCTTCAATGCGTACAAAATCATGCGTAGCTGCCAAATCACGGTCGAAGTCGGTGGCAGTAACTACAATCTCCTCTTTTTCAGAGAAACGCTTGGCAGTTTCCTTTACGATAGCAAACACTTGAGGCAACACCTCGTTAAGCTTCTCCTCAAAGAGCTCTAAAATTTCCTTCTCTATCTTGTCGATTTGTGAGAAGATAGGTTCACGGTCTTCCAGTTCAGTAACTTCAATTTTAGCTTTTAGCTCGTCAATCTTCGCACGTTTCTCTATGGCAGAGTCCTGGATGTAACGCCTGATTTCGTGTGTCTTAGCACGCAGTGCATCGTTGTCAAGCTGTTCAATCTCTGGTGAGGCAGCCTTAATTTTGTCAATCCAAGGTTTGATTTCCCTCATGTCCTTCTGCGACTTATTGCCGAAGATTTTGGTCAAAAAATCATTAAATCCCATTATGTTAACTTTTTATTATTTCGTTGATATAAATGCGTACTTTGCCCATACGGGTTGCAAAGTTACACTTTTTTACTGACTTATTAGCCTATTTTTGAAAAAAATAGCTTATTCGGTGAAAGGCAATAGCGAACATCCATTGGGGGCACGAATGTGGATGGCGTTTGCGATGGTTGGTGCGATACGTTCTGCCACCACAGGAATGGCGATAGTCTCAGCCTTAAAAGTGGGGTGCAGGATGATAAAGGGTGTAGGTGGTTCTGCAACGCTTACTACTTGTTTCTCAGCCTTCTGCTCATCTATGATTTGCCATCCTGGAAGCACCTCAATTACCAGGTCTCCAGAGCGTTTGCGATGATAGCCATTACGACTGCGTTCAGTACGTTCTGTATAAGGAGCCAACAATAGACGATTGGCAGAATAAACTTCATTTACCCCACTAAACTGCATCAAGAACTCAGAGCCCTTTTGCTGTAGATCAGCCATATCAAGGTGCTTGTCCGCTATCAGTTTGTGATTGAGGAAAATTTGTTGGTCATAGTAATGCTCCACATATCCCCCTTCACCGAAGGTGGCCATGAGGAACATATTCAACAAAGTGGCACAACGATTCAGGTAAAACTCCCCAGCTGGAATGTTATAGGGCGAAAGGTCGCTATAGACAGGGTCTGTAAAGCCAGTAGAACTAATGCACAGCAATACATGACTCATACCCACCTTACGTTCCAACATATCCAATAACTGTTCGATGCAATGATCAATGCCCATATAAACAGTTTGCATTTCATGCTCAACCGTTTGTAGAGGTTGATGTTGGTAAGTGCCTGCGTAATAAGTGAGTGAGAGGAAGTCTGTCACATCGTCCTTATTGATATCACTCTTCGTTAACAATTCTTCCGTCAATCTATTCACCTCGTCATTTACTGTTGGGGTAGTGACCAAGCGACGATAGCGATTCAACTTGTCTTTGTCCTTTACCCGTAGGTCGGGGCCTTGCTGAGCATTGAAGTCGTTTAGCCAAGCAGGGAAATCTTTATAATAGGTTGTGCTGCACCATTTTCCCGTCTCTGGGTTAATCCAAAAAGCTCCGTTGGCGCTATGCCCGGCTGAGATGATTGCAGCATCGCGGGTAGGGGCTATAGCATATACTAAAGCCTCTCCTTGTGTGGCAATCTTCAGCTCATCGGGCAGGGTAGAGGTAAGCATTTGGTTGGCAGAGCCATTCTCATTGGTATTATTGCCCATAAAGGCAGGATCATCCACGCAATTGCGAGGCCTACCGGTTTCTCTGTCAAGCCATTCGTGGCCTACAATACCATTCAGCGAAGGAGTAGTACCAGTGTAAATAGCAGCCATAGCAGATGCCCTGTCTTTAGCATGGAAGGAGAACTGTACTTGCTGATAGACCTTCCCGTCTCGGAGCAGACGCTTGAATCCATGTTGCCCATAATACGGAGTAAACTCCTCCATATAGTCTGTACGCAACTGATCGATAGTGAGCGACACCACCAAACGTGGCTGAGCAGACACCTCTTGCTGGTGCCAACCTCCTATTGTCAGGACTAATATGGATGCCAATAGTTCTTTTTTCATCGTTTATGGGAATATGATAATAACCAATTGCTTGCTGAACGTTCCAACAAACACAATGCCAAAGGCAGTACGGCAAGTGGAAATTTTTGTGGAATAAGCACCCAACAAATGATAAATAATGTTAATTCCATCGTTAATACAATCAGATAATGACTCTTCTGTATCTTTTTTACCTTACTGATGAACCAAGGTAATAATAATAGGTGTAGAGGATGGAAGAGTAACAATAGATAGTTGGGACTCACTGTGGGATGTTCTGAGAACAATGTTAAGAAAGTGATGATACAGCCCGCAACACCAGCCGTAAAGAACAAGATGAGGTCGAAACCCCACAAACTTTTGCGAGAACGTATTCCGTAGATGGTGAGAATGGTTGTCATAATGAATAGGAACGTAGCACAACGGAAAGGAGTCAATGGTGTATCTTGGCGAACCTTATCGGCTTCAGGAATAACCACCAAAGAATGATTCTGAGCTACTAAAGGTAAAGATTTTTTTTCATTGGGAAGTATAACGGCTGAAGCGAAAAACTCTTCCAAATACAAAGGTATAAACATCATCATCCTGCGGGATATGGGCTTGTCGGCCTCACTACCCAGGCAAAGGTCGATACCAAATTGAGACCAGGAATTGTTAGAGGTAAACTCGTGCACGATGCTTCGGAAAGACTGACCAGTCTCTATGGTTTGCATATCGTCCTGATACTTCAATTCCCCCTGCAAGCACTTCTCTATTAAGTCTCTGGGACGAGTGGCACAGTTGTCGTAGAAATAATTATAGCGATACATCCTGTTTTGTGGCTTGTAGTTCTCGTTTAGCAATCCAATTAGGGTATTCTTTTCTTCTACGCTGAGGTTCAGCACCTGCTCTCGCACATCTCGCTTGCTATAGGCATACCAGTCCACAAAATCCTGGTAGCCTTGGATGCCTAACAGGTAATCTGTTTGCCCTAAGGTAAACCGTAAGGCAAAATTAGGAGTATTAAAGCTAAATATACCATAATTATATATAAGGTCAATGTCGTAAGCTTCGTTCTTCATACGAATGGCGGAATGTCCAAACTGATTATAAACCTCCACACCAGGTCCACAAGTGATGAGACTCACCTGCCAAGTATCTAATGAGTCAGTTGGCAACACCAAGGTCGCCCCACGGAGTTGTGCAGATATATTTAGTTGACAAATTAGAGTCAATAATAAGAAGCCATATTTTAGTACAAATCGTCTCATTCGGGTGCAAAGATAAGCAATTTTATTCTCACTTTTGTTTTTTTAACGGCATTAAGGGCAAAAAACTTTTGATACATGAAATAAAAGTTGCATCTTTGCAGACGAATTACTACTTTTGCTGAATAGTGTACGAATTTTAGATTAGAAAATGAGATATAGACAAGCGCTTTTGATGCTGATGCTTTTCCTGGTTGTAGGAGTTTGTTTTGCGCAAAACAACACAAATTCGCCTTATAGCCGTTACGGATACGGCCAGATGGCAGACCAAGGGGCAAGTAACAGCAGGGCTATGGGTGGTATAGCATATGGTTTGCGTGACAAGACGCATACTAACTTTGCCAATCCTGCCTCATATACAGCCATTGACTCATTGACTTTTGTCTTTGAGGCTGGTATGTCTTTGCAGAATACCAATTTTGACAATGGCACAAACAAGACAAATGCTAAGAATACAAGCCTTGACTATCTGTCTATGCACTTTCGTGTGGGCAGGGATTTTGGTATGAGTCTTGGCCTTTTGCCTTATTCCAATGTGGGGTATGACATGCAAAATGAGTCGTATAATCCGCTGGAAAAAGAGAAGGCTTACGTCACAAATTACTTCGGAGAGGGTGGTTTGCACCAAGCTTATGTGGGTTTAGCATATAAAATTACCCAAAAATTTTCAATTGGTGCAAATATTTCTTATCTTTGGGGTGACATTGACCATGCTATGATGCTGAGTTTTCCTTACGACACTGAGGCGTATGGTGTTAGTAAGCGTGACCATGTAGGCATCAATAGTGTGAAATTTGATATTGGTGCACAATACTCCTACCAGTTTGGCAAGAAACATTTTGCCACATTTGGTGCAGTATTTTCGCCAGGATATAATTTAACTAATACAACCTACACCCAAGAACTTGTGGGACTTTCCACAGCTATAGTGACTGGAAACACATCGGCTTTGGCGATTACAGAAACCGATTTGGATGTCAAGAGCGGCATTCCGATGAGCTTGGGAGTGGGTGGAGCATTTATCTATGACGGACGCCTGACGGCTGGATTGGACATCACTTATCAGCAATGGAGCAAGGTTTCTTTTATGGGTAATGACAATACGTTCGTTGACAGGTTCAAGGTGGCAGCAGGTGCTGAATATCAGCCAGATCCGTTGTCGAGGAACCTCTTGATGAGAATCAAGTATAGGGGTGGAGCTTATTTTAATGCCCCTTATTATAAACTTGACGGCAAGAGGGCATCGACGGAGTGGGGCATTTCTGCTGGTTTTTCTGTACCAGTTAGAGGCCGCTCTTACGTCAACGTTTCGGCACAATATGCCAGAGTGAATGGTTTGACTACCAATTTCGTCAACGAGAACCAATTGAGAATTAACATTGGTATTACGTTCAATGAGCGTTGGTTCTACAAGACGAGGGTGAACTGATGAACAATGAATTATGAAGGATTAATTAGTTTGGAGATAATAAAATTTAATAATAACACTTTAAATTTAATGGCAATGAAAATTAAGAATTTACTTGCAATCGCCCTCCTCGCAGGAGGTTTCAGCACTGCTTTCGCTCAGAGCCAGGAGTGCATCACTAATAGCTCTATTGGCCACGAGGCTGTGAAAGCGAAGAACTATGCTGACGCTTATGAGCCTACCAAGGCTGTACTTAAAGAATGTCCTACGATGAAGTATTACACTTTCACCGATATTATTGACATTCTGCACTCTTTCCTGAGCACTAATCAGAAGGGATCAGCAGACTATCAGAAGTATTTTGATGAACTGATGGGCATGTATGATTTACGTACAAAGTATCTGCCAGAGTTCCGTGCTAAGGGTACTAAGGTAAAGTCTGATGCTGCTGCATTGGCAGATAAAGCTGCTGATTACCTGACTTATGCTCCAGAGCCTAATCATAAGATTGCTTATCAGTGGTTCAAGGAATCTGTTCAGGGTGACGGTGTTAACACTAAGGCTTCTACTATTATGAACTTCCTGAACGAGTCAATGGCAGTTATGAAGGCTGACCAGTCTCATAGTAACCAGTTCTTGGATGACTATCTGTGGGCTTCTGACCTGACAGATCAGGCTATCGCTGCTGCTGAGGACGACAAGGCTAAGGAAAACATGGAGGCTGCAAAGGAGAACGTGTTGGCTGTATTCATTAATAGTGGTATGGCTGACTGCGAGACACTGCAGAACGTATTTGGACCTCAGGTTGAACAGAACAAGAGCAATGAAGCTTTCCTGAAGAACACTATCGCTATCTTGCGCATGATGAAGTGTAACGAAAGTGAGGTTTATTTCACTGCTTCTGACTATATGTATCGCATCAACCCTACTGCTGATGCAGCTAATGGTGTGGCTTACATGTACTTCAAGAAGGGCGAATATGAGACCGCAGTTAAGTATTTCGACGAGGCTCTGCAGTTGGAGTCAGATAATGCAAAGAAGGCTGAAATCGCTTACGCTATTGCAGCTTCTCTGTCAACCATCAAGCAGTGGGGCAATGCCAAGAGATATACTCAGCAGGCTATTAGCTTCCGTGATGACTGGGGTGCTCCTCACATCCTGATGGCTCAGATCTATGCAGCTAATCCTAACTGGAGCGACGAGCGTTCACTCAATGCTTGCACTTATTATGTATGCGTTGATCGCTTGCAGCGTGCCAAGACTTTGGATCCAAGTTGCGCTGAGCAGGCTGACGAACTGATCCGTACTTACTCTCGTTACTTCCCGAAGTCAGAAGACCTGTTCATGCAGGGTCTGAAGAAGGGTGACCGCGTAACAGTAGGTGGATTGGTTGGTGAGACTACCACCATTCGCTAACCCGTTGTGATTTATGCAACTATCTTTAGTTCGCATACATAAACCTATTTGCATAACCACTGTCTTCGTGGCAGTGGTTATGCTTGTTTTTTCCTCTGCATGCACAGGTAATAAGAAACCCACAGGCGATGCCGTCACCAATCGTGACTCGCTGCCTGCGTTGGAAACCCGTGATGTTACTACACTGATATCCGACTCAGGTGTCATTCGTTACCGCATCACTACCCCCCTCTGGCTGGTGTTCGACAAACTCAATCCGTCGCGCTGGACTTTTGAAGAGGGTGTTTATCTTGAAAACTTTGATGAAAACAACGACGTTATGGCTGAAATCAAAGCTGACACCGCTTATTATTATGACAAGAAGAAGCTGTGGGAGCTGCGTAGTCACGTTGAAATTAAGAACCAGCAGGGCGAGAAGTTCAATACGGAGCTCCTCTTCTGGAATCAGGATACTCAGAAAGTGTATTCCGACAAATTTATCCGTATTGAGCAAATTGATCGAACCATCACTGGACATGGGTTCGAGTCAAACCAGCAGTTTACCGTTTATACCATCCGCAAGCCAGAAGGCATTTTCTATGTGGATGAAGATAAAATGGCGGTGGCACCTGCTGACAGCTTGAACAATGAGAATAATGTAAACGACTAAATAAATGAACATACTGGTTTACTTGCTGATATCCGTGCTTTTCTCTGCCTTTTTCTCAGGCATGGAGATAGCTTTTGTGTCAATTGACAAATTACGCTTCGAAATGGATCGCAAGCCTGGTATCACCTCTTCAATTCTTACACATTTCTTCCGCCATTCCAGTAACTTTATATCCACCATGTTGGTGGGCAACAATATTGCTTTGGTCATCTATGGAATTTTGATGGCTCAGATACTGGAGCCACATTTGGTGGCACTGGTGGGTAGCAATGAATTCTTGATTCTGCTCCTTCAGACTGTCATCTCCACACTCATCATCATTGTGACAGGCGAATTCCTACCCAAGACGTTCTTCAAGATGAATCCAAATCTGATGTTGCGCATCTTCGCTATACCTCTTTATATTTTATATGTAGTGCTGTATCCCATCTCCAAGTTCGCTTCCATGCTGTCTTATCTGTTGCTGTTGCTTTTGGGACAAAAGGTTAACAGGGAAGTAGAGGATAAGGCATTTGGCAAGGTCGATTTGGACTATTTCGTTACATCCAGTATCGAGAATGCCGAAAACGAGGACAATTTGGGTTCGGAGGTGAAGATTTTCCAAAATGTACTCGACTTCTCATCCGTTAAGCTTCGTGACTGCATGGTGCCTCGTACTGAAATTTTGGCATTGGATGTCAAGACATCTGTTGAAGAGCTTATCAACACCTTCATCGAGTCGGGCAACTCACGCATCATCGTGTTCGATGGCAATATCGACAATATCTTGGGTTATATCCATTCTGCTGAGATGTTTCGCAATCGTAATAATTGGGTCAAGAGCATCCAAGTAATGCCCATTGTGCCAGAAACTATGTCAGCTCAGCGGCTGATGAAGAAGTTCATCAAGGATAAGCAGACAATGGCTGTGGTGGTGGATGAGTTTGGTGGAACCTCGGGCATCATTACCCTGGAAGATTTGGTAGAGGAAATATTTGGTGAAATAGAGGATGAACACGACAGCTCTAACTACGTTTGCAAGAAGGTATCTGATGATGAATATGTGCTCTCTGGACGCTTGGAAATTGAAAGAGTGAATGAGACTTTCGATTTGAAATTGCCTGAATCCGATGACTATCTCACCGTGGGTGGTTTGATTTTGGATCGTTACCAGAGCTTCCCCAAGTTGCATGAAACTGTGAAGATAGGTCAATACGACTTCAAAATCATCAAGGTTTCTGCCACAAAAATTGAACTTGTGCGCTTAAAAGTAAACGAATAAAGCCGTAAATCAATTTTTTTTGCAAAAAAAGCAGTGGGGTATTACTATTTTTTGTACCTTTGCACCGTTTTTGGAAAATAATAGGTAGTTACGAGCTGCAAGTTGCGAGTTACGAGCTATTTAATTAAAACATAGAAACAAAAAACTAAAAAACTAAAATATGGCAGCTTTACAAGAAATCAGGTCTCATGGACCGTTGTTGATTGGTGTGATTGCCTTGGGCTTGTTTGCCTTCATCGCTGGTGATGCTTGGAAGGTAATTGCTCCCCGTCAGTCACAGGATGTAGGTGAAGTAAATGGTAAAAAGATCTCTGCTCAGGAGTATCAGACTCTCTTTGAAGAGTATGCTGACGCTGTGAAGTTCTCACAAGGCCTCACCGCACTTACTGACGAGCAGAATGATGCAGTAAAAGATCAGGTTTGGCAGGCTTATGTGAACAATGCACTGATTGAGAACGAAGCGTTGAAACTGGGTTTGACCGTTTCAGACGAGGAAGTTCAAGATATCATCGATCAGGGCACAGCTCCTATCTTGGCGAACACTCCGTTCATCAACCAGACCACTGGTGTGTTTGACAAGGATATGCTCAATATGTTCTTAGTGAACTACTCTAGCATGAGCGCATCAAACACTTCAGCAGATTTGTACCAGCAGTACCAGCAGGTTTACAGATATTGGACTTTCATCGAAAAGACCCTGCGTCAGAATCGTTTGGCAGAAAAGTATCAAACACTGCTCAGCAAGTCATTGCTCTCTAACTCTGTTGAGGCCCAGAATAATTTTGATGCGCGTACTACTCAGACAGACTTCCTCATGGCTGCGCTGCCTTACAGCACTGTTTTGGATTCATCTATTGTAGTAACTGACGCAGAGATTAAGGCTCGCTACGAGAAGAAGAAGGAGCAGTATCGTCAGTTTGTTGAGACTCGCGACGTTCGTTACATTGACGTACAGGTAGTGGCAAGTGATGAAGACCGTGCCGAACTGGAGAAGGAGATGGAGGAATATACTGAACAGCTGAAGGGAGAGGTTACAGATTATACTACCTTCGTTCGTCAGTCTGGTTCTGATCAGCCATTTGTTAATCTGTATTACACCGCTAAGGCGTTACCATCTGATGTGGTAGCTCGCTTGGACTCTGTAGCAGTGGGTGGCGTGTTTGGCCCTTACTATAATGCTGGAGACAATACCCTCAACAGTTTTAAGAAGCTAGAGGCAACCAATATGCCAGATTCTATCCAGTTCCGTCAGATTCAGGTGACTGGTGAGACTCAAGCTCGTGCTCAGGAATTGGCAGACAGCATTTTCACCGCTATCAAAGGTGGAGCTAAATTTGATGAGTTGGCACAGAAGTATGGTCAGACAGGTGAGCCTGTTTGGATTTCTTCTGCTAATTACGAGGGCGCTCAGGTGGATGGTGACAACCTGCGTTACATCAACGCTATAACTACATTGCCTCAGAACCAACTTACAAATCTTAATCTTAGCCAAGCTAACGTAATCATGGAAGTGTTGGCAAAGAAGAGCGTGCAGCCAAAGTATAAAGTGGCTATCGTGAAGCGTCCAGTTGAGTTCAGTAAGCAGACTTATAGCAAAGCTTACAATGATTTCAGTGAGTTTGTAGCAGCTAACAACACTTATGATAAGATGGTGGCAAATGCAGAGGATTCAGGCTATCGTCTCTATACTCAGGGTGAGGTTCAGAATTCTGACCATAACATTGGTTCTATCCGTAATACCAAGGATGCCTTGAAGTGGGTGTTCGAAGCTAAGGCCGGTGAGGCTTCAAGCCTGTATGAGTGTGGCGAGAGTGATCGCCTAATGCAGGTGGGTGTGGCTCGTATCAACAAGGTGGGCTATCGTCCATTGGCTTTGGTACAGGATGAGATTAAGCGTGAGTTGATTCGCGAGAAGAAGGGTGAGCAGCTGCTGGCTAAGGTTGGCAATGCTTCTCTTGAGCAGCTGAAGGGTATGGATGGCGCAGTGAGCGACTCAATCAAGCGTGTCACCTTTGCTAATCCTGCATACATAGCAGCTATCGGCTCATCTGAAACAGTTTTCAGTGCTGATGCAGCAGTTGGCAAGCAGGGTGTTGCAAGTGCTCCTTTGAAGGGTAACTCAGCCATCTATGTACTGCAGCCATACGCCCAGAACAAGACCAACGACACTTACGATGCTTTGGTTGAGAAGGTGATGGTGCAGAATAACAAGGTGAACATTGCTCGTCAGCAATTTGGTAATGATCTCTATCAGAAAGCAAATGTAAAGGATACACGATATCTTTTCTTCTAGTTTTCTTCCATAAGAATAAGATTTTAATGGGTGAAGGTTGGTTGCCGAGAGGTAGCCAACCTTTTTTTACGAATAGATGTTTGTTTTCAGAATTATTATTCGTACCTTTGACGCATTAAATCATAATTAAATGTTTAACAACCATGAAACGAATCTTTTTTTTATTGATGCTCTGCATGGCGATAAGTGTGCAGGCTCAGCAAAGAAACAGCGTTACCAGTATTCTTGAGGTATTGGATGTACAGACCGGTCAGCGCACAGTGCTTAAGGAATTTCCTTACCTGATTGAGGCTCCTAACTGGTCAGTCGATGGCAAGTGGATTATCTATAATAGTAGTGGCTTGATTTATAAACTCGCTGCTGATGGTAAGGGTGAGGTTGGACTCATCAATACTGAATATGTGGTTCGTTGCAACAATGACCATGTACTCTCTGCTGATGGCAAGTCCATTGCTGTCAGCTCAAGTCCTTCTCCCTCTGGTGGCACATCCCTTATTTATACTTTGCCGTTAGAAGGTGGCACACCCAAGCTCGTCACTCCTTGGGGGCCGAGTTATTTGCATGGATGGAGCCCTGATGGCAAGACCTTAGCATATTGCGCTTTCCGCAGTGTAGCAGAGGGAGCTGACATCTATACCATTCCTGTGGATGGTGGCGAAGAGACACGCCTCACTACTGCTGAGGGTTTGGACGATGGTCCCGAGTACAGTCCTGATGGCAAGCACATCTGGTTCAATAGCGTACGCACAGGCCTGATGCAGGTATGGCGTATGAATGCCGATGGTTCTGAGCAGACCCAGATGACTTTCGATGAAACTCGAAACGCTTGGTTCCCTCACGTATCTCCTGATGGCAAGCAGGTGATCTACATTACCTATCATGTGGGTGATCTGGAGCCAGGCCAGCACTTGGCCAACTACAACGTTGAGTTGTGGCTCATGCCAGCAGCTGGTGGTCAGCCTAAACGCGTAGCTGAGCTTTTCGGAGGTCAAGGTACCATCAACACCAACTCTTGGGCACCAGATAGCCGCCACGTAGCTTTCGTCAGCTATCGACTGAACGAGAAGAAGTAATCATTGTTTAAGAGTCCTCTAATATTGAAGTGCCCCCGTAAAGTAAACTTTCGGGGGCACTTAACATATATGTGTTTTCGTTCTTCATATGAAGAACGAAAGATTTCAACTTTTACAGAGTGACTTCTGTCTGCAAGGGCAGGTTGTCAGAAGAACCTCCTACATAGATTACAGCCTTTCCACCCTCTACATTCCATGCGTGCTGGAACTCGTTCCAATGACGCAGACGATCCTTTGGAATGCTGATCGTTATCTTAGTAGTTTCACCAGCCTTCACAGCTGTACGCTTGAAACCTTTCAGTTCATACTTAGGACGTTCTACCTTAGAGTCAGGACGACCGATATATACCTGAGACACTTCTTCAGCCTCCATGTTGCCTTGGTTAGCTAAGTCGAAAGTCACTTCAATGTTCTCGCCCTCTACCTTAGCAGCCAGGTTTGAATATTTGAATGGTACGTATGACAGGCCATAGCCGAAAGCATACATTGGCTTCACGTTCTTGGTAGTGTACCAGCGATAGCCCACGAAGATACCCTCAGAATAGTCGGCATCAGCCTTACGAACTGCGAAGCGGTCGCGGTTAACGAGGTTCACGAATACATCGCCACCGCCCTGTTCCTTCTGAGGATAAACCCCAAGTGCGTAAGCAGGAGAGTCCTCCAACTTTCTTGGGAAAGTGAAAGGCAACTTACCTGAAGGAGCAATCTTGCCAGTCAGCACATCAGCTAAGGCGTTACCACCCTCGGTACCATTGAACCAGCTATATACCAAGCTCTTTGCGATAGGCTCTACCTCACGCAAGTCAACAGGAGCACCAGCTACCATCACAACAACGATGTTAGGATTTATCTCCGCAACATCTTCAAGCAGATCTTCCTGGTCAAATGGCAACTTGATAGTAGTACGGTCAGAACCTTCGGTTTCCACCTCACGGTTGTTACCACCGATGAATAATACTACATCAGCACCCTTTGCCACCTTCAGTGCTTCCTTCTTCAGTTTCTCCATGCGCTTCTCATATTCCTCCATAGCATTCTCAGGCAGCTTTTGTCCCCAACGAGCCTGTGGAGCGGGTTCGTAACCACGAGCATAGCGAATCTTTGCCTTGCCTTTCAGTGCTTTCTGAAGTCCTTCCAACGGAGTTACTTCATAGAGTGTCTTCACACCAGCACCTACACCGCCTAATGCCATTGTACGAGTCGCATTGTCTCCGATAACGGCGATGGTCTTTACCTTGTTGCTCAGAGGCAACAGACCTTCGTTCTTCAGCAATACAATGCTCTTGGAAGCCACCTTGTAAGCAATGGCTTGAGTCTCTGGCTGAGAAGCCACCTTTTGGTTAGCCACATTAGCAGGTACTGGATTCACCGTCAAGCGAACACGCAAGATGTTGCGCACTCTTTGGTCAATCACATTCATAGGGACATCACCTCTATTTACGGCAGCAATCAGAGAATCACCCAAATAGGTGCTGCTTGGCATTTCAACTTCCAAACCACCCATTACTGCGCCAACGGTAGAGTGGGTACCACCCCAGTCGCTGATAATCATGCCCCTGAATCCCCACTCATTACGCAGGATGTTTTCCTGCAAGTTGAAGTTCTCAGAGCACCATTGACCCCAAATCTTATTGTAAGCAGCCATCACACCCCATGCATTACCTTCCTTCACTGCCATTTCAAATGGGGTGAGGTAGATTTCACGCAAGGCACGCTCAGAGATGTTGGCGTTGATGAAACCACGCATGTTCTCCTGACTGTTCACGGCAAAGTGCTTCAGGCACACAGCCTCGTTCTGGTCTTGTGAGCCCTTGGTATAGCCTGTAGCCAATATACCCGACAGCAAAGGGTCTTCACTCAGGTACTCGTAAGTACGACCACCAGTTGGCAGACGCTGAATGTTCATCGCAGGACCTAAAATCATGTCCTTGCCACGCAGCTTAGCCTCAATAGCCATACCCTTACCATACTCATAGGCAATGCCTGGGCACCAGGTAGCGGCCAGTGCAGAGCCGGTAGGGAAGAAGGTAGCACGGTCGACATCCCAACCCAGTGGTGTCCAAGAGTGATCCTCCAATTCCTCACGGATACCAAAAGGACCGTCTGCATACTTCATGTCGGCAATGCCCAGTCTTTCAACACCTGCTGAAGAGAACATGGTCTTGCCATGCAGCATATTCACTTTCTCTTCCAGCGTCATACTTTTGATAATTTCGGTAATTTCCGTTTCATGCTGCAGAAGCGGATTCGTCTGTTGCGCATAGGCTGCTCCACCAATTAGGACCGCAGCCAGCATTAAAAATGACTTCTTCATGTTGATTAAATAATAAAAAACCATTATATTCATTTGCAAATATTTCAATCCCCTTTCCTAAATTTCTTAGGTGAAACACCCAACTGCGATTTCACGAACTTGCCAAAAAAGGAAAGGCTGGGGAACTTCATCTCTGCAGCTATCTCCTTGATGGACTTGTCGGTATATTTCAGTTGGCGTACAATGGAGTGCGTCGTAGTCTCATGAATCAGGTCGAGCGCGGTGCGCCCACTGATCTGTTTCACGATAGACGAGAGGTACTTGGGGGTGACATATAACATATCGGCATACTCAGCCACAGAACGCACACGACCTTCGTTCTCTGCCAGCAGTTCCACAAAATGCTTGAACAATACATGGCTTTGTGTCATGTGGTCCTGCTCGGACAACTCAATTTTTTCTACCCTGTCTGTAATTGCCAGCAATTCGAAGATCACACAATGCAGCAGAGACATCATGATGGCCTGATGGAAAGGTGAACGAGCACTGTGTATCTTTACGTTAGCCAGTTCATAGTAGTGTGAGAGTAGCAACACATCATCTTCTTCAACATCGATGACGGGGTTGTTAATCAAGAAGTAGAAATTCCTCCAGATGTTCTTCGTCATGAAGATGGAGCTATTGAACGAACGGGTGGAGATACCGATGATCTTTACCTGAAAATCGGGTGTCAGCTGGCGATAGTGGGCATAAATAGCGCGTGGCATGCCCAAGAGCAGCTGATTGCGGTGAACACGGTAATTCTCGCCATTCATGGTGACCTGTCCTTCGCCATTCAGGCAAAAGATTACGATGATGGAATCCACCTCAATAGCACCGACTTTGATGGTTGGTAGCTTGTTGACGTCCTCAATCAAGAAAAGGTCGCCATCGATATAATCTACATAATCTTCATTCTTCAAATATTCAATGCTAATCTTCTTCATAGCCCACGATAGAATAAATATAATTACGAATCTCATCTATGTGCTGGTGCACACTCACCAGCAAAGCAAACTGATTCTTCGCCCTCACCAAATTCTGCTTAGGGTAATCCACGTGATAATACACGTTTCCATTTAGGAAATCAGCCAGGAAACGAATGCTCTGCATCAGTGGGAAGAGCAGCACACCATAAGGCAATAGCTTCTTCTCGGCGGGAGTCAGAATGTCCTTCATCTCAGTCAGATAGCCATCGGTAAACGCCTTGAATACCTCCATATTAAAGCCCACACGCTTATAAGCGCGGTCATTCTCATGTGTGAAGTTGGCTGCTGTACGCAGGAAATCGCCATAGTCGGAGGTGATATAGCCAGACATCACTGTATCGAGGTCGATGAGGCAGATTACCTCGCCCTGCTCGTCGAACAGCATATTACTAATCTTGGTATCGAAATGGCACACACGCAGTGGCATCTGCTTGAACTCGTCGAAGAATGGCTTGTACTGATGGTAACAAAGGAACAAGTCCTCCATGAGGTTGCCCATGTCCATAATGTCCCGATTGTTCACGATGGCATCTACCATTGCCTCCATCATCTGATTCACCCTCAGTTTGATATCGTGGAAATGAGGGATGGTGGGTTTAAGTTTAGTGGGATGGTCGGCCAGCATCTTCTCGAAACGACCGATGGCTACACCAGCCTTGCGACATAGTTCAGGTGTCATTTCGGGTTCCTCGGCATGTGGGATATAGAGCATCATTCGCCAATAGGTTTCCCCATCGGTGTAGTAAGTCTTGCCTTCTTGGGTGCGGACCAAAGTCACCACCTTGTGGTCAATATCCTGTTCGCCCTGTTCAGCCAATTTCTTCCTGAGGTGCTTCGACACCTTATTTATATTATTCTGAAGGCGCGCCACATCAGTAAACACATGGTTATTGATACGTTGTAGGACATATTGAGGCTCAGAGAAATCTTTGGTGTAAACCAGGAAGGTGTCGTTGATGAGTCCGCTGCGCAGCGCCTTCACTTTAGCGATGTTTTTTACCTTGAATTGTTTAGCAATTTCTATGCTTTTCATGATAAATAAGTATTTAGTGTTTTATTTAGCGAAAGCGTATGAGAAACCCTTGATTTTGTCCTGACCGCCACGGGTGAAATCTGGTATCTCAACAGGCACACAACCGTTATCCATCGAGATGGCAGAAAGCTCGGCCACGCAGCACCACTCAGCCAGGTCATAGACGTCCATATCCAAAGGTAAACCATTGCGCAGACAATACACCAGTCGGTAGTCCATGATAAAGTCCATGCCACCATGTCCGCCAACTGTCTTGGCTGTTTCCTCCAAATCCTTCGTCAGAATCGGACTACGATAAGCCTCCATCACCTTGTCCTTCGCCTCGTTGGTGAGAGTTACCTCTGAATTCTCATCAAACTTCTCTGGTAACAGCGAGCGGTCCAATTGTGAAGGCATTACACAGAATTGCTGAACGGGATACTTGCCGGCATAGCCCTTGGTACCAACCACTTGATACATGCGGCTATAAGGGCGAGGAGTCATCACACCATGCTCCAATAGGATGGTAGCTCCGTTCTTGGTCTCAATCATCGTGGTGGTTACATCGCCATTACGGAAATCCGTAACCGTCTCACCAGTAGTCTTCTTGATATGTGCAGGACCATTCACCGCCTTGGTATCCATCGCCACCAGCGTCTTCAACTGATCTCCACGATGAATGTTCAGCACTTGGCAAATAGGACCGAAGCCGTGGGTGGGGTAGATGTCGCCACGATGTGTGCGGTTGAAATCCATACGCCAGTTGTTCCAATATTCCTCCCAATAAGGGTCGAGGTTATGTAAATATGCGCCCTCCACATGCAGCACCTCGCCAAATACACCTTGCTGAGCCATATTCAGGGCCGTCAGCTCGAAGAAGTCGTAGCAGCAGTTCTCCAACTGGATGCAATGCTTGCGGGTTCTTTCAGAGGTGTCAATCAGTTTCCAGATATCCTCGAGAGAGGTAGCTGAAGGCACCTCGATGGCAGCATGTTTGCCGTGCTCCATCGCATACAATGCCACTGGCACATGATGAATCCAGTCGGTGGCAATATATACCAGGTCGATGTCATCACGTTCGCACAACTGCTTAAACACTTCTGTGTCGCCGCTATAGCCAGCAGCCTCGGGCAGACCAGCCTTCCGCAGAATCTCCTGCGACTTCTCCACATTCTCAGGTAGCACATCGCACAAAGCCACAATCTGCGTACCAGGTATATGGGTGAAGCGCTCCACAGCACCTGGGCCTCTCATGCCCAAGCCTACGAAGCCTACACGCACCGTTTCCAGCTTGGGTGCTGTGAGTTGCAAAACATCCTGCTGCCCAGCCGGACGGGCAGGCACCTCAGTCCTGATGGGTTCGAAAACTTGACTCTTCTGTTCTGCCGAAGAGGTACAACCAGCAATTAAAAAACCTGCCAGCAAGGTCGTAAAAATAGGGCGAATCATAGTCGTTTAGTATTAAATTTGGTTTATAATCATCAAAGGTAGCGAAATTATTTAAAAAACGATGCATCTTTCCAACTATTTCTGTAACTTTGCCTAAATTTTTAAGATTATGCTGAAGAAAATTATCATAGGATTGTGGGTTTTGCTGGTTTTAGGACTGGCAGCCCTGGTGTTCGTATTCTCGGGCATCGCTAAAGGCAAGATTGGCTACATGCCACCTGTCGAGGATTTGGAGAACCCTAATTACAAATTTGCCACCGAGGTCATTTCTGACGATGGTGTGGTGCTGGGTACCTATTCTTATAGTAAAGAGAATCGTGTGTATGTGGGTTACAACGAAGTGTCAAAAGACTTGATCAATGCGCTTATCGCCACAGAAGATGTGCGCTTCTACGACCACTCCGGAATCGACTTCATCGGATTGGTTCGTGCTATCATCAAACGAGGTGTATTGATGCAGCGAAATGCCGGTGGTGGTAGTACGCTGACCCAACAGCTCTCCAAGCAGCTTTACTCACCCAGTGCGAGCAGCTTTATGGAACGCGCCATGCAGAAACCCATCGAGTGGGTGATTGCCGTAAATTTGGAGCGCTACTACACCAAGCAAGAGATTATCACTATGTATCTCAATAAGTTCGACTTCCTGAACAATGCAGTGGGCATCAAGACGGCAGCACACACCTATTTCAATTGTGAACCATCAGCATTGAAAAAAGAGGAAGCAGCTACCTTGGTGGGTATGTGCAAGAACCCGTCACTCTATAACCCCCTCCGTTTCAACGAACGCTCTCGCAGTCGCCGTAATGTGGTGTTGGGACAGATGGAGAAGGCTGGCTTCTTAACTCATGAGGAAGCCGACTCACTGAAAGCATTGCCTCTGACGCTTCATTACAATCGTGTGGACCATAAGGAAGGCATTGCTACCTATTTCCGTGAGTATCTGCGTGGTGTGATGACCGCCAAGAAACCTGAAAAGGCCAACTATCGTGGTTGGCAGATGCAGCAGTGGTACGAGGATTCCTTGGATTGGGAGACTAATCCGCTCTATGGCTGGTGCGAGAAGAACACCAAGAGAGATGGTGAGAAGTACAATATCTATACTGATGGTTTGAAGATTTATACCACCATCGACAGTCGTATGCAGCGGTATGCAGAGAATGCGATGGAGACTCATTTGAAGGATTTGCAGCAGCAGTTCTTCAAAGAGAAGGCTAAGTCGAAGACTGCTCCGTTCACGCGCAACCTCTCTGCTGCCCAAGTGAAGGACATCATGGATAGGGCAGTGCAGCAGAGCGACCGCTATCGCACTATGAAAAATGCAGGTGCAACAGATGACGAAATAGATAAAGCATTCAATACGCCGCTGGAAATGTCGGTATGGAGCTGGGATGGATTGAAGGATACGGTGATGACACCCCTTGACTCCCTGCGCTATTACAAATATTTCCTGCGTTCAGGCTTTATGTCTATGGATCCCCGCACAGGTCATGTGAAGGCATACGTGGGTGGACCTAACTTCAACTATTTCCAATACGATATGGCGATGAAGGGTCGCCGTCAGGTGGGTTCTACCGTGAAACCTTACGTTTATACTTTGGCGATGGAGAACGGTTTCTCTCCTTGCGACTTGGTAAGACATGTATCCTACACCTTGCTTGACGAAAATAACCGTCCTTGGACCCCACGCAATGCCAGCAACAAGCGTATCGGCGAGAATGTAACCATCAAGTGGGGCTTGGCAAATTCCGACAACTGGATTACCGCCTACTTGATGGGCAAACTCAGTCCTTATAGCCTGAAGCGCCTGATTCAGAGTTTTGGCGTACGCAACCAGGAAATCGACCCAGTGGTATCACTCTGCCTCGGACCATGCGAAATCTCCGTGGGTGAGATGGTAAGCGCCTATACAGCCTTTGCCAACAGAGGTATCCGTGTGGCACCTGTCTTCGTTTCTCGAATTGAAGATGGCGATGGTAATGTATTGGCAACTTTTACTCCTGACATGCAGGAGGTTATCAGTGCGTCAAGTGCCTATAAGATGTTGGTGATGCTGCGTGCCGTTATCAATGAGGGTACGGGTGGACGTGTACGTAGGTTGGGCATCTCTGCCGATATGGGTGGCAAGACGGGTACCACCAACTCCAACTCTGATGGTTGGTTCATGGGCTTCACCCCATCGCTGGTTTCAGGCTGCTGGGTAGGTGGTGAGAACCGCGACATTCACTTCGACACAATGGCCTACGGACAAGGTGCCTCGATGGCCCTGCCTATCTGGGCTTCCTATATGAAACAGGTATATGAGGATGAGACCTTGGGATATGACCAGAGCGAACATTTTACCTTCCCGGCCAACTATGACCCTTGTAGCGATGATGGTGTCGATATGACGGATAACACCGTGGCTGAAGGACTGGATGATATTTTTGAATGATTGACGATTGACAATTGACTGATTGACCATTAACCTATTTACCATGAAATACATTCTTTGTGTGGGGAGTAATACAGAGCCACAACGAAATATGAAATTGGCGGTTGAGGAACTCACCCGCCATTTCCCAAATATACGCTTTAGCAGCGAACAGACCTCCGAGCCCATGGGCACCCTGCGTCCTGATTGGTTCCTGAACCGTGCTGCCAAGTTTGAAACGGAAATGCCCTACGAGGAGGTGCGAGCCATCACCAAGGAGATTGAACGCCAGGCAGGCCGTACCCCAGAGGAAAAATATCAGGAAATCATCAAACTCGATGTGGATATCCTGCAGGCTGGCGATCAGCGTTTCAAGGAACACGATTGGGAGGAACCCTATGTACAACGCCTGCTTCGTCAGCTCGACATGCGTTTTGTTGGCATCATCCCTGCCCGCTATGCCTCCACACGCTTTCCGGCAAAGCCCCTGGCGATGCTGGGTGGCAAACCCGTGATCCAGCGTGTATATGAGCAGGTGGCTGGGGTGCTCGATGATGCATACGTAGCTACTGACGATGAGCGTATCGAACAGGCTGTTAAGGCTTTCGGTGGTAAGGTGGTGATGACCTCTGTCAACCATAAGAGTGGCACCGACCGCTGCTTTGAGGCTTTCACCAAAATAGGTTCCAACTTCGATGTGGTGGTGAATATCCAAGGTGACGAGCCTTTCATCCAGCCCTCACAAATCGAGGCGGTCAGGGCTTGTTTCCTCGACCCGCAGACGCAGATAGCCACGTTGGCGATGCCGCTGCCAGCAAACCTGGGTATTGATGCCATAGAAAACCCCAATGTGGTGAAGATGGTGCTCAGCAAGGACAGGAAAGCCCTTTATTTCAGTCGTTCCATCATTCCTTACCAGCGCAATCAGGAGAAAGAGTCCTGGCTTCTGCACCATATTTACTATAGACACATCGGACTCTATGCTTATCAGGCAGAGGTGTTGCGTGAAATCACCGCCTTGCCGCAGTCGTCGCTCGAACTGGCTGAGTCACTCGAACAGCTGCGCTGGCTGGAGAACGGTTATACCATCAAGGTGGGACTGACGGATGTAGAGACTATCGGCATCGATACACCGCAGGATTTGCAGCGTGCGGAGGAATTTTTGAAACAACACCAACTTTGAAATCATCCAGAGATGTTAGATAGAAGTCAACAGCCCCCCTTGCATGAGATGGAAGAATATACCATCCAGCATCCTGTTTGCCAGGTGCTTCCCAATGGCGTGAAGCTTTACATCCTCGATACCGGTGATGTGGAGATAACCCGCATCGACCTGGTGTTTGACGCAGGCAAGCAATACCAGGACCAAGTTATGCAGGCCTTGTTTGCCAACCGCATGCTGCGCGAGGGTACACGTTCGCTCAACAGGGCTGAGATAGCAGAGAAACTCGACTTCTATGGAGCTTGGATGGACCAGAATGTGGCATACGACCACGCGTTCGTCTCGCTCTACTCACTCAACAAATACCTGCCGCAGACCATCGACCTGCTGGCGCAGATGGTTCAGGAACCTGTTTTCGACGAACAGGCATTGGAGGTGGTGAAGCAGAACAACCTGCAGATTCATCGCGTATCGCTCAGAAAGACCTCGGTGCAGGCAAGACGAAAGTTCAACAAGGTGGTTTATGGCACCGACCATCTCTATGGCATGATGGCAGAAGAAGCTGACTACCAAGCCATCAACCATGAAGTGCTGGTGAGTTTCTATCAACGCCAGTATCATTCCGGCAACCTCTCCATCTATCTCTCAGGACATATCACCGACGACTGTATCACCGCATACAACAAGCTTTCGGCCACCCCTTTGGTCAGATACAGCCTGCCGTACCCCGTCATAACTTGGAGGTGTCATTACACCCCGCTGCCAAGCATTTCGTAGAGGTGGAGAACAGCGTGCAGAGCACGGTGGTGATAGGCAAATCCACCATCGGCGTGCTTCATCCTGACTGCTTGCCGCTCAGGATGCTCATCACCTTGCTGGGTGGCTACTTCGGTAGCCGACTGATGACCAGCGTGCGCGAGGAGAAAGGCTATACCTATGGCATCTTCTCCATGCTGAATCCCACGCCTTCCGACAATGCCCTAATGATACTCAGCGATTGTGCCCACGAGTTCGTGCAGCCTTTGCTCGATGAGGTTTATCATCAGATTGACCTGCTTCAGCAAGAACGGGTAGGGGAGGACGAGCTGACTAAGGTGCGCAGTTACCTGCAAGGCGACCTCTGCCGCACCTACGACTCAAGTCTCACACTCTCCGATGCATGGATTTATGTACATACACAAGGACTTCCAGACACCTATTTTCACGATTATTGGCAGACCATCTCAAACACGACAGCAGCCGATTTACAACGCCTGGCTTGCACCTATTTATGTAAAGAGAGTTTAACAGAAGTTGTAGCAGGTCAAAAAAAGTTATAAATCTTACCATCTTTCTTTCACAATTAACAAGATATTCTTACCTTTGCAGCATGATGAAACATACGAACACTATCATATTGGCAATTTTTTGTCTCTTGCCGACCACATTGTCAGCGCAGGAGAATCAAGATAAAAACATCATTGACAAAGTGAAGAATGTATTTTCTTCACCCATCAAGATAGGCACTTATACCTTCCCCGACGGAGCCGTCTATACAGGTGAACTGAAAAGCAAGAAGCCCAATGGCAAGGGTAAGACTACCTTCCCCACAGGCGACACCTACGAGGGCGAGTATGTCAAGGGTAAGCGTCAGGGCACCGGCACCTACATCTTCGCCGATGGCGAGAAGTACGAGGGCGAATGGTTCCAGGACCAGCAACATGGTCACGGCATCTATTATTTCATCAACAACAACCGCTACGATGGTATGTGGTACCAGGATTACCAGCAGGGACAGGGCACCATGTATTACTACACAGGCGATGTCTATGTGGGTCAGTGGCAGCAGGACAAGCGTGAGGGCAAGGGCTCATACACTTGGAAGAATGGTGCTAAGTACGAGGGCGATTGGCATGACGATAAGAAAGAGGGTGAGGGAGTGTTTGTCTGGAACGATGGCAGCAAGTACGATGGCCACTGGAAATCCGACCTGCGTGAGGGTGTCGGCACCTTCGATTTCACCAACGGCGACAAGTATGTGGGTGAGTGGCACGAAGATATGCAGCACGGACAAGGCATTTATACCTTCCATACAGGCGACCGCTACGAAGGTGCCTATCAGAATGGAGAGCGTACAGGCACAGGCGTTTACCTCTATGCCAACGGCAATAAGTACGTAGGCCAGTTCAAGAACGGCATGCAGGAAGGGCAGGGCACCTTCACCTGGGAGAACGGAGCCGTTTATGAAGGCGAGTGGCATGAGAACATGCGTCATGGCAAAGGTACCTATAAGTGGAACGTGGGCGACAGCTATGAAGGCGAGTGGGCAAACAACGAGTTCAATGGCGAAGGTACCCTGGTGCAGACCGATGGCACCAAGTACAAGGGTCATTTTGTCAATGGCATGGAAGATGGCCACGGCATCCGCATCGACAAGAGTGGCACCCGCTACGAGGGCAACTTCAAGCAAGGCAAGAAAGAGGGTGAGTTCACAGAAACCGACTCCACGGGCAATGTCCGCACGGTGACCTACCGCAACGATCGTTTGGCGCAGTAAAAGCCCCCACTATCTTCGCAGACGGCGAGGGCTTAAAAGGAGAGCAAAAATGAATGAAAAGTCATTTTTTTATAACAAAAATTTGTGTATTAAGAAACTATCCTATTTTTTTGCAGAAAAACAAACGCCATGCAAACCTTAAAAGATATATTAGTTATTACATGGATACTGATTAATATAGGAATCTTTGTCCTTGCAATCGTAGCTTCCATTAATGGTTGGATTTTCACAGCTTTCTTTTCATGGACTGCTGTAATCGCATTATGCTATCTTTACTTGCCTAGAGGTGGTGGCATGGGCAGCTATGACAGAGATTTCTGATTCTTAACCTTATTCATTATTATGCTTCGCATCAGTTCTGTCGCGACTCGGCATAGCCGATGCAAGCATCGTTTCTGCCCTCGCTGCTCCAGAAAGTCATTGAAGAAAAAGTATTTTTCTTCTATTATTCTCAGGTCGCACGGCAAAGTGAATCCAATAAACACTTTTGCGACGCTCTAAAATCAACTCATCGAAAAGGCGTTTGTTCCGGTCAGACATATCCAGCAGGATAACCATGTACCTCAGTGCCTGCTCCACGCCGGCACAGCGGATATCCACTTTGATACAGTTATACAGAATACAGTTTCTTTGGGGAGAGGTATCAACGGTAAGTAAAAAAGAGAATTATAAATTTTATTAGTATATGTAATATATATTATATATAATAATAAAATTTGTTTTGGTAG
>JAFXVZ010000022.1 GCA_017534535.1 Bacteroidaceae bacterium | reverse complement strand
TGGTGAACAGAAGTATCTGGACGAGGCAAAGTTCCTGTTAGACTATCGCGGAAAGACTGGACGTCGTGACATCTACTCACAAAGCGACAAGCCCGTGGTTGACCAAAAAGAGGCTTGGGGACATGCTGTCCGTGCTGGTTATATGTATGCCGGCATGGCCGATGTAGCAGCTTTGACAGGAGATGAAGGTTATCTGAAAGCTATTGATGCCATTTACAACAACATTGTCTCAAAGAAGTATTATATCACAGGCGGTGTGGGAGCACGTCATGCTGGCGAAGCCTTTGGAGCCGACTACGAGTTGCCCAACCTGACATCATATAACGAGACTTGTGCAGCCATCTCGATGGTTTATCTGTTTCAACGCATGTTCCTCTTACACGGTGATTCCAAATATATCGACTGCATGGAGCGCACACTTTACAATGGTGTTATTAGCGGAATGAGCGTTGATGGTGGGCGCTTCTTCTACCCCAACCCACTCGCAAGCGACGGCAAGTATGCTTTCAATGCCGATAACACCGTTGAACGCCAGCCATGGTTCGGTTGTGCCTGCTGTCCTTCAAACTTATGCCGTTTCATCCCCTCATTCCCTGGCTATATGTATGCAGTGAAAGACCGCGACCTTTATGTCAATCTCTTTGCCGGCAATACTGCAACTATAAAAATTGGAGGCAAGGACGTCATATTAGAGCAGATAACCAACTATCCGTGGGACGGTGACATTGCCCTGACCATCAAGAAAAACCAAGCCAAAGCATTCAACCTTAAAATACGTGTTCCTGGCTGGGTAGAGCAAAATCCTGTCCCCAGTAACCTCTATAGCTTCAGCGACGATGTACTGGGCAGCTATAACATCAAGGTGAATGGTCAGGTTGTGAAGACGGAAATGGCCAATGGTTTCTTCGTCATCAACCGCCTATGGAAAAAGGGCGACGTAGTAAGTATCCATTTCGACATGCCTGTCCGTACCGTCAAGGCTAATCCTGCTGTCGTTGACGATCGTGGACGCATCGCCGTGGAACGCGGTCCATTAGTCTATTGTGCCGAGGGAATTGACAATCAGGACTTCAATATCTTCAATTTCCTAATGCCTCGCCAACCACGTTTCGAGGTGACCGACCTTCAGATAAACGGTAACCGCCAGGTAACCTTTAACGTAAAGGCCATTCAAGTGGAAGGACAATTTGTGAATACTGACGAAAAAGGCGAAATCAGTGCAACACATCGCCGCCTTACCATGATTCCATACTACGCATGGAACCATCGTGGACCAGGACTGATGGAGGTATGGATGCCACAAAGCATCAGTGCACTTGGTAACTACTGATAAAGTCGAATATGGAGCGGTTGAATTCATCGGGCCGCTCCATATTTAGCATATGGCCACAGTCTGGGATAATGACAATACGGCTGTTTTGCAGATATTCAGCCTCCCTTGGGCTGAATCTTTTATCCTTCAGTTCATGCTCACCACGTATAAATAAGGTAGGGACATCGATGACTCCCCGCTCACGGAGCTTTGCCCAGGCCTCCTTGCCATAGAATAAACGTACCTCTTTATGCAAAGGTTGCCAGGCTGTCCACTCCTTAATCATCTGTGTCAGGGGCTTTCTCATCCGCTCACGCATGCTGCCGCCTGTAGACATCAGCTGTTCAGTCCATTCTTCCTTCATCTTGTCAACACCTTTTGCCTTTAGATTTGCTATTTCTTTGTCGCGCTGAGACTTTTCTAAAGAATCCATAGGCTCCCCTGGTCCTTTTGAGCTGCGAATACCCCCACTGGCCAAGGTACAGGTAAGCAAGCGCTCCGTGTACATCGCTAACATATCACCAGCAACGAAAGCACCCATTGACAGCCCTATCACATGAGCTTTCTGCATGTGCAAAGAATCCATCAGTGTGATGACATCGTCCACATGACAGAATTGCAAATTTTCTCTTTGTTCAGAGGATTGGCCATATCCACGGAAATCCATACGTACCACACGGAACTGTTTAGAAAATGGTTTCCATTGCTCATCCCACATACGACAATCCAGCGAGTGTCCATGCAACAACACCATGGGGTCGCCCTTGCCACGCTCTTCATAGTAAATATAGCCACCATCAGGAGTCTTGACAAGACCTTTGTGCGTCGTAACACAACTGGCAAGAAAAAATATCGTCATCAATATGTTTACAACCTTCATGGTTACAAAGGTACGAAATAATTTGCAATTCATCATCCTTAATTCTTATTTTATTTGTAACTTTGCACCAAAATTAAAAATAAACAATCAAGATGTACAATATCAACTCAATACGTGAGGATTTTCCCATCCTATCACGCCAAGTATATGGCAAGCCATTAGTCTATCTTGATAATGCTGCCACTACTCAGAAACCTCTATGTGTACTAGATGCCATGCGTAAAGAATATCTGAACGTCAACGCCAACGTTCATCGCGGCGTCCACTACCTCAGCCAACAAGCTACAGATTTGCATGAAGCTGCACGAGAGATTGTACGTCAGTTTATCAATGCCCAAAAGACCGAAGAAATAGTTTTCACCAGAGGTACGACTGAAGCTATCAATCTCATAGCCACATCATTTTGTGACTCACAAATGCAAGAGGGCGATGAGATCCTGGTTAGTGACATGGAGCACCACTCTAATATCGTACCTTGGCAGTTGCAGGCACAACGGAAAGGTATAGTAGTACGGCATTTGCCTATCAATGATGAAGGAGAGCTAACTATCGATAAGATCAATGATTTTATAACTGAGAAGACCAAGATTATCAGCATTGCCCATGTCAGTAATGTGCTCGGTACTATTAACGATGTGCAACGTATTGTCAGTGTTGCCCATCTTCGTGGTATTCCTGTTATGGTTGATGCTGCCCAAAGTGTTCCCCACATGAAAATCGATGTTCAACAGCTTGATTGTGATTTCCTGGCTTTCAGCGGCCATAAGATGTACGGGCCTACAGGCATTGGCGTACTCTATGGCAAAGAATGTTGGCTGGATAAGCTGCCTCCCTATCAAGGCGGTGGTGAAATGATAGACAAAGTAACATGGGAGCAAACCACTTTTGAACGTCTGCCATATAAGTTCGAGGCAGGGACACCTGACTATATTGCTACTCATGGTCTCGCTACAGCCATTAAATATATGAACACCATTGGCTTGAAAAACATCGAAGCTCATGAACAAGAGCTCACCAATTATTGCATGGAAAAGCTCAAAACGATTCCTAACATGCGCCTTTTTGGTCCTACAACCACTATTCACCCATCATCACACTGTCCTCAGAAAGATGCCGTTGTCTCGTTTCTCGTAGGTGACATCCACCACTTGGACATGGGGACCCTCCTTGACCGTTTAGGTATTGCCGTCCGTACTGGTCACCATTGCGCTCAACCACTAATGGACCGATTGGGTATCAGCGGTACCGTCCGCGCTTCTTTCGCATTATACAACACAAAAGAGGAAATCGACACCCTTGTAGCAGGTATCCACCGAATCAGCCAGATGTTCTGACACTTACGAATTATAAAGATTGTTTAATATGCAATTTTGAACAAGAATAGAATCAATGTTAGAAAGCTGTTATTATGAAGGAAAGATAGAGGCTGGGTGCGATGAAGCTGGTAGAGGTTGTCTGGCAGGTAGTGTTTTCGCTGCTGCCGTTATCTTTCCAGATAATTACCATAACGAACAATTGAACGACTCAAAACAGTTAACGGACAAGCAAAGGAAATTGTTGCGTGAGATTATTGAACGCGATGCTTTGGCCTGGGGTGTTGGAATAGTTTCTCCCAATGAAATCGATAAAATAAACATCCTGAACGCTTCTATCCTAGCCATGCATAGAGCACTGGACCTTTTGAAAGTAAGACCACAAGCCATCATTGTGGACGGAAATCGCTTTAAGCCCTATCGTCCTGTCGTCAACGGTCATACGATTGACATTCCCTATACGACCATCGTCAAGGGAGACGGGAAATATCTAAGTATTGCAGCAGCAAGTATACTAGCCAAAACCTATCGCGATGACTACATGGATAAACTGGCTAAAGAGTATCCACAATACGACTGGCATTCAAACAAAGGTTATCCAACAAAAAAACATCGCGAGGCTATTCGGCAATATGGAACAACCCCCTATCATCGGAAAACTTTCAATATGTTGGGAGACGGTCAGCTAAGTCTTGATTTCCACGATTAGTTGACAATCGTTTGAAGTGAATGGAGAACACGCTGCTTTAACCGTTCTGACTGTTCTGGGGTCAGCAGTTCGCAATCATCCAAATGCATCAGAATATCATAAGCCTTCAAATAGGCAGCACGGATTTGCGGTGCAGCAGAAAGATAAGAAACCCAATAAGAATCCTTGTCAGGAACACAATCCATCACATAACGTATAAAATCATCGTCTAGAAGGAATTGCTCAACCTTGGTATAGATCTCTCTTTTCACTTGC
>JAFXVZ010000006.1 GCA_017534535.1 Bacteroidaceae bacterium | reverse complement strand
CAAGGTTATCAAAAACTCCATCGCTCAGATTGCACCTCATTACACGATGAAGCGTCAATTGGATGATTACTATAACAAGTTCTACATCAAGCAGGCAAAGCGCTTCCACGAGATTGCCAAGGATAACTTCCGTCTGGCGAAAGAAATTGCCCAGTGGAAGGAAACTGTGGCTGAACGTTGGGACGCCATCAATGTGGTATCTAGCTCGTGGGACTTCCACGACACAGCTTTCGAGGCTGGTAAGAAATACACTATTAAGTACGTTATCAATGAGCAAGGACTTGATGATGCTATCGGTTTAGAGAAGGTCAATATCTATGTGAATAAAGATGGAGAGGAGCGCGTTTATAACGTTGAACCTCTGGAGTTGACAGGCCGTGAGGGCAACCTCTATACATTTGAAGCTACCCTGGCTCCACACCAGTTTGGTCAGTACAAGAGTGCTGTCCGTATGTATCCTAAGAACAAGAACTTGCCTCATCGTCAGGACTTTTGCTATGTGAAGTGGTTAGAACTTCCTTAAATGTAATTTGAGTGATTATATAATAAATACCGCCATCAAGGTTTACCCTAATGGCGGTATTTATTACATTTCTACAAAAAGAAAATGTTTACTACTTATTATTGTCCTTCCTTATGATCAAGCTGCTCAAATACAGAGTTCTTACTTACATACTCTGGTACTAATTCCTTCATCTTCTCTACTATCTTCATTTGGTCATAGGTGTACGTCACTTCTTCTAACTCACCAATCTTTTCCTTTACATCGTCATAATCATATTCACGCACGTCGGCAATCATAATTTTCTCATTATAGGTTGGCTTTGTATGCTCTTTGTCATTTAGCAAAACCTCATACAGCTTTTCTCCATGACGAAGACCTGTAAACTTAATCTGGATGTCTGACCTGCCAGAAAGGCTAATCATTTGCTTTGCCAAATCCAAAATTTTAACAGGCTTACCCATGTCAAAGATGTAAATTTCACCACCATTACCCATACTACCCGCTTCCAGTACTAAGCGACAAGCTTCGGGGATGGTCATGAAGTAACGAATGATTTCTGGATGAGTTACCGTAACTGGACCTCCCTTTTCAATCTGCTTGCGGAACAAAGGTATGACAGAACCATTGGATCCTAATACATTACCAAATCGTGTGGTGATGAATTGTGTCGTTTTGTTTCCGTCATGCTCTAACTTTTTGGCTAATGACTGAACATATATTTCACAGATACGTTTTGAGCAACCCATCACATTTGATGGGTTCACAGCCTTATCGGTAGAAATCATTACAAACTTCTCTGTCTTATACTTTACAGCCAAGTCTGCCAAAATGCGAGTACCAGTTACATTGTTTTGAATAGCCTCAGAAGCATTGTCCTCCATCATCGGTACATGTTTATAGGCGGCAGCATGAAACACATATTGTGGGCGATACTGCTTGAATATCTGCTCCATACGAGTAGCATTTGAAATATCGGCTACTATTGTTTCCGCCTCAATCTCCATCCATCTAGATTGTAATTCCAGACGTATGTCGTGCAATGGAGTCTCAGCCTGATCTATCAGTACTAGATTATAAGGGTTAAAAGATGCCACCTGGCGTACAATTTCACTACCGATAGAACCTGCTGCACCAGTAATCATTACGCGCTTACCCTCCAAATGAGAGGCTATCTTGTGCATATCAATCTGAATAGGATCTCGTTGAAGCAAGTCCTCGATTTGCAACTCCTTCAGTTGGTTTATCCCATGAGCCTTATCTGTATTCCATTCACTTAGGTTTGGAATAATCAGAATTTTGATATTATGAGTCAGTAGCTTGTCTGTAAAGTTGGTATCTTTCAGCTTATCCATGTTATATGGAGTTACGATCACTGACCTAACATTCTTTTCAATCAAGACACTGATCAGTTCATCGTCGTAAGGATATACCTTCTGTCCCATGATTACTTTCCCAATAAACACCGGGTCACTGGAGATGAATCCTCTTAGACGATACTTATAATGTGCTTTTGAACGGATAGACTTAGCGATATCTACACCGTACTCTCGTGTACCAAATATAAATACATTAGTTCCATGCTGACCGTCAAAGTTCATGTACTCATAAAGAATTTTGATTAACACGCGCATACCTGCCATAATGGCAAATGTGAACACGTAGGAGATAATGAGTACACTCACAGGGATAAACTCATAATCGAAACCAATTTCGCATACCAGACTTGCTGCTATCAACAGGAAATAACTAATGGTAAGCGATACGACGATATGCATAATATCTACAAATGAAGAGAATCGTAAGACATTGGCATAAGTGTGAAACACACGAAAGAAAACCATGTTGACTAGTACAATCCAAAGAGTCGCTTTCCCCAAAACACTGTTGGCTGAGAATACTGAAGTAAACTCATATCGCAACAGGCAAGCCAAAAGTACGGAAATGGCTACAATAAAGATGTCGAGCAGAAAAATGCACCATATTGGTAACACACGCTCGGATATATAATTCTGAACAATATTTCCAATTTTCATACTTGATGTATATTTATTACTGCAAAGATAGCTTGTTTTTCCCAATACTGAAAGCATTTTAGTTAAAAAAAACAACCTAACTAAAGAAAAACACATTTTTATTTGCTGAAGTGCGCAGTAATGATTACTTTCGGGTGTTAAAAGTATAAAAGCGAATATTAATTAAAATTTTAAAGATATGAAGAAGTCGATTGTTTTATTGCTTATGGCAATGTGCGCACCTTTTCTGGTGATGGCACAGAATGTGGATGACGACCTTTACTATGTTCCTTCCAAGACAAAGAAGGAGCAGGCGAAGGCTGCGGAGCAGAAAACAGAGGCTGATGCAGCACGCAAAACTGTGGTCGTAAAGTCAGAGACTCCCACTACTACTGCGGTGGTGGTTCCGGCTGGATCCAAGGTAGTGGTGAAAAGCAACAAGCAACATAAGCGTAGTGTTGATGAATACAACCGCCGTTATTCTGGTGATACTGCAGCTACAAGCAGTGAGTCTGCTGTGGTGAGCGGTGAGACCATGATTGACAATGATTTGGATGGTGAATGGGTAAATGGTTTTGATGGGACTGAAGATGACTACGAGTATGCTACCCGTATCATCCGTTTCCGCAACCCTCGTTTTGCCATCAGCATCAGCAGTCCTTACTACTGGGACATCGTTTATGGCTTGAACTCTTGGGAGTGGAACGTATTCGTAGATGACTATTATGCATACGTTTTCCCAACCTGGACCAATCGTCTTTGGTGGGATTGGCGATTTTCAAGCTTTGGATGGGGTTTCAGCACATGGTATAGCCCATGGTACACCTCATGGTATGGTGGCTGGGGTTGGAGCCCATGGCGTTATGGTTGGTACAGCAGCTGGTATAGCCCTTGGTATTCTCCTTGGTACACAGGCTGGCATGGCGGCTGGTATGCTGGCTGGCATAACCCATATTACGGACACTACTATGGCTGGGGAGGCTATTATCATCGTCCTGAGACATATACCTTCCGTGGACAGCCAGGTGCGCGCAGTGGTTACTCAAGCTTGACCCGAAGGGGTGGAAGCGGCATTGCTGGTACTGATGGAGCTCGCTCGTCTGTACGTACCCGCACTAACTCAACAAGTGTTCGTAGCAATAACAACACAGCTGTTCGTAGCGGTGCAACTCGTAGCAACTCAACTGGACGTGTAATAGGTACCCGTTCTGGTACACGCGTTCGCAGCAATAGTGATGCAACTCGTAGTACCACTACCGGCGTACGCAGCACGGCTACTCGTAGCAATACCAATGCAGTACGCAGCAACAGTTCTGGTGTGCGTAACAATACCGCTACAGTACGTAGCAATAGTGCTGTGCGTAGCAACTCTGGCACCTCAGTCAATACACGTAGCGGATCAACCGTTAGAAGCAGCTCAAGCAACAACGCTGTTCGCTCACGTTCTGTCAGCCCAAGTAGCTCAAGCACTCGTAGCTACTCAACTGGATCTAGCAGTAGCTCTCGCGTTCGCTCTTATAGTGGTAGCCAGGGTGGTACAACCCGTAGCTACTCAGGCAGCTCTTCAGGTGCTACTCGTTCCTATAGTGGTGGTGGCTTCAGTGGTGGAGGCGGCACTCGTAGCAGCGGTGGTGGCTTCAGTGGCGGAGGTGGATCCCGCGGCGGAGGCGGGGGTACTCGTACGAGATAAAGAATAATGTATAATGTATAATGAATAATGATTTTTTTGCATTATGGAAAAGAGATTTACAATCGCTGTTTGGAGCTTGCTATTTTTAGCAGGCTCTGCAGCTGCTCAAACGGTATATGATGCCGCCAAGTTCATCGACAAAGATTTAAATGGTACGGCACGTTTTGTGAGTATGGGTGGTGCCATGAGTGCCCTGGGAGGTGACATCTCCACAATGAATACCAATCCGGCTGGTATTGGTATTTATCGGAGCAATGACTTACAGACAACCTTTGGCCTTTCAGCTTTCAATTCTAAGAACAAAACCCTTGATGGTACATACAAGATGGATGACGTCAAAGGCGACTTCGACCAAATAGGATTTGTCTATTCGTCCAAGATAGGTAATGCCACCGCCCTGCGTTATGTAAATTTTGGTTTTAACTACCGCAGATCCAAGTCATTCTTCCGCAAGCAGAAGTTCAGTGGTGGTTTGGGTGATTTTACACAGACCTTGCAGATGGCTCAGCAGGCTGATGGCATTAAATACGATGCCTGGGACAATGCCTTTAATAATGATGAGATTGGTTGGCTCTCAGCTATAGGTTACTATGGTGGTGTGATAGATCCTGTAGGCGAGAATGAAGAATACATAGGTATGTACGATCAGGGCTTGGGAAGCTTGGATGTGGAAGAACATGGACACTTGGATGAGTATAGCTTTAACATTTCGTTTAACGTCAACGATCGTGTTTATCTTGGCTTAACCATGGGTGCATACGATTTGAATTACAGGAAATACACTACCTACATTGAGGATTACCCAGGTACTCAGTTAGAAGGTTATGACCTTTCTACATGGAACCGCATTGTGGGAACAGGTGTTGATTTCAAGCTGGGTGCCATTTTCCGTCCGTTTGAAGATTCACCGTTCCGTTTTGGCTTGGCTGTACATACCCCTACGTTTTTCAGCTTAGATTACAAAACCAGTGCTCGTTTGACCTCTACTGTGCTCGACCAGTCTGATGGTAATTTATATGACTACGATGTCTATACAGCTGATCAGCTGCCAAGTCGTGGTGAAATGGTTCGTCCGTTCCATTTCCAAACTCCTTGGGCTTTTAATGTTAGCTTGGCATCTACCATAGGTAACCAATTCGCTGTTGATGCAGAATACGAGTACAAGGACTATTCCTTCATGAAGTTCAAGGATGTTGATGGTTACGATGCTGTTTTCGATTTCGAGAACTCTACACGTAAAATGACAAAGGCTGTACATGGTATCAAGGTAGGTATGGAGTTCAAACCTATTCCGGAGTTTGGCATCCGTGCCGGTTACAACTACCGCACTGCCATCTTCGAGGACAATGCTTACAAGGATTTACCTTATTATTCTATTCAGACCGATACGGATTATGCTAATACCCAGGACCGTCACACTTTCGCCTTTGGTATAGGTTATCGTGGCAGCATGTTCTATGCAGACTTGGCTTATAAGCTTGATACTTATAATTCCAATATGTATCCTTTCGTGGTGAAGGATGGCCACACCATCTATCCATCTGCCCGTTCTGTTACTAAGGTCACTAATACTCGCAATCAAGCGATGCTGACGTTGGGAGTAAGATTCTAATAAAGAATAAAGAACAATGAATAATGAATGAAAGGCTGCGAACGCAGCCTTTCATTTTCATAACCTGGCTACTACAGTAGCCAGGTTTCTCATAATCGCAAAGCGATTTCTCATTTGTGTGCAGTGCAGCACAATATCAAAAAACTAGCCAAGAGGATGATGAAGCATCGCTCGGCATGCGCCAATCGCCACGAGGACTTAGTGCAATGGTTCCCACCTTTGGACCATCAGGCAAGCATGAACGTTTAAACTGTTGGTTGAAGAAACGGCGGCAGAAAGTATGAAGCCACTTATTGATGGTTTCCTCATCATACACCCCAGCAAAACTACGTTTAGCCAGCATTAGGATCTTAGATGGACTAAATCCACATCGTATGAAATAAAACAGGAAGAAATCGTGCAATTCATATGGCCCCACTAAATCCTCAGTTTTCTGCTTAATGTTGCCTTGTTCATCAGCAGGAATAAGTTCTGGACTGATTGGTGTATCCACAATATCTAGCAGAGTTAGTTTCGATAGTTCATCCATATCATGCAGGGCCACCCATTTCACTAGGTGAATTACCAATGTCTTTGGCACACTGCCATTTACTCCATACATCGACATGTGGTCGCCATTATAGGTTGCCCAACCCAATGCCAACTCTGACATATCACCCGTACCAATCACCATACCATTCATTTGGTTTGCCACATCCATCAGGATTTGTGTACGTTCCCTTGCCTGAGAGTTCTCATACGTTACGTCGTGGTTGTTTACATCATGTCCTATGTCCTTGAAATGTTGGATACAAGCATCCTTGATACTGATTTCACGGATAGTCACGCCTAAAGACTTCATTAGATTGATGGCATTGTTATACGTGCGGTCTGTGGTGCCAAATCCAGGCATCGTAATGCCTATGATATCTTTGCGGTCACGCTTCAGCTTGTCAAACGTACGTACACAAACCAATAGGGCGAGTGTCGAGTCCAGTCCACCAGAAATGCCCACGATAGCAGTCTTGGCATAAGTGTGAATCAGTCGTTTAGCCAAACCTGCCATCTGAATAGAGAAAATCTCCTCACATCGTTCATCTAGGGTATTGCCTTGTGGCACAAAAGGATGTGGGTCATATTCACGCGTCAATTCCAGTGGTTTATCAGTGGTGCGATCAATTGTTACTCGCAAGGCCTCCTTGCCGATATATTGCCGCATACTGGTAGCGAAAGTGGTGTTTACACGTCGTTCTCCACGTAGGAACTGCACATCAATCTCACTGATAATCAGCTGAGGATCCATTTCGAAGCGTTTGCTTCGAGCCAACAATCTGCCATTTTCATAAATCAGTGCATTACCCGCATATACCACATCTGTAGTGGATTCTCCGAAACCACACGAACTATATACATAACCTGACATACTTCTGGCTGATTGCTGACTCAGCAGCTGACACAGATAGTCGTGCTTACCGATGCATTCATCTGTGGCAGAGAGGTTGCAGATAATGTCAGCACCTTTCAGTGTCAAAATAGAGCTTGTTGGTATAGGTGCCCACACATCCTCACAGATCTCCACGCCAAAGATAGCCTTGGGAGTTTCGAACAACATATCGTGCGTTACTGGTACCAGCTGTCCGCACAACCTAACATTATCCTGTTTGATCATGTCGCCCGAAGTAAACCAACGCATCTCGTAAAACTCCTTATAGTTTGGTAGGTAATACTTTGGCACCACACCTAATACCTTGCCGTGTTGAATCACTGCTGCGGCATTAAGTAACATGCCATGCACCGATACTGGCAGACCGATAATTGAGATGATATCCATCTGTCGGGTATTCTGCATGATCTGTAATAAGCCACGTTCAGCTTCATCCAATAGCAATTGTTGCGCGAAGAGGTCGCCACAAGTGTAGGCTGTCAATGCCAGTTCAGGGAATGTGATGATTTCCACGCCCTTGTCATTGGCTTCCACAATTAGTTTCTCAATCTCTGCAGCGTTATACATACAGTCTGCCACCTTCACGCCTGGTATGGCAGCTGCAACTTTTACATAACCGTAATCCATAGTCGTTAGAATTATTTCCACAAAATTAGTTAAATAGTTTCAGCATTACAAATCTTTTCCTATCTTTGCTCGCAAATTAGGTGAAAAATCTGATATGGACTTTCCCTGATTCAGTAAAAAAGAATACTAATAATTTAAATCTGTGTTTTATGAAGAAATTTAGATGTACAATTTGTGGTTATATCCATGAGGGTGACGAAGCTCCTGAACGCTGCCCGCAGTGCAAGGCTCCAGCATCAAAGTTCGTGGAGGTAGTTGAAGAAGAAGGTGCTCCTTTGTCTTTTGCTGACGAGCATGTAATTGGTGTAGCTAAAGGTGTTGATCCTGAAATCTACAAGGGTCTGGTTGACAACTTCAATGGAGAGTGCTCAGAGGTTGGTATGTATCTGGCTATGAGTCGTCAGGCTGACCGTGAGGGCTATCCAGAAATCGCCGAGGCTTTCAAGCGCTATGCATTTGAGGAGGCTGACCATGCATCTCGTTTTGCAGAACTATTGGGCGAAGTGGTATGGGATACCAAGACCAATGTTTATAAGCGTATGATGGCAGAGCAGGGAGCATGCGAGGGTAAGATGGTTATCGCTCGTAAGGCAAAGGCTTTAAATCTTGATGCTATTCATGACACTGTTCATGAAATGGCAAAGGATGAAGCTAGGCATGGTAAAGGCTTTGAAGGTCTGTACAACAGGTACTTCAAGGATTAAATAATCGCGTAATGATCCATCAATTGAAATCGTTCTACATACGATTTGATATGAGCTATGCGACTATGAAGATAAGAGTATAGCTCAAATTGGGATTTTAAACAAAAGGCTGCAATTATGCAGCCTTTTGTTTAAATCTTGACGCCATTCCTTAATTAACATCATATTTCTTCGTTAAAGTCTTATACTCTTTCGTTTTTTGATAACGCTCAAGCCAAGAGTTGATGCTGTCTAGTAGGATAGGGGATTTTTTGTTAATGCCCCAAGCATAAAACTGCGTAAAACCAATTGGGACAGATAAGTCTAGTTGAGGCAAGCTATCAGTAGCTAGCTTCGCTATACTCCGGTCACACACGACATAATCAATATCCCCATACGCCACCATTGCCAAAAGCTGCTCAGCCCCATATCGCTCCACCTCATTTATATATATAGTATCACCAATTTCACTAATCATATTACCGATGCGCATAATTGCCGGTGAGTCTTTTACCACATAAAGCGTTTTCCCTCCTAACTCTACTTGACTTTCTATGTATTTCAACGAGTCCTCTGCATTCAGAGGCTTACGTTGTACTAGCACCTGACTACTTCTGGTGATTGGGTTCGTAAATAATAGCGAGTCATCCCTTCCTGCAGTAACAGGAATGCCATCTGCTATCAAGTCGTATCTCCCTTCTGCCAAACCTTGCAGCCGTTTAGACAAACTCATTTCTGGTGTTATCGCCACCTGGAGTCCATGCTCACGGGCAAACGCTTCCACTAGTTCCAGATGAAAGCCCTCGATAGAATCACTGCCAGCCATCATGCTGATGGAGTTATACTCCGTGGTAGCCCTTAGGGTATCACTCTCCACAATGCTTGCATAATCACGGGGCAATGGCTTCACCTCGTGAGTTTCATAAAGGAATACGCGATAAATCACCACTGCGACGAGTCCAATCAGCAGATATCGTATCCATTTTTTAGTCATAGAAATTCCAGGAAACGCCAAACTTCAACAATCTTGGATTGATAGGATAGTGTGGAGCGTAAAAGTACTTACGGCTACCCATACCCTCGTTCACATGATAGAACATCACGAAGAAACGTGTACGTTTCAGTTGCAGGTTGGCATATACATTGACCACAGGATAATTGCCAATTTTCATTCTTCCTTCTTCACTTTGAAGATGGAATTGTTGTAAGCCTGGTGCATACGTTGGAGCATAATATTCGCTAAAATAACGCACATCTGCACCCAGTTGCACATTCAGTACCTTTTTGGCAATCTTCGTCAGGATATACAGGTTATGATATAGCGTCCACGTAGGCAGTGGCAATAGGTCACTGTTTGTTTTCTGCCATGTTACCTCATTGTCAAGATGCAGGATGCCCAATTTAAACTTCTGTGTCAGTGTAGCATTTGCAACCTTGATGGAACCTGAAGCCTGTCTTGAAATCGCCTCGCTGTCAAAATAAGTATAGTTCTTGATGGTTTCCAGTCCGGCTTTCAGGTTTGTACCTGTCAAAGGGAAGTTCAGCTCACCCTCTAGTCTCATTCTCAATTCCTTGTCCATATCCTCGTAATCCCATACATAGTGATTTGAGTGATAATGACGCATGTAGAACGATGGTAGCACATTCTTTACATATCCATGTACTTTCAGGCTTACCGTATCCTTAAACAATTTCACATTCAGGTCTGCCGTGGCATCCAACTTAAATTGTCCTTGAGCCACACCAGCCAAGCCAAATTCACCATTAATATTGTAATGCAGCAGGTTACCCTCACGTTTCGCCAGTTCACCACCCACAAATAACTCTTGCTCCGTATATCTCACATTATGCGGATTCTCCAGTGAAGTGTCCATGTTCATCAGTGTATATTTATTGAACTCATGTGAGATATATGCTGTCAGTCCTGCTTTAGCATATTTGTTGAATCCCTCTAATAGCGAGATTCCGAATACATTCTTAATACTGAACCTTACTGTTGAGTCAGCTGTTTCTTTTGTGTTCAACAGTGCTGGAGGCAGCGAGTCCAAATCGCTGGAAAAGAAACTATGACGTGAACGTTCCACCTTTAAAGTATGGATGAAGCTCGTTACTGGAACAAACTCTTCCTTAATAATGGTGTCTTTGGGTGTAATGGCCAATGAGTCGTTTTGCAAAGAGTCTTGGGAAGCTATGTCAGCTCTTTCCCTGGTCTGTGCGATCCTGTTACGACGCCTCACTGTAGCTTCGTCTTCCTGTTTGTCCACCAGCTCGATGGTTTCACGGGTGAATCCCAGACGATAACGATGCGACAGATATACCGACATATTATGATTGCGGTTCGAGCTACCCTCCAGTCTTACAGGGATATTATTCGATTCATACGTCTTACTACCCTCAGCCTTGCCCTCGGGATTCGTAATATACTCGTCATCCGTAATACCACCATTCTCATTCTGCTTGAAGTAATAGTTGTTGTACATCGCATGCAGCTGGTAATGCTTGCCTAGGTAGGATACAAACAACCCTGCATTGAAATTAGATGTAGCTTGGTTGGCATAATATCCTCTACCATACTGATAGTCAAACTTAAACCCAAAAGCCAAGCGCCTGTTCATGTTCATCGAGAAATACGCTTTGAAACGGTCCTCACCAGTTATTTTATCACCATTAGGCCAATAAGATAAATTCGTGTAAGGAATATTACTGTTGGTGAACACCATTTCATCCGAGCGTTTAAAGAAGCCAGTGAGGGGTTGCAGGAAGATAGTAGGAGCAATGTCATATTGCCTGTCGGCAAATATATGCGATAATCTGGGTGAGCCCATGTTGCCCAAGATACTATAATGACCCGTCATCCCTTCTTCCATGTTCACATTCTGGAAGTTCAGAGCCACCGTATCCACCTCTGTCATAATCTGGTTTCCTAGTGTTTCACTGATGCGCCATTGAAACAGCTTTGGTGCAGCTGATTGTACCTCTGTACTGTCGTTCCTGAAGTCATCAGGTTGCATGTTTGGGTCAATTTGGTTACCATTGGCATCACGTGTATTGCCAAAAGGATTCTGTGCCTGCAAGGTTGCACAGCAGGCAACAAACAGCCACATATATGTCAGTAGCCTCCTCTTCATACATCCACTCATCGGTTTGTAAAGCGGATGATAAACTCCATGACCTTAATGAAAATGGCTGTACCACATACATAGATAAATGTCCTGAAGTCAGCTACATAATACAAAATCACACTTGCAATAGCCAGCACGATGAAGATCATGTTCAAGTAATACCTAATCTTATCTGTACCCATAATACGTCCTTTTTATATGAATTATGTGGCAAAGATAAGCATTTATTTTTTATCTTTGCACCAACAAACGTGATAAATACAAATTTTATGTTGATACAAAGTCAGATTAAGCGGGTAGTAGCTGTGCATGATTTATCCTGCATGGGGCGTGTGTCACTTATGGCAGCTGTACCCATCTTGTCATCTATGGGCTTGGAAGTGTGCCCATTACCTACGGCATTATTGTCGTGCCACACCCAATATCCGGAATTCACCTTTCTCGACCTCACCGATGAGATGAAACGCATCATAGCCAACTGGAAAAGTCAGGGCTTCCGCTTCAATGCTTTCTATACAGGCTACCTCGGATCCCCTGAACAGGTGCAGGTGGTGGAAGACCTCATCCGCGATTTCCGTCGTCCTACTGATTTGACGGTTGTTGACCCTGTGTTAGGGGACAATGGTAAGCTTTACAAAGGAATGAAAGCTGAGATGGTAGAACAAATGCGAGGACTCATCCGTTTGGCAGATGTTATCACCCCCAATATGACTGAGATGTTTTTATTGTTGAATCGCACTTATCGTCACGACAACCTGCAAGATGAAGAGCTCAAGATTTATCTGAAGGAACTGTCCGATAAAGGCCCAGCCATTGTCATTGTCACCAGTGTACCTGTTATAGGCAACCCCCATCTTACTTCCGTCTATGCCTATAACCGTAATGGTAACCGTTTTTGGAAAGTCACCTGTCCATTCCTGCCAGCCCATTACCCTGGCACAGGTGATGCCTTCACAAGTGTCATTACTGGCAGCTTGATGCAAGGCGATAGTCTCCCTTTGGCTTTAGACCGTGCAGCCCAGTTCACCCTTCAAGGTATCCGCTCTACTTTTGGTTACGAATATAATAATATGGAGGGTATCATGCTAGAAAAAGTACTTAGTAATCTCAATACTCCTATCCAAGTTTCTTCGTATGAACTGATATAAATTAAAGAAGGCTGCTCCCTCGAGCAGCCTTCTTTTCAATTGTCAATCTTCAAAATCACAAAAGCGATTTCTCAATGATTATTTCTTGTTCAGAGCAAGGTCAATAGCTACAGCGATAGCCACAGTAGCACCAACCATTGGGTTGTTACCAATACCCAAGAATCCCATCATCTCAACGTGAGCAGGAACAGAAGAAGAACCTGCGAACTGAGCATCTGAGTGCATACGACCCAGCGTATCAGTCATACCGTAAGAAGCAGGACCAGCAGCCATGTTATCTGGGTGCAGTGTACGACCTGTACCACCACCAGAAGCTACTGAGAAGTAAGGCTTGCCAGCCAGCACGCGTTCCTTCTTGTAAGTACCAGCTACTGGGTGCTGGAAGCGAGTTGGGTTGGTTGAGTTACCCGTGATAGACACGTCAACATTCTCGTGCCACAGGATAGCTACACCCTCGCGAACGTCATCAGCGCCATAGCACTTAACTTTCAGACGGCTTGGGTTGTTGCCATAAGGAACCTCACGAACAATCT